>NZ_AUHY01000039.1 GCF_000423425.1 Meiothermus rufus DSM 22234 | reverse complement strand
CCCCCGCCGTGCCTCCAGCCACCTTTTCCACCCGCTTTGCACCGGGTACAATCGGCTGGTGCAACGGGTTTTTATTGAGGAAATCGCCAAGTACCAAGGCCAGGAAGTGCTTTTGCGCGGCTGGTTGGTAGGCCGGCGCTCCAAGGGCAAGATTCACTTTCTACAGCTACGCGACGGCAGCGGCTTCATTCAGGCTACGGCCTTCAAAGGCGAGCTAACCGAGGAGGACTTTGAGCTGGCCGACCACCTGCCCCAGGAAACCTCGTTGGAAGCCTGGGGAGTGGTGCGGGCCGATAGCCGGGCCCCCGGCGGTTTTGAGCTGGCCCTGCGCGGGCTGAAGGTAGTGGCCCGGCCCAGCCAGGAGTACCCCATCACCCCCAAGGAACACGGGGTGGATTTCCTGATGGATCACCGCCACCTCTACCTGCGCCACCGCCGGGCCTGGGCGGTGCTCCGGGTGCGGGACGAGATCGAGCGGGCCATCCACGACTTCTTCCACCAGCGCGGCTTCCTCCGGCTGGATGCCCCCATCCTGACTCCCAATGCCGTGGAGGGCACCACCGACCTTTTCGAGGTCGACCTGTTCGATGGGGAAAAGGCCTACCTCTCCCAGTCGGGCCAGCTCTACGCCGAGGCTGGAGCCATGGCTTTTGGCAAGGTCTACACCTTCGGCCCTACCTTTCGGGCAGAGCGCTCCAAGACCCGGCGCCACCTGCTGGAATTCTGGATGGTAGAACCCGAGGTGGCCTTCATGACCCACGCCGAAAACCTGGCCTTGCAGGAAGAGCTGGTGGCCTACCTGGCAGGGCGGGTACTGGAGGAGAAAAAACTCGAGCTAGAGATGCTCGAGCGCGACACCACAGTCCTGCAAACCACCGCCCAGGGCCACTTCCCCCGCATCACCTACACCCAAGCAGTGGAAAGGATCAACCGCCTGGCCCAGGAAAAACCCGAGCTGGGCCTAGCCCCCCTGGCCTGGGGCGACGACTTTGGCGCTCCCCACGAGGCCGCCCTCACCTTAGGGTTCGACCGTCCGGTCTTTGTGGAAAAATACCCCGCGGCCATCAAAGCCTTTTACATGCAACCCGACCCGGAAGACCCCCGGCTGGTGCTAAACGCCGACCTGCTGGCCCCTGAAGGAGTGGGTGAGATTATCGGTGGTTCGGAACGCATCCACGACCCCGAGCTGTTGCGGCAAAAAATCCGCGAGCACAATCTGCCGGAAGCCGTCTTCGACTGGTACATGGATCTGCGCCTGTACGGAACCGTTCCCCACGCTGGCTTTGGCCTAGGCCTGGAGCGCACCGTGCGCTGGATCTGCGGCATCGAGCACATCCGCGAGGCCATTCCCTTCCCTCGCATGTACACCCGCATGCGCCCCTAGGAAGCCCCCCTTTTTCAGCTCAACGGGCCTGCGCACCAGCAGGCCATTGGAGCGGTGTTATACTAACTTTACCGTGGAGAGAGCCATTTATCGCTTCTTGCATTTGGTTTTTGCCCTTGGAAGCCTGCATTTATTGCTTTTGCTGGGCCTCGAGGTTCAGCGCAACGTGCACATTCAGCGCGAGATAGCCGCCACAAAGCTACGGGTGGCTCAGCTCGAGCAACAAAAGCAAAAGCTTCTGGAGGAGTTACAAACCGCCGCCGACCCCCGCTACCGCGAAGGGTTGGCCCGGCAGATGGGCTACGTGCATAAGGATGAACACCTCTACCCCCGCGCTCGGCTCGAGCGCTAAAAAAGGGCCGCCAGGAGGCTGGGTGGGCCCGGAGGGCTGAATATCAGGCCTGGGGCCTTGGCCGCATCTGGGCGCGCGAGGTCACAAGACCGCTAAACTCACTGAGGGCGGGCAGCAGCCAGTTACGTAAAGAGACGCGCCCCCCTCCCATAGGCCGGGGCTGAGCCCGGGGGAACCGGGTATGGCTAAATTCAGCTGGGAATACAGGCTCTTTGAACATGTAGGCAGGGTAAACCCTGCCCCGTTTCAAGAGCGTTACATTTGCACCAAAAACCCTTAAGAAATCTTAATCTTCACCCTCATCTAAGCCTGCATGGGCCTAGGCCCCGAGGCCTCGCCGGGTTCCTCCCAGGCCACCTCCACTAACTCAATCAGCTCTTCGATGGGCACGGTGTAGCGACGGGCTATCCGGGCCATCTCATGCCCAAGCCGCCGGAGATGGCCAGCATACTTTTCGGTGGCCGCTTCCGAGTCCGCCTCGAGGTCCTCCATAATGCCGATAAGCCAGCCGATAAGCTCATTGGCCTCCTCATCCGACAGGCCGTCGGTAAGGGCTTCATCCTCGAGAAGCTGTTCGGTTAGGCGCTCCACCATAGCTTGTTTTATACCATCCCGCTAGAAAACTGAAGCGATTAGGGCTAGTGCGCCTCGCCTAACTGCTGCTGGGCCAGCACAACTTCCTTGGTGGGCACCCTGCGGTGAATGAACCAAAACCCCACTGCTCCCAGCAATAACACCAGCACCTTTGCCCACAAAACCGGTATCAGGAAGATGGCGCTGGTGAGGGCAAAAAAGCTCAGCATGCACAAAGCCAGAATCTTGGCCCGGCGGGGCATCCCCAGACCTGATCGGTAGTCGCGCACGATGGGCCCTATTTTAGGCAGGTTTAGAATCCAGTTTAGGAAGCGCTGGCTGCTGCGGGAAAAAAAGTAAGCCGCTAGGATGAAAAACACGGTCGAGGGCATACCCGGTACGACCGTACCGATGAATCCCAGACCAGCAAAGAAAAAGCCCATAAAAAGCCAGAGCGGGCGCATGGGGTTGAGGGAAGAGGGCTCCATAAGCGCCCTATAGTATGCCAAAAAAGGGGTGGGGATGAATGTACCTTCTACTTTCTAGCCCAAAACAAGCGGCCGGGGCTTAGGCCCCGGCTGTGCCTCAACCCCTAGCCTACAGCAGCCCCGCCTCGCGTAGGAGCTTTAGGGCAGTGTCCAGGGGCAGTTTTTCAAAATCTACCTTAGGCCCTTTGTTAACGGCCTGCTCAAGGGGCAGCAGGTTTGGGTTCAGCACAATTCCCTTGAGCACCGGGTACTCGGTGACCTCGCTAGCGAAGTATTGCTGTCCTTTGGGTGAGAGCAACCACAGCAAGAAGCGGTTGGCGGTGGCCGGGTTTTTGGAGGTCTTGAGGATACCCGCCCCCGTAACCAACGCTAGGTTGCCCACGTCTCCATCGGCGAAGTAGTAGGTACCGATCTGCTGGCCAGCCCGCACAAAGCGCAGCATGTAGTAGTGGTTGGAGGAGCCCAGGTCGATCTCACCCGAGCGGATGGCCTCCATCATGGCCGGGTTGGAGGCATAGGCTTTGGGCTCGAGGGCCTTCATCTCGGCCAACCACTGCCGGGTACGGGCCTCGCCAAACTGCACCACCATGGCCGCAATCATGTCCTGGAAGCTGCTGTAGGTCGGCGTCCAGCCAATGCGGCCTTTGTACTGGGTGAGCTTGGGCAGATCCAGAATGCTCTTGGGCAGATCCTCGGGCTTGACCCGGGCCGGGTTGTAGGCCACCGCCCGCAGGCGCACGGTCAGGGGCACCCACTGCCGGCTGGCCGGCACAAACCCCACCGGAATTCGGGTGATGGCCTCGCCCAAGCGAACAAAAAGCCCCCGCTCCGAAGCCGCCCCCAAAGCACCGGCGGTATTGGCCCAGAAAAGGTCGGCAGGGCTACGACTGCCCTCCTCTTGCAACGCAGCCAGAATCTGGGCGTCGGTGCCGTAGCGGACGTTAACCCGGATGCCGGTCTCGGCCTGGAACTGCCGCACCAAAGGCTCCACCAGCCCCTGGCCCCGGCCTGAGTAGATGGTAAGGGTCTGCTGCTGGGCCTGTCCTAAGCTGAAAAGGGCCACTGCTGTAAAGAGTAGGAAACCACGTCTCACGCTAACCTCCTCGAGCCTTCCGGCTCCAGCGAGAGTCTATTGGGCTGGACAAATAAAGTCAAGTATTCCGCTCGGATTTATTGAGTATTGAAAACAGGAATCATTTGCAACTGTGACGCACCCCGAAACAAGCCGTAGACTTGAGGCCATGAAGCGACCCTCCACGCCTACCCTCATCCGGGCTTTTGGGCAGGTTCTGGCCGTCTCGTACCCATTGCTGGCCCTTTCTGCTGGGGCTCGAGCCCTCTACCAGCTTTTCTTCAAGCCCGGTGTGACCGACTACCTCCCCCCTATTCTCTCGGCGGTGGCGGCCAGCCTCTACCTGGTGGCCACGGTGGCCTTTGTGCGACGCGCGCCCTGGGCCTGGTGGGTCTCGGTGGTGGTGCTGACCTTCGAGACCGCCGGGGTGCTGGGGGTGGGCACCCTGAGCCGGCTGATGCCCGAGGTGATCGGGCGCACGGTCTGGCACGACTTCGGGGTGGATTACGGCTTTCTGCCGCTCATCCAGCCCATCCTGGGCCTGGTCTGGCTCTTTTGGCCGGAAAACCGCAGGGCCTTCTTTGCCAATCCAAGCGAACCCTTATCCTGAGCGCAGCCCTCACAGGCTCTACGGCTGCAGGCATTTTTGCAAATGATTCTTGTTTTCAATATACATAAATCCCGACTAGAATACTTGATTTATTTTCCATAGCTTGCTAGTTTGAAGGTTGCTGGCTTGGAGGAGCGGTTGGCGCTCCATCGGTCTTGCGTCAATGCGCTGGTCTTCATGGTCTCTCGGCTGAGTAAACCCATTCCCAAGGGCCTGCTGGCCGTAGCTCTCCTGATCGGGCTGGCGGTGCTCTTGCCCATGCTATACCTGGTTTTGCGGGCAGCCCAGGCCGAGCCCAGCCAACTTGCGGAGATCGTCCTGCGCCCGCGCAACCTGTACCTGCTGGGCAATACCCTGGCCCTGTTGGCTGGAGTGATCGTTCTTTCCACCCTGCTGGCCTTGCCCCTGGCCTGGATTACCAGCCGCACCAACCTGCGGGGCAAGCGCCTCTGGACGGTACTGCTGGTTTTGCCGCTGGCGGTGCCGGGGTATGTGGGGGTGTTTGGGTTTTTTGGGGCTACTGGGAGCGGGGGGTGGTTGGAAATGCTCCTGGGCTTTCCCTGGCCCCGGCCTACGGGCTACCTGGGGGCCTTGGGTGTACTCACCCTCTTCACCTATCCCTATCTATTTCTGAACCTGCGGGCAGCCCTGCTGGGCCTGGACAGCAGCCTCGAGGAGTCGGCCCGCAGCCTGGGCTACCGGGGGTTTGAGGTTTTTTTGCGGGTGGTGCTGCCGCAGCTCCGGCCTGCCTTGTACGCGGGGTGGCTCCTCATTGGTCTACACGTGCTGGGCGACTTCGGGGTGGTCAGCTTGGTGCGCTACGAGACCTTTAGCTACGCCATCTACCTGCAGTACGCGGCCTCTTTCGACCGGGTGTACGCAGCCTGGCTCTCTTTGATGCTTATTCTGCTCACCGGAAGCCTGCTCTGGCTCGAGGCCCGTCTGCTGAAAAACCTGACCCTAAGCCGGGTGGGCCTAGGCAGCGCCCGGAGGCCTAGCCCAGTACCCCTGGGCGCCTGGAGCCTGCCCGCTTATGCCCTCATGGTGCTCCTTGTGGTGGGGGCTTTGCTGGTACCCCTCACCTCCATTGTCTACTGGCTAAACCAGCCCGCCTACCCCCTCGAGCTTAGCAGCATCAAAGAAGCCCTACAAAACTCGGCCCAGGCGGCAGCCCCGGCGGCCTTGCTGGCTGCCCTTCTGGCCTTGCCTTTGGCCTACCTGGGGGTGCGCTACCCTAGCTCACTTTCCCGCCTATTGGAACGGGCCGCCTATCTGGGCTACGCTACGCCGCCTTTGGCCTTTGCCCTAGCCCTGATTTTCTTCAGCCTGCGGGCTCTGCCCTTCCTCTACCAGAGCCTGGCCCTATTGGTACTGGCCTACGCCTTGCACTTCCTGGCCGAGGCCATCGGCCCTATCCGCAGCGCGCTCTACCAAGCCCCACCCCGGCTCGAGGAGGCCGCCCGCAGCCTGGGTTACCGGCCATTACAGGCCTTTCTCAAAGCCACCTTTCCCCTGCTGCGGCGGGGAATACTGGCCAGCATGGCCCTGGTCTTTCTCTCTGCGGTAAAGGAACTGCCCCTGACCTTCCTGCTAGCCCCAGCCGGCTACTCCACCCTTTCCACTCGCATCTGGGGCTACACCGCCGAGGCCATGTTTGCTGAAGCTGCCCCCTACGCGCTGCTGATTGTGCTGTTTTCTGCTGGCTTAGTAGGCCTGCTGCTCACCCAGGAACGAAGATGAATGCCTTGAACACCGAACGCCCCACCGTCCCGTCCACAGCCCTGCCCCCCGTGCTGCAAGTCCAGGGCCTAAGCAAACGCTTCCACCCCAGCCTTCCACCGGTGGTCGACCAGGTCAGCTTTGCCGTTGGGCCCAGCGAGGTCTTCGCCCTACTCGGCCCCTCGGGGTGCGGCAAGACCACCACCCTGCGCCTCATCGCTGGATTCGAGCGGGCCAACCAAGGACAGGTCTGGATTGCAGGCCGGGAGGTAACCCGCTGCCCGGTAGAGCAGCGCGGTATCGGTTTCGTCTTCCAGGATTACGCCCTGTTCCCCCACCTGAGCGTCTACGACAACGTGGCCTTTGGCCTGCGCCATCTGAGGGGCAGGGCCCGAAAAGAACGGGTGGAAGAGGTGCTGGGCTTGGTAGGGCTAACCGTCTTCAAAGACCGCAAGCCGGGTGAGCTTTCCGGTGGCCAGCAGCAGCGGGTGGCCCTAGCCCGGGCCATTGCCCCAGGCCCCAAGGTGGTGCTCCTCGACGAACCCTTTAGCAGCCTGGATGCGGCTTTGCGCCAGGCCACCCGCGACGAGGTGCGGGCCCTCCTGAAGCAAGCCGGCATTGGAGCGGTGCTGGTGACCCACGACCAGGAGGAAGCCCTCTCCTTCGCTGACCGGCTGGCGGTGATGCGGGCCGGGCGCTTGGAGCAGATAGGCACCCCCGAGGAGGTCTACCATCGCCCCCGCACCCCCTTCGTGGCCCAGTTCCTAGGCCGCACCAACCTGATCCCTGGTGAAGCCAAGGGCCTCGAGGCCGAAACCCCCTTGGGCCGTATCGCCCTGGTGGAAGAGGCCCATGGCCCGGTGCTGCTCTCCTTACGCCCGGAGGGGCTGGGCCTGGCTGCACCCCTGAAACACCTCCCGCAGCTCGAGGCCACTGTACTCACCCGCGAGTTCAAGGGGCATGACCTGACCTATAGGGTTCGCCTGGGTGAGCGCGAGCTACTGGTGCAGGAAAGCCCGGAAAGCCCCTTCCGGCCCGGCGAGCGGGTGCGGCTTGTGGTGCGGGCCCGGGCCGTGGTGGTGGGGCGCAACAAGTAGGGCGTCTTTCCCGGCAGCCCATCGCATGCCCTAGAATAAAAACCGCCTTGGAAACGCCAGAACCACCCGCGACACCCCTAAGCCTCCGGCGCATCCTCCTCACCCTCGAGTACGACGGCACCCAGTTCGCCGGGCTGCAAATTCAGGCCAAGGGTGAGCGCACCATCCAGCAGGTGCTCGAGGCGGCTTTGGGCCAGATTCCCGGAGCAAAGCCCAAGATCTGGCCCTGTGGCCGCACCGACGCCGGTGTGCACGCCCTAGCCATGCCCGTTCACTACGACACCCAAGACCGCATTCCCACGGAAAAAATCCCCTACGCCCTCAACAGCCTGCTCCCGCCCGACCTCCGGGTTTTACGGGCCGAGGAGGTTCCGCTCCACTTTCATGCCCGCAAGAGCTGCCACTGGCGGGCCTACCGTTACCGCATCTTGCAGCGCCGCATGCCGCCTGCTTTGGAGCGCCACCGGGTCTGGTGGATTCCCCATTCGCTAAACCTGATTGCCATGCGCCATGCTTTGGAACACCTGGTAGGCCTACACGACTTCCGGGCTTTTGCGGTTAAGGAGGAACGCAGTACCGTGCGGGAGATTTACCGGGCCCACCTCGAGGTCTGGCCCGCCGAGGGGGGGCGGGAGGTCTGGCTGGAGTTCGTAGGCTCGGGCTTCCTCCGCGGCCAGGTGCGCAGCATGGTAGGCACCTTGGTCGAGGTGGGCCTGGGCAAGCGCGACTCCAGCGAGATCAAAACCTTACTCAAAAACGGCCAGCGCAAAGATGCCGGGCCAACAGCCCCAGCCCAGGGCCTCTACTTTGTGCAAGCCGGCTACCAGCCCTACCGCCCTTGAAGCTCCAGATAGACCCGCAGCGCCTCCACCGGGGCCAAGGAAACCTCGAGGCCCCCCCTTACTTGCTTATCCCAGGTGTAGGCCAGCCCCAAAAGCAGCTTGCGGGGGGAGAGCCAAAAGCTAGGGAGGCTCCCCTGGCGCAGATAGTCCCATTCCGGGTTCCACCAGAGCACCCCCTCCAGCCCACTTTTATCTAGGGCCTCCACCCAGGCGGCCCACTCGCTCCCGGCTTCCGCTGGGGCAAGCTGAGCCAGGGCCTGCCCCAGAGGGAGCGGAACCGACCCTCTAGCCCAAAAACCCCTATCCTCCTGCCAAAACAGCTCGCCTAGCGGCCCCAAAAGCCCTATCCGGGGAATGAACCTTACCCCTGCCTCCACCTCCACCAGGCCACCGGCCCGAAGCCCCGCCCACACAAACCCCAAGTACCCCTGTCCCCCGGCTAGCCTCGGGTGGGGCAGGTAGGCCAGCTCGAGCACCACGGCCTCGGCCGGATAGGAAGCAAACACCCCCCAGCGCCCATCCTGGCCCATTAGGGTATCGAGCCAGGGCCCCCCCAGGCCCACCCGCTTGCCTAGGCTCAGGGTCAGGTCGGCCAGCCTGCCCTCGAGGTACGCCTCGAGCAGCCCCCACTGCCAGGCTCCCTGGTACCAAAGCCCCAGGCTGAAACGTAGCTCAGCCTCCTCCGCCCGGCCCCGCCCTTCCAACAGCCCCCCCGCTGCCAAGCCGCCGCCCTCGAGGCGCAACAGGCCCAAAGCGCTAAGGCAGACCTCCCCTTCTGCCGGTAGGCCACAGCCCCTGCGGGGGCTAAGGTCCTGGGCCACGGCTAGCGCGCCAAGCATCAGTCCTAAAGCAACTATCCAGCGCATGTGCCCCACCATACCGGCATTTAGGGAAAAACCATGGTAAAAAACCGCCCCGAAGGGCGGCTGGGCTACAAGCGACTGCGCGGGTCTAGGGCATCCCGCAGGCCATCCCCCAGGTAGTTGAAGGAAAGCACGGTGATAAAGATCATAAAGCCAGGCGCCAGCGCTAACCAGGGCGCGGTGAAGATGTACTCCTGGGCGTTGTTTAGCATATTGCCCCAGGTCGCTACCGGAGGCTGGATGCCGAAGCCCAAGAAGGAAAGGGCCGCCTCGGTCAGGATAGCCCCCCCGATGGCCAGCGTGGCATTTACGATTAAGGGCGCCAGTGCGTTAGGCACCAGGTGGCGGAACATAATCCGGGCCTCCCCCGCCCCCAGAGCCTGGGCCGCGGTGGTGAACTCCTGTTCGCGTAGGCTGAGTACGGCGCCCCGGATCAGACGCCCGGTACCAATCCACCCAAACAGAACAATGATGGTGATGATGATAAACACCGAGGCAGCCTCCCCAAACACCTCCTGGGCCCAGCGGCCAGCGGCGCCTTGTGGGTCGCGCAACAAAGCCGAAAGCACCAGCAGTAGGGGCAGCTCGGGGATGGTGAGCATGAAGTCCATAAAGCGCGAGATAGCGATGTCCAAATCTAAGCGCGCCTGCCCAAACAACCCCCAGACCGCAGCGAAAAGCAGTAAACCCCAGACCACTAGCAGCCCTAGCAAGGAAAGCACATTGTTAAGCGAAAGACTTCCCCCCAAAAGGGCCCGCACGTTGTCTCCTGAGAGGGTCCAGACCAGGCTGGCCACAAAGAAAAGCAGCCCGTAGAGCAAAACCCAGGAAACTACCCGCCACAACGCAAACGGCCAGGGACGCCAGCCATCCCGAAGCCGGGCCAAGGGGCCGGCGTAAAAGCGCAGAGGCCGGCCAGAAAAATAGCCTGCCAGCACCCCCAGGGTAGTACCCAGCAGGGCCGCAGCGAAAGCGGCCACGAAGCCCACCAATAAGGATATACGGGCTCCGTAGATAATGCGCGAGAGCACATCGCGGCCTAATTCGTCGGTACCTAGCCAGTGCTCGCGGGTCGGCCCCAGGAAGTAATAGTCCGCCAGGTTGTCCCCGGTAGGCTGTGCGGTAGGCTCGTAAGGAGCAATCCAGGGAGCAAAAATGGCCATTAAAACGAGGAAAATCACCACGCCTAGGGAGAACATCGCCGCTTTGTGCTTGCGGAAGCGGCGCCAGGCCAAGGCCCAGGTAGACTGAGGTTTTGCTTGGGAAGTAGAGGCAACAGCAGCCATACAAACCCCTAACTATAGCGAATGCGGGGATCCACCACCGCATACATCAGGTCGGCCAGCAAGTTGAAGGTAGCGGTCAGCAGGGCCAGAAAGGCCAGTGCGGCCATGGCCACGTTATAGTCCTTATCAATCAGGGAATCGAAGATGGCCCGGCCCATACCGGGGTAGGAGAAGATGGTCTCGGTGATGACGGCCCCGCCAAAGACCCCAGGAATAGCCAGACCCACCAGGGTCACGATGGGAATCAGGGCGTTGCGCAAAGCGTGCTTGTAGAGAACGATGCGCTCGCCCAGCCCCTTGGCCCGAGCGGTGCGAATGTAGTCCTGGTTCAGAACCTCGAGCAAGCTAGCCCGCATGTAACGTGTCCAAGAGGCCATCTGAATGGTGGACAAAGCCAGTACCGGTAGGGTTAGCTTAAAGGCCCAGTCGCCGATGAACTGAAAAAAGCCGATCTCCCGGTTGACCACCTGCGACCACTGATAGTCGGAGATACTCTGCACCGGGAACTTGGGGAACCAGGGCAGCTTCTCAGGCAGCCAGACAGCAAAAAGAAACAAAAGCAGAATGCCCAGGAAAAAGACGGGCATGGAGAAACCCACAAAGGAAAGGAAGGTGATAGCGTAATCGGCCCGGCTATACTGCCGCACCGCGGAAAAAATGCCTACTGGGATAGCCACCAGTAAGGCCAGGGTCAAAGCCGCCCCGGAAAGCACCAAGGTACGGGGCAGCCGCTCCCCAAAGATAAAGTGCCCTGCCGGGGTCGCATAGGTGCGCGACTGGCCAAAATCGCCCTGCAAAGCCCGCCCCAGCCACTTGAAGTAGCGCACGTAGATGGGCTGATCAAGGCCGTAGGCCCGCCGAAGCTGCTCGAGCTGTTCCGCGGTGATGCGGGGGTTCTGCTGGCGAAGCTCATCCAATGGGTCGCCCGGCTGTAGGGCTAGAAGGGTAAAGATCACGATGGATGCTGCAAACAATAGGGGTATCATTTGCAGCAAGCGTCGAACGGTATAGGCAAACACGCCTCCTATAATACCTTCTACCAGCTTTTTTGCACCTAAAGGCCCATCCACCAAACGGTGGAGAAAACCCCGCCCACTTCGGGGCGGGGTGGGCGAAAAGGAGGCCTGTTAGCGGATACGCTGGGCGTATTTGGCCTGGTCGTAGACCTTCTGGGCCCCACGGGACTCCCAGCCAATCAGCCAGGGTTCGATGGTGGGGTAGGCCGAGTTGGCGAAAGTGGAGGAGACGTAGTTGACCAACCCTACCCGGAAGACCCGGGCGTCCGCCACAAAGTACAGGGGAATCATGGCCACCTCGTTGGCCCAGATTTCCTGCATACGCGCGAAGAGCTGCTTGCGCCGGTTCACGTCGAACTCTACCACCGCCTGGTTGCGCAAGCGGTCGTACTCCTCGTTGCACCAACCCCCAAAGTTGAGCCCACGGAAGCCGTTCTCCCGGGTAGGGATATAGGTTACCCTGCCCTCATCGTCGCGGCAGGCCGAGCGTACCCCGTCATCGGCCTGGCCCATGCTGAAGGCATAGTGCAGGAAGCCGGTCCAAGTGCCCTCCTGGGCCCTCGAGCGGAACTGCGAGCTTAGCAAAACCGCGCTGGGCGCGTTGTTCACCCGGACAGCAATCCCCACCTGACGGTAATTCTCTGCCACAAACTGCTGGATGCGTTCCCGCACCTGGTTGCCGGCGGTGGTAGCCCACTCGATCTCAAAGCGCACAGTACGCCCGTCCACGGTGCGCTGCAAAATTCCGTCGGGGCCGGGGCGCCAGCCCAGCTCGGCCAGCAGCTGGCGGGCCCGCTCGGGGTTGTAGGGGTACTGGGTCACGTTGGGGTTGTACATGGGGTTCTGGGGCGAGACCCAGGTGTGGGCTACCCGGTAAAACCCATCGAAAAAGGCCCGGGTGATGCCCTCGCGGTTCATGGCGTAGATCAGGGCCTGCCGGGTCTTGACGTTGTCGAGCATCAGGTCGCGCGCCCGCTGCACGTTGGTGAACTGGTTGATCTCCAGGTGCTCGAAAAAGGGCGTGGGCACAGCCCAGATTTCGAAGCGGCCTGGAGCCCGGCTGGTGAGCTGGCGGCTTCTACCCTGGCCGAAGCTTATGGAAACGCTGGAACCGGCATCAATCCCTCCACCCATAATGGCCACCAACAGGGAATTGGTGTTCTGGATGATGCGGTAGACCACCTTCTGCACGTACTTATCCTCACCCCCGGGGGGCTTGATCCAGAAACGGGGGTTGCGCTGCATCTCGATAGTGCTACCCGGTACCCAGCGGGTCAGCACGAAAGGCCCAGAGTAGACCATCCGACCGCTGTTGAGAAACTGAGGGTTGGAGAACTGGGTGAAGAAATTGCGGAAAATCTCGGCCTGACGGGCCGTATCGTTGGTCTGCGCTGCTGCTGCCTTGGCCCGCTCCCACTCGGAGCGCATGATGTGGTTGGGGGCGTAGTAGACCTGGTTGACATCCAGATCGTAGAAGTAGGCCGGCTCGAGGCTCACCGTAAAGTTGCGCGCATCCCGCACCCGCAGGCTGGCCCGCTCAAAAAAGTCAATGGCCGTGGTGGGCATCCCCCGGGTCTTACCCATCTCAAAGTACAGGGCTACGTCGTCGGTGGTGATGGGCCGACCATCGGACCAAACCGCATCGGGGCGGATGGTGTAGTCGAGCTCGAGGCGCCGCACCCCAGGGCGCACGTTCACAAAACGCAGCCGGTTGTTCTGGGCCGAAGGCACCTCCGTCACCACCACCGGAATTTGCTGCAGGTCGCGGTTGGTCTGCACGATGGGGGCAAACAGAAAGTTCTCAATCTCAAACTTGATGGACTGGTTGGAGATGGCATTGACCACATCCCCCGCCAGCGCCCGGGGCTCCTGGGCGGCCCCGATCACCAGGCTGTTGTCTGCAGGGCCAGCCAACGCTAAGCCTCCGAGCACCCACAGGGCTATTAGCTTCTGTTTCATTGCTCCTCCTCATTAGCCAGTGTCTGGCTAGGCTAGATTTTAGGGGCCAGAAAGCCCTTTGTGTACCCCAGAGTAAGAAAAAACCCCGCCCGAAGGCGGGGTCAGATAGGGCGGAAAACTACTTGATGGCAATCCCACCGGCCTGGGCTTGGTCGTGGCGCTTGACTGCTCCACGGCTGGCCCAGCCAATCTCCCAAGCGTTCCAGCCAGGGTAACCGTTGCCGCCGGAGTAGGTGGAGGCCACGTAGTTGACCAACCCGTTGCGCACCACCAGGAAGTTAGAGCGGAAGCGCAGCGGCAAAGCCGGCAGTTCCTCCGCCCAGATCTCCTGGGCGCGGGCGAAGAGCTGCTTGCGACGGGCCTCGTCGAACTCGAGCACCGCCTGGCTGGTCAGCCGGTCGAACTCGTCGTTGCGCCAGTTGCCGATGTTCTGCCCCGCGTAGTTGTTCTCCTTGCTGGGTACCTGCTGGGCCCCAGTGTTGAGGTTTTTGAACTGGAAGAGGTTACCGTCCTCGGCCAGGCTGCTGACCCAGGCGAACATGAACATCAGCCACTTGCCTTCCTCTGCCCGCTGGATGAAGTCGTCGGCGAAGACCACCGCACTAGGCGCGTTGTTGGTGCGCACGGCAATGCCCACCTGGCGCCACTGCTCGATGAAGAGCTGCTGGGTCCGCTCGCGGATGGTATTGCCCGCGGTAGTCACCCAGTCGAGCTCGAAACGCACGGTACGCCCGTCCACGGTGCGCTGCAGGATGCCGTCGGGGCCAGGGCGCCAACCCACCTGGGCTAACAGCTCGCGGGCCCGGGCTGGGTTGTACTCGTACTTGCGCACATTGGGGTTGAACAGCGGGTTGGTGGGGGCTACCCAGGTGTGCGAGACCGGCTCGGTACCATCGAAGAAGGCCTGCACCCAGGCTTCACGGTTGATGGCATGGAGCAGAGCCTGACGGGTGCGCTTATCGTCTAGGGTCAGGTCGCGCACCCGCTGCACGTTGGTGAACTTGTTGATGTCGATGTGTTCCCAGATGGCCCCGGGGATGGCCCAGATATCAAAGCGGCCTGCGGCCCGGCTGGTGAGCTGGCGGCTACGGGCCTGGTCAGCGGAAATACCCACGGTAGAGGTGGCGTCAATCCCCCCACCCAAGATAGCCACCAATAGGGAGTTGGTGTTCTGGATGATGCGGTAGACCACCCGCTGCACGTACTTATCCGCCCCACCCTGCGGCACAATGGCGGTGAAGTTGGGGTTGCGCTCGAGTTCGATGGAGCTGTTGGAGACCCAACGACGCACCTTGAAAGGCCCGCTGTAGACCATGCGGCCCGCGTTGATGGCCTGGTTGGAGCTGAACTGCTGGAAGAAGTTGCGGTATAGCTCGTTCAGGCGCTGGGCATCGCGGTCGGGGTTGAGGGGAGCCGCTGCCGCTTTGACCCGCTCCCACTCGGAGCGCATGATGTGGGCCGGGGCATAGCCGATGGGCGAGCCGTAGGTGTCGTAGTAGTAGGCTGGCTCAAAGATGACCGTCATGTTCTGCCGGTCGCGCACCCGCAGGTTGACCCGCTCCCAGTAATCGGGGTTGACCAAGGGCATACCTTTGGCCTTACCCACCTCAAAGTAGAAGGCAAAGTCGTCGGTGGTGAGGGGGGCCCCATCGGACCAGCGCAGGTTGGGCTTGAGGGTGATGTCGATCTCCAGACGGCGCTTACCCCCGCCGATGTCGGTTACCCGCAACCGGCGGTTTTGCAGGGTGGGCACCTCGGTAGCCAGTACGGCTTCGTTCTCGGCCCGCAAGTTCTGCACAATGAGCGGAGCGAAGAGGTAGTTTTCGATCTCAACTTTGATGGATTGGTTGGAGATGACGTTGAGGAAGTCACCCCCCAGCACCCGGGGCTCCTGCGAAGCGCCCACCACCAGGCTGTTATCCGCAGGGCCGGCCAGGGCTGCACCCGCCAGCAAAGTTAGACCAAGTACAGCGAACTTGTTTAGACGATTCATCCAACCTCCTTTGCGATTCTGCCTGGGGGCAGAACCTCTTTTTTTGGCATTTTGCCGTCCCTATTATAGCCACCCCGGTGAGGGCGTCAAATCGGGCAGTCAAGTGGGGCCATAGGCTTTTTGTCCTTTCCCATCCACCTTTGAAAAAACATCCATCCACCTAATGGTGGATGGCTCACCCGCCAGAAAGTCGAAGTTTAGCTCCCACAGCAGCCGCTTCCCTCTCCGCTGGGGGCTTTAGCCCCATCGGTGCGGAAGGAGTGGCCACAACCGCAGGAAGAGGTGGCGTTGGGGTTGTTTACGCTAAAGCCGCCCCCCATTAGGTTTTCCACCCAGTCCACCTGCGAGCCTACCAGCAACGGCAGAGACATCCGGTCGACCACCAAGCGTACCCCGTGCATCTCCACCACGGTGTCGCCCTCGAGCTCGCGCTCATCTACCGCCATGCCGTATTGGTAGCCGCTGCACCCGCCCGACTTGATGAAGACCCGGATGGCCGCATGGGGCTTGTTGTAGCGCTCTAGAATCTCCTTGGCCCGCTCTGCCGCTAGCGGTGTGATGCTGATAGCCACCTGCTCTTGAACCACAAAAACCCTCCTGCTCCCAAGCTTAGCACGCTACTGGCGGAAAATCGTAAGCAACTACACGCCAAGCCCAAGCGCTAAACTGCTGTCTATGGAGATTACCCGCGCTCAACAGGCCCTACAGGAAACCCACCTCCCTGGCTGGCTGCTCTACAGCTTTCAGGGGAGCAACCCCTTGGCCCTGGAACTCTTGGGGCTGCAAAACCAGATGCTCAGCCGGCGTTTCGCCTATCTGATTCCCGCCCAGGGCGAACCGGTGCTGCTGGTGCACGCCATCGAGAAAAGCAGCTTTCCCCCTCTGCCCGGCCAACAGGTGGTCTACGCAAGCTGGAGCCAGTTCGTAGCCGCCCTGCAGACCCACGTGGTGCCCTTAGGCCGCGTGGCCATGGAATACCAGCCCGGCGGGGGTATCCCTTACCTTTCACGGCTGGATGCAGGCACCCTCGAGCTTCTGCGCGGCTTAGGGCTGGAGGTGGTCTCCTCTGCCGAAATTCTGCTCCACTTCCAGACCTGGGAGGCCCAGGCCCTGGCCGCCCACCGCCAAGCCGCGGCGGGTATCGAAGCCGCCATAACCCATGCCTTAGGCTACCTGCGCCGCCGGCTGGATCAGCCCCCCAGCGAGCTCGAGGTTCAGGCCGAGATCGCTAAGGTCCTCACCCAGCGGGGCCTGGTCTTCGACCATCCGCCCATGGTGGCCTTCGGGCCTCATGCCGCCAACCCCCACCACCGCCCGACCGAAGCCCGGCTCGAAGAAGGCCAGGTGGTGCTCCTCGACCTGTGGGGCAAAACCCCGGAGGGCCCCTATGCCGACGTCACCTGGATGGCCGGCTGGAAGGTGCCTGCGGCAGTGCATCAGGCCTGGGCTGCGGTACGGGCCGCCCGCGAAGCGGCCCTCGAGCACTGCCGGCTGGCCTACGCCCAGGGCCGCTACCCCCGGGGCTTTGAACTCGACCGGGCCGCCCGCCAGCCCCTTGCCCAAGCAGGCTACGCCGAGCATATCCTGCACCGTACCGGCCACCATCTGGGCTTCCACACCGTCCACGGCAACGGCACCCACCTCGACGACCTCGAGACCCACGATACCCGCCCGCTGATCCCCGGTCTGGCCTTCACCATTGAACCTGGGGTATACCCTGGCCCCTTCGGCCTGCGCAGCGAGATCAACGTCTATTTACACCCCAGCGGCCCCGAGGTCACCACCCGCATGCAGCAGGAAATCGAGCCTCTGGACTAGGTCTATATCCGGCCCTGGCATTGTATGCTTTCATGCGGTTATGGAACGACCCTTAATGGTGTTTAGTGGACAGTCCAACCGCGCCCTAGCCCAGGAGATTGCCGACAACCTGGGGGTACCCCTGGGCAAGAGCACCACCGAACGCTTCGCCAACGACTGTCTATTCGTGCGCTACGAGCAAAGCCTGCGCGAAGGGGATATCTTCATCATCCAGTCCCTCACCCCCCCGGTGCAGGACCACCTGGTCGAGCTTTTGATGATGATCGATGCGGCCAAAAGCAGCAGCGCGGCCCGGGTCACCGCGGTCATCCCCTACTACGCCTACGCCCGCAGCGACAAAAAGGATGCGCCTCGCATCTCCATCGCGGCTAGGCTGGTAGCCGACCTGATCCAAACCGCCGGGGCCGACCGGGTGCTGACCATGACACTGCACTCAGCCCAGGTGCACGGATTTTTTAAGGTGCCGGTCGACCACCTTTCGGCAGAAGTGGTGATCGCCAACCACTTCGCCACCCAGGTCGAACGGCTGGAAAACGCAGTGGTGGTGGCCCCCGATGCAGGCGACCTCAAGCGGGCCTCCTCCTTGGCCCGCCGGCTGGCCCTGCCCATCGCTTTTATCGATAAACAGCGCCTCTCCGACACCGAGGTCACCTCTCGCGGTCTGGTGGGGGATGTGCGGGGCAAAACCGCCCTAATCGTAGACGACGAGGTCTCTACCGCAGGCACTCTCATCCAAGCAGCGGAATCGCTGGTGCAGCATGGCGCGGCCGCCGTCTACGCCGCCTTTACCCACGGGGTGTACGTGGGGCCGGCCATTGAGCGCATCGAAAAAGGCCCCATCGTGGAGGTGGCCGCCACCAACACCTGCGCCTACCGGGCCCAGCCCAGCCCCAAGATCAAACAGCTTAGCGTGGGGCCCCTTTTCGCCGAGGCCATCTGGCGCATTCACCGGGGGGAGTCGGTCTCCACCCTCTTTACCTGAGCCAGCGCCCCTTCGCGCTCAAAGAGCACCCGCCCCTCTTGCAAGGCGGGGCGTAGCAAGCCCCAGCCCTCGAGCCAGCTTTGCCGAGCCTCCCCCAGGGTGTAGGGGAAGACCTCCACCCGCACCCCCAGGCCCTGGGGCTTGTAGGCCACCAGCCGCTCGGCAAAGGGCAAAGGGCTTTCCCGCAACAGAATGAGCACATCGGCATCGCTCATGGCGGTGGCCTCGCCGCGGGCCAGCGAACCGAAAAGCACCACCGCCAGCACCTCAGGCCGCTGGGCAAGGGCCTGCGCCCAGGCCCGAAGCTGCTCCTGCCAGCGATCCGGCTCAGCCTTCCATACGCGACGCACAGTAGCTCACCATCTCCCCAGCCAGGCGCACAGCGGCCTCGGCCTCCCCTCGAGTATAGTGCCGCGCCGCCGGGCCAGCAGGGTGGGCATCGGGGTAGCGGGTGGGAATGTAGTACTTGTCCAGCACCCGGGCTTTATCCAGGAACCCAGGGGGTGGCTGGGCTGCTTCCGGTAGGGCCTCGATCAGGTCCAGCAGCGAGTGCCCCCAGGCCACCTGCCCTAGCCTGAGGTGCAGGGCCTTGAGGGCGGCCTCGGCAGCTTGTTGTGCCGCAAAACAGGCCCAGGCAAAGTCGCCAAAGGCCAGGCTGCGCTCGGCGTGGCCTAGGTTGGCCCGGGCCTGCTCGAGCCAGTCCCAGGCCCGGTTCACCGCACCCCCACCGCCTCTGGGCCAGAAGCCACCGCTGCCGGCTGGGGCCGGATGGCCTCGGCCACAAAAGCCCACAGCACCCCTATCATGAAGCCCAGCACCCCCGCGACCACGGTAAAGAGCAGCGGGCGGGGAAAGCTGTGGCGCAACGGCTCTGCCGGGGGCACCAGCACCTGCACCAATAGGGCCTGGCTCACTAGTTGGCGGATGGCCTGCGGCTGGCGCAAAAAATCATTTAGGGTTGTGATGCGGGCCTCGAGCTGGGCAATCTGCGAGCGTAGCCGCGACTCGTCCAGGCTCAAGCTGGTGTAGGCCGGACTGGCCGAGCGGGCCACCTGGGGGTCGGTGCCGCGGGCCTCGAGGCCCGCGGCCAGGGTGCCATTGGAAACCGCTAGGTCAGGGGCCCTGCTGAGTTCCACCTGGATGCTTTTCAGAGCATCGCGCGCTGCTTGCAGATCGAGCCGAGCCTGAGTCTGGGCTGCCCGCAGGTTAGCCTGGGCGCCCTCCAGCAGGTTGCGCTCGAGGTAGCTCCGGGCCACCTGCAAAATCCGGTTGGCTCGCTCTTCTGCTTCGGCAGCCGTGCTCCCTTGAGCCGTTAGGAACAGCAGGCCCCGCTTCTCGTCGAAGCGGGCTCTGTAGTAGCGGGTGGGGTCGTCTACACCTAGTTGGTTGGCCAGCAGGCGGGTTTGCTGCAGGTCTACAAAGCCCTGGGCCAGCCCGGCCAGCGAGGGCAGGTTGTTGAGCAGGCCCTGGCTGGACTGGTTGGCCAGGCTGAGGCTAACCACCACCTGGCTGGTGTAGGTCTTGGGCCAGAGCAGGCTCCCGACCAAGGTCAGGGCTGCCAGAAGCAAAGGTAGCCCCAGCACCAGGTGCTTGTTGCGCTTGAGCACCAGGTAAAGGTCGCGCAGGGTAATTTCATCGGGAGAGGTCACGGTCTCTTTCACGAGGGTATTGTACAGGCCCCAGCGCCCAACCCACCCCCAGCCAGAGCGGGCCAAAAACGCCAGCATAGAAAAAGGTGTAATCCAGAAGGTTGAGCCCCAGGGCCAACCCCCACAGGGCCACTGCCGGCCACAGCCCGCGCCGCAGTAGCGCGTACAGCACAGGCAGACAAAGAGCCAAGAAAGCCCCCAGCAACACCACCCCGCCCTCAGCCAATAGGGAGAAAAACAGGTTGTGTGCATGGGTGGGAAACTCGATAAAGTCTTCCGGCAGGTTCAGGCAAAAAAACAGGGGAAAATGCCCCCAGCCCACCCCGGACCAAGGATGCTGGGCAAAAGCCTCCCAGGCCACCTGCCAGAACTGCAGCCGGGCCTGGCCGCTCAGGTCCAGCCCTAGCTGCCCCAAACGCCCCAGCCCCTCTGGCCAGCGCCACAGGACCAGGCCGGTGACCCCCAAGACCAGCAACACCCACCGTCGCCCCTGGGGCAGGCTCCAAGCCCAAAACAGCCCCAACAGCCAAAGGGCCAGAAAGGCCGTGCGGCTACCGGAGGCCATCACCCCCAGGCCGGCTGCCAGAAGGGCCACAAGCCCCCAGCGCCAGCCCCCCAACCAC
This sequence comes from Meiothermus rufus DSM 22234, assembly GCF_000423425.1. Classification (GTDB taxonomy): domain Bacteria; phylum Deinococcota; class Deinococci; order Deinococcales; family Thermaceae; genus Meiothermus; species Meiothermus rufus. The sequence continues at coordinate 5,795 of NZ_AUHY01000039.1, read as the reverse complement.
CACACCACCCCCGCCACCATCACCGCAGTGTGGCCCAGCAGGTTGGGCTGCGGCGTGAAGCCCATAGCCCGCTCCATACCGCTAATCTCTAGCTGCCAGAGGGCATAGCCCAGGTGCAAGGCTAGCCCTAACAGCAAAAAAGCCGCTACCCAGCGGGCCTCGAGGTACCGACGCCAAAACCCCACCCCCACCAGGGCCAGCCAGGCCAAGAGCACCTGGCTGGCCCAGGCCCAGGCCCGCAGCCAGGGTGGAACCTCCTCTGCGGGGCCAGGACGGTAGGGGCCGGGCTGGGAGCCTACCTCGAGCTGGGCCCAGCCCACCTCGAGGTAGGTGAAGTCCCCCCCCTGGTTCAAAAAGTCGATGGCCCGCAGCGCCCCATCCCCCTCTTGGGCGGTGTAGCTGCCCCAAACCCGGTAGACCCCCGGGGCCACCGGTTCCATCTGGGTAGGTACCGGATGGTGGCCCTGCTGGGTGAAAAAGGTGATCTGGACGCGGGCTTGGGTGCCATCGTGCCGCAGGTAGAAGCTTTGGATATAGGTCTGGCCCGCCTCGAGGGGGTAGCGGTGATCGGTAAGGAACTCAGTCTGCTCGAGGCCCGAACGCGGATTGTAGCGAGGCAAGCGCCAGAAACCATCCCCCAAGGCAACAGCCCATCCGCCCCGCTCGTCCTTAGGGTTCCAACCATGCAAGGCCGCCAGGTCAGCCGGGGCGATCCAATTGCCTCCTCCCTCCGACCAGGCCACGTACGCCGGCGGAGTAGGCCGGGTGTAGAGCTGGGCCGGACTCCAAAACTGCCCCGCTATGCCCAACAAGGCCGCTAAGGCAAACCATCCTGCCCATGGACGGTAACCTCGCCACACGGCCCACACCCCCAGCAGCCCAAGCAAGGGCATAAACCAGGCTGACTGTAAGGGCAATAGCAAAAAAGGAAGGGCTGAAAACCCCCGCATAGCTAGTAGGCCCCCTTGGCAAACAGCACCACCCAGACCGTGCGGGCCAGGATGTAAAGGTCGAGCCAGGGCGACCAGTTGCGCACGTAGTAGGCATCCATCGCCACCCGCTCAGCATAGGTGGTGTCGTTGCGACCCGAGACTTGCCAAAAACCCGTCAGGCCGGGGCGAACCTTGGTGTATAGGGGGAAAAGCGCCCCATAACGCCCTACCTCCTCTTCTACGATAGGCCGAGGCCCCACCAGGCTCATCTCCCCGCGCCACACGTTCCAAAGCTGGGGGAGTTCGTCCAGGCTGGTTCTGCGGATAAAACGGCCCACCCGGGTGATGCGGGGGTCGTGTTTGAGCTTCTGATCGCGCGCCCATTCTTCTTGTAACTCGGGATGAGCCTGAAGATAGGCATGCAACACCTTGTCGGCATCCCTAACCATCGAGCGAAACTTCCAAATTCTAAAAGACCGCCCCCCCTGGCCAATCCGCCACTGCCCATAAAACACCGGCCCTGGGGAGTCTAGGCGGATTAAGAGGGCCAGCAGCAAAACCAAGAGGCCCACAGGAATAGCCAGTAGCAGTACCAAAAACAAGTCCATCAAGCGCTTGACCCCACGCGGGCCAGGCAGCAACAGCCGTTGGCGAACCTCGAGGCCCAGCACCCCGGCGAAATCCTTGGTTTCAACCCAAAGGCTAGAAAGCCCCAACAGGTCGGGTATCACCATCAAACGGGGAAAAAGTTTGCTGTGCGTTTCCAAAAGTTCCACCAGGCGTGCGCGCGGCAGACCCGGCATGGCCAAAATGGCCTGCCGCACCCCCAGGGCAGCCAGGCGGGGGGCTTCCTCTAAGCCACCCTCTACCCGCACCCCGGCCACCTCCCGGCCTTGTTTGGCGGGGTCGTCGTCCAGGAGGGCCACGGGTTTTAGCCCCAGCCCGGGCTGGCGCTTTAGCGTGCGCACCAGCATCTCGCCAGTCTGGCCAGCCCCCAGCACCACCACCGCCCGCCCCCACCAGGGCCTCCCAGCCCAAAGATGGCGCACCAAGGCACGCGAGAGGGGGACCAAGAACAGCACCAGCCCCCAAGCAAACACAAAGGCCCCCCTCGAGTAGTCGGCCCCGGCCTTGTACATAAAGGTGGCCCCGCTCAACACCACAAACACCAGGCTGCTGGCGTAGCTCAAACGGCGAAGTTCCTCGGGGGGAGCGAGGCCCACCCCATACAACCCCGCCAGGGCATAGGCCAGCGGGAAAAGCGCGATGGCAGGCCACAGGTCGAGGTACAGCGCCCAAAGCAAGGAGCGATCCCACAGCCAGCGCAGCCCTATGGCCAGCAGGAAGGAGGCGGTTACGGCGATCGCATCGGTTAGCAGAAGTACAAGGGTGGTGCGGGAAGGAGAAGGCAGATAACCCGCTTTAGGCCTTGGGGGTTCAAGAGAAGCCTTCGAATCCACAGCCTTCATGCCTAAAGCCTACCGGACAAAGTAGTGTTGGTTCATGGCCAAGTGCCGCTTCAACCTCGTGGGCAGGAAAGCCTCGAGCCGCCCTAAGCGGTAGGCTGTGTACTTGAGCAGGGTGCGCAAGAGGGCTGAAGGGATTTTCCCTGGCGCCTTCTGCCACAGATAGACCAGCTCGGAACGCACATAACGCAACCCCTCCCCTTCTGCCCCACCAAAGGCCTGCAATAGTTCTTTTTCACGGGCATGGAACACTCCTATATCGAAGTAGCGGGTGAACTCCTGCCAAAGGGTGTAGTCATGCGAGTGGTACACCTGGGCTTCCGCCACGTAGGCCACCTTCCAGCCCGATAGCAGCATTCTAGAGGCCACATGGGCATCTTCCCCAAAAATGATTGACCGGGGAAAGCCCCCCACCTGCTCTAGCGCAGCTCTCCTATAGCAAGCGAAGGAATCCGAGTTAAACGCTGCCTTAATGCCTTTGGAGGCAATGTCCTCCTTGGCGCGAACCTCCGAGCGAGGGGGGTAATTAAACAGGCGGGCGTGGGCGGCTATCGGGCCCGCCTCTGGGTAAGGAAGCTGACGGCCATAGGCCAGACCGATGCGGGCATCGTCGAAGGCAGAAAGCAACCGCTCCAATGCATCCGGGGTGGCTAGTACAGCGTCCTGGGTCATGTAAATCAGCAGCTCTGCTTCTGGTAGAAGCTCGGCTCCAAGCTGGCGAGTCCCTCCATGGTCAAAGGCATGACGCGCAATGCGGTGTACCCTGAACCCCGCGCGCTCGGCCCGCTCAGGGGTGCCGTCGGTGGAAGAGGAGTCGATAACCAAGGTGTATTGAGGCTTACAGGTCTGGGCAGCGTAGGCCTCGAGCCAGCGGTCAAAGGCTGGGCCTGCGTTAAGGGTGGGCACTATCAGAGCCACGTTTGGTGCGGATTTCATTGCTTAGCTGCCTCCTCAAGTACCGCCCAGGTGCGCTCGGCAATCCAATCCCAGCTAAACTCTTGAGCACGGAGTAACCCCTTTTTCCGCATAGACTCGCGCAAAGAACTGTCCACCACCAATCGCTCCAGCCCATCCGCAATGGCTTCCACATCAAATGGGTCTACCATTACCCCTGCTTCTCCCACCACTTCAAGCAAAGCGGTGCGATTTCCTGTGAGCACAGGGGTACCCGAAGCCATAGCCTCGAGCGGAGGTATACCAAAACCCTCATATACCGACACGTAAACAAAGGCCAAAGCAGAACTATACAACGCGGGCAAGTATTCATCTGGCACATGCCCCGTAAAGTAGACTCTAGGGGGCAACTCACCAAAAGCAACATCCCGAAATATCTCCGGTTTGCCCTTAGCCCCTGCTACAACTAGCCATATCTCCTCCGGAACCTTGCTTTCCACCAAGGCCCAGGCTCTTAGCAACCTAGGTAAGTTTTTTCTCGGCTCCAACGAACCTAAACTCAAAACAAAGTGCGGCGAGGGTAGAGCCAAGCGAGCTAATAATGCTTCTTTTTCATCTTCATTACGTGGATAGAAGCGCGAGTCAACCCCATTAGGGATTACCACTATTCTGGAAGGGTCTACCTTTATGTGCTCGAGGATACGGGCTTTGCTAAATTCAGAAACCGTAATTACACGCCGAACCCGCGGTATTAGCTTTGGCAATAGAAATCTATACCAGGCAGCGAACTTTGGATTCAACCACTCAGGATGATCAAGCGGAACCGCATCGTGTACAGTGACAACCTGTCGGCAAACAGCTATAGGTCCGGTGTTGCTGGGACTCCAAAGCAGCTTTCCGTCAAGGCGGATGGGCAATATCAATTGCTCCCATAGATGGCCCTTATAGCCATCTTTTCTCCCTATTGGGGCTATTTCATCTAGGTGCGGGCGAAGCCTACGGAGCAATTCCGAGATATAACGCTGCACTCCAGTAGTTTTGTTTACCAGAACCCTAGTATTAACGACAACCGAAGATGATTTATTTGCATCTACACCCATGCGTATTAGCCCCTTTTTAGAGATCAACATTGTCCTTGCAGTACGCTATAGCGCTTGTGATAAGAATCAATACCCACATATCTGGAGAAGACAAATCTGGTAGAGCAAGAATTTTCGCAATAATCAAATAGAAAAGAGATAAGATCATGCCCTTAGATTGCGCTGAACGTTGACTGCTGAACCAAGCTTTAGCCACCGTCAACGCCAAAGCCCCAAAGAACAGAAGAAAACCCAATACTCCAACGTTACCCAACATATAAAACAAAAAGCTAGATGGCCTATTACTACCAAGTCCGACCCCCATTCCATAGCTTTGTCCCAATAACCAAAGAGCATGTATGTCCGAAGAGATTCTATTCTCAAATGACGATGTCTCAGCTTTTCGCAGTACAACTTTTTCAATAACACCTTGTATGGGCGATGAGGTCAATGCTAGCGATGTCAAAATTAGGCTTGTAAATACCAACAAAATACCTATACCCAAGGAGGTTCGAGGACGTCTTATAAACCTGATAACCAACCATATAAATAAGTTTAGGCCAAGCAAAGCAAGTACGAGATAACCCGTAGTAGAGGTTGTAAACAATATAGCAAGCATCGTCATGGCAAAAATAAATAGTACTAGCGGACGAAATTCGAAGATTAGTAAGTAACCCAAATATGCAGCATATGCCACTAAAAACCCTCCTGCATATGAGGGTTCGGTAAATAAGCCAGGACTACGCCTGAGAATATCAACGGAATCGTCTATAAGTATAGAGTAAGTAGGGTGATTGTGTGTTAGCCCGTATGGGAAGTGCCCAAGCTGCTGAAGAAAAATTGCCCAAACGTTCAGGAAGCCTGCCATTGAAAAACCACCAATAAGGCGCTCCTTTACTTTCCCTTTCTCGGTAGAAGTTTTAGTGCGGTACCAAACGACAAAGCAAAAAAGTAAAAAAATATTAAAGATCAAATAAACCAATTGACTCATATTGTTAGCCGAGAGCTGCAGCTTGCTTTTCTGATATACTCCTAAGTCGATTCCCGCCCTAGGGTCAAAAACAGGTAATCCACTGAACATTAGCGGGCCAAACAAAGTAATAAAAGAAGCGTAAAATAAAAACGCCAACCATAACAACATATCCTTCGGAATGGATGGGCTTTTCGTCTGCAAAAGATCTGAGCAAACGCGTAAAGCAAAAAAAATACCTACGAAGTAGTAGGGGATAATTCCATAGTCGTTATCACCTAATCTAAAATTCAGAACTGAGGCTGCTAAAAAAATTGAGGATAAGGGAAGGAGGTAAATATACCTAACCGGTTTATATACATAGGAGTTACGCAGTTGCAGTTGACTGGACATTCTTCTGTGTGCTAGGAGGAGAGTGCTTAGCCAAGCTTCTCCAAAGGGGGTGATGCCCATG
>NZ_AUHY01000038.1 GCF_000423425.1 Meiothermus rufus DSM 22234 | reverse complement strand
ATCTGGGGATGAGCGAAGAGAAGCGGGCGGAGTTAGAGCGGCAAGGATGGGGGATCGAAGTGTACCATCGGGGGCTCAAGCAGTGCTGTGGGGTGGAGCGGGCCCAGGTGAGGAAGGCGGTCTCCATCCTGCGGCACCTCCTCCTGGCTTTGCGGGCCTTCCTCCGGCTGGAGGTCTACCGGCTGCGCAGGGGGGTGAGCTGGTACGAGGCCAAGGCGTCCATTGTTCGCGAGGCAATACGAAGTTATCTCGCCCATCCCCTCCACATCCTTCAGCCAACTGCGTAAGTCCTACAAGAGGTTTTTGCCCTGCTCGAGCCAGCCCCGAAGCTCCGGTTGCACTTTCTGGGTGGTGAGACCGTTTGGCTCGAGGGCGCTCCGCTCCAGCTTACCCCACGGCATCGGGAGATTCTGGTGGCCCTAGTCCTCAACCCCGCCGGTCTGAGCGCAGAGCAGTTGGCCCTCCGGGTCTGGGGCGAGGGGAGTAGGCCCGAAGTGGCGAAAGCCGAGGTTCGGCGACTGCGGCAGCGGCTCACCCTGGTGGTGAGCCGTCCCTACCGGCTTTCAGGCCGGGTCTGGGCCGATTTCGTCGAGCTTCGGGAGCGGCTCTTACGCGGCAATCTGCTGGGTGCACTGGCGCTTTATGGCGGGCCGCTCCTGCCTGGCTCGGACGCCCCGGTTGTGACAGAAGCCCGCGAGGAGATCTCGTCACTGCTTAAGAAAACGCTGCTTTCCCAGGGCGCGATCCAGCAAGCTTTCGAGCTGGCCATGCAAGAGGAAGACCCGGAATTTTGGCAAGCTATCTTGGCCCAACTACGCCCTGGTGATCCCCACCGAGTCCTTTTGGAAGCACGTTGGCAGCGCTTCTGGTCTACTGTGTGACCCTATAAGTTGAACTCTGCACCCACCGCCAGGCCGTTGCGCTGCTCACCCCGTACTTCCGGGCCAGGCTGCGGGCACTGGCCCCTGTCCGACGGTGCTCCTCCACCAGGGCTTCCCGCAACGCCTCTTTGCCCACCGGTCCCGGCTTGCGTCGGTGAAAAGTGTAGATCAAGTTGCCTTGAATACCCCGATTGCCCTGCACACGCCTGCCCCTGCGGCTGGTACGGCGACCCCCAGCGAAGCTGTGGCTGTACCCCTGCCCAGCGCACCCGTTATGTGAACCGCATCAGTGGCCCCTTGCTCGATCGCTTCGACCTGGTGGTGGAGGTGCCCCGCCTCACCCCCGAGGAGCTGGCCCGGGCCCCCGAGGGGGAGTCCACCGCTGTGGTAAGAGAACGCGTAGTGGCCGCCCGGGAAAGGATGAAGGCCCGCCAGGGAAAGCTCAACCGCGACCTTCTGGGCCGCGCCCTGCGCCAGCACGCCGCTCTTTCTCCTAGTGGCGAGGCCTTGTTGCAGGCTGCGGCCCGGCGGCTGGCCCTCTCGGCCCGGGCCTACGACCGCGTATTGCGGGTGGCCCGCACCATCGCCGACCTGGCCGGCGCGGAAGCCATCCAGGAGGCCCATCTGGCCGAGGCCCTCACCTACCGCCGCAGCCTGACTTGAGCCAGGGGCATTCAAGACAGGTAAGCCACGGTCATGCCACCCTCAGCACGGCCCCCACCGCGCTGAGCCTCGCCGCGTACAGCAAGCAAGCTTGGAGGTCTTCAGCCTCGAGGTCGGGGTAGTCGGCCAGAATCTCCGCGGGGGTCACATCAGCTCCAGCATCACCCGTACCGGGTAGCGCAGCCCCCGCAGGGTAGACTGGCCGTGGTTGACCTCGGGGTCGAGGGTGATGCGCTGGAGCAGGGCCGATGGGTTCGTCATGGTTTCAGTCTACCAACCTGGAAGGTGCTTCTATGGGATGCCCCGGCCCCGCCAACCCAAAGGGCGTCTTGGCCTGTGTCCCGCTCAGGCTTTGTAGTCCGGGCTAGGGCATTTGGCCGCTAGGGGCGTAGGCTAGACTCCGGTGGCGGTGGACTACGATTACATCATCGCGGGGGCGGGCGCGGCGGGCCTGAGCCTGGTCTACCACCTGGTGCAGGCGGGTCTGCCGGGCCGCATCCTGTTGCTCGAGCGGGCCCCCAAGACCCACAACGACCGCACCTGGTGCTTCTGGGAGGTGGGGGAGGGCCCCTTTGAGGCGGTGGTGGGGCACCGCTGGACACAGCTTTGGGTGCGCGATCGGGGTTTTGCCCGCCGCCTCGATCTCCAACCCTACGCCTACAAGATGATTCGCGGCCTGGATTTTTACCGCTATATGCAGCGCTGGCTGGCCCAGCAGCCCAACCTCGAGCTGCGCTATGGAACCATCCAGGCCATCGAGGAGGAGGGCCAGGGGGCGGCGGTGGTGCAGGCCGGGCAGCGCTACCGGGGGCGCTGGGTCTTCCATAGCCTCTACCGGCCCCCGCCCCCGCGCCTGGGGTACCGCTATCTGTTGCAACACTTCCTGGGCTGGGTGGTGCGGGCTCCAGAACCCGTCTTCGACCCCCAGGCGGCCACCCTGATGGACTTCCGCACCCCCCAGGAAGGCCAGGTGCGCTTTGTCTACCTGCTGCCTTTCGATGCCCAAAGGGCCTTGGTGGAGTACACCGTCTTTTCTCCGGAGAGGCTACCCCCCATGGCCTACCAGGAGGGGCTTAGGGCCTACCTGGCCGGAGTGCTGGGGCTAAAGGCGTACACCATCCTCGAGGTCGAATCGGGGGTGATCCCCATGACCGACGCCCCCTTTCCCCGCCGGCCCAGCCCCCACGTGATGCCGATTGGGATGGCGGGCGGGCAGACCAAGGCGTCCACCGGCTACACCTTCCAGCGCATCCAACGCCAGTCCCGCCAGATTGTCCAGAGCCTCCGAACGACCGGCCAGCCCTTCTACCCCGAGCCCCTCCTAAGGCGCCACGCCCTCTTGGATAGCGTGCTGCTGGAGGTGCTCTACCGCTGGGGCGGGCGGGGCCACCGGGTCTTCTGCGACCTGTTTGGACGCAACCCACCCCAGCGCATCCTGCGCTTTCTCGACGAAAAGACCAGCCTGTGGGAAGATCTACAGGTGATGGCCCGGGTGGATATACCCCTCTTCCTGGCGGCCACCCTGGCCACCTTCTGGAGGCGGGTATGGCCGGGCTAGTCTGGGGTGTACCGCTGGCGCTCTCGGTTCTGGTGCGCCTCCCGGTACCCTTGTGGCCCGAGGGGTTTCCCCTATTGAGCCTGGCCCAGATGATCCTCGTGGGCCTGGCCGCTTTGGGCTGGGGCTGGCGGCAGGTGGGCGGGCGGGTCTGGGGTCTGGCCGCCCTGGCCCTGGGGCTGGGGCTGGGGGTGGAGCTACTGGGCAGCCATACCGGGTTTCCCTTTGGCCACTACACCTACGCCAAAGCCCCCCCGCCCACCGTAGGGGGCGTACCCCTGCTGGTGCCTTTAGGCTGGTTTGCCCTCTCCCTCTCGGCCCACGCCCTGGCCCGGGGGCGGCCTGGCTACACCGGGGCGCTGTTGCTGGCCTGGGACCTGGGCCTCGAGGCCCTCATGACCGAGCGGGGCTACTGGACCTGGCAGGACCCCAAGCCTTTGTGGTACGGGGCCCCCCTGGCCAACTTCCTGGCCTGGTTTGCTGTGGGCGCGGGACTTTCCTGGCTGTATGCCCGCCTGGGCGGGCCCAAGCTGGCCCAGCCGGGGGGGCTGGTCTGGGCGTACCGCCTCGAGGCCTTTTTTCTGCCGCTGGGCCTGGCCTGGTGGGGGCTGTGGCCGGCGGCCTTGCTCTGTGGCCTGGCCATGAACCTGCTGGCCTGGCGGCGTTAGGAGGGCCATGCGTCCCAGGGAAAAACTCCTCAGGGTGGCCTTCGGGGCCTTGCTGCACCACAGTCTGCGGCGGGGCCTGCGGGGGGTCTGGGTGCAGGGGGGGCTGCCCCCAGGGGCCTTGGTGCTGGCCAGCAACCACCACTCCTGGTGGGATGGCTACCTGTTGCCCGCCCTATGTTGGGGCCAGCGCCCGCTGGCAGTGGTCATGGGCGAGGCCCGCTTAGAGGAGTTTGCCTTTTTCCGCCACCTAGGGGCCCTCCCAGCCCACCGCCCGCGCCAGGCCCTGGCCTGGCTGGCCCAGGGGGGGGCGGTGCTGATCTTCCCCGAAGGAGCCCTCCGCCCACCTGGCCCCTTGGGGCCTTTGCAGCGGGGCGCGGTCTGGCTGGCCCAGCAGGCCGGGGTACCGCTGGTGCCCGTGGCCACCCGGGTGGTGTTGCGCGGGCACGAGTTTCCCGAGGCCTACCTGGTCTTCGGCCCCCCCCTAGCGCCCGACCTGGCCGGGCTGAGCCAGACCCTGGGGGGGCTACTGGCCGGGCTGGATGCGGCCCTGAGGAGTGCCCCCCCCGAGGAAGCCCTGCCCGGCTTTACCCAGGTGTTGCAGGGCCGCCTCAGCACGCACGAGCGCCTGGCCGGCTGGGGGCGGGCGTTGGGCTATGGCCTGGGAGGGCGGTAGGGTGTTGGGGCTTATTTTCTACCTCCTGCTGGCCTGGCTGGCCTTGAAGCTAGGGGTGCTCCTCTTGAATCTGCTCCTTTTCCCCACCCTGCGCCCGGCCTCCTCCCCCGCCCGGGGGGTCTCCCTTCTGGTGCCGGCCCGCAACGAGGCGGCCAACCTGGAAAAGACCCTGCCCGGCCTTTTGCAGCAGGAGGCCCAGGAGATTCTGGTGCTCGACGACGGCTCCACCGATGCCACCGCCCAGGTGGTGGCCCGCTTCGCCCAGCAAGACCCAAGGCTGCGCCTGATTCCCGGCCAGCCCAAGCCCGAAGGTTGGTTGGGCAAGAGCTGGGCCTGCTGGCAGCTGGCCCAGGCCGCCCAAGGCCAGGTGCTCCTCTTCACCGATGCCGATGTGTACTGGCAGCCCGGGGCGCTGGCCGCCGTGCAGGCCTTGCTGGAACAAAGCCGGGCCGGGCTGGTCTCGGTCTACCCCCATCAGCGCACCCTTGGCCTGGCCGAGCGGGTGCTCCTGCCCCTTATTGACGATGCCCTGCTCTGCTACCTGCCCCACCCCCTCCTGGCCACCCCTTTTCCCCTGGCGGCGGCGGCCAACGGCCAGGTGATGGCCTTTGTCCGCCCGGCCTACTGGGCCGCGGGGGGGCATGCCGCGGTGCGGGCCGAGGTGCTGGAGGATGTGCGGCTGGCCCAGCGGGTCAAGGCAGCAGGCGGGGGGCTGGGCTTAGCCCTGGGAGGGCGCTTGATCGCGGTGCGGATGTACCGCAGCTATGCAGCGCTGGTGGAGGGCCTGGGCAAGAACCTTATCGCCTTCCACGGCCAAAGCCGGCTGCTGCTGGGTTTTTCCTACGCGGGGCACCTGCTGGCCTACACCCTGTGCTGGCCGCTGGCCCTGTGGGATACGCGCTGGTTAGCCCTGGGCTGCCTGGGCCTGCTGGAGCGCGTGCTGCTCGGCTGGAAGACCGCTCGCCCGGCCTGGGAGGCGTTGCTGCTGCCCTTGGCCCCCCTGTTGGCCCTGCCCATCTACCTGCGGGCGGGGCAGGGCCGGTATACCTGGAAAGGAAGGGCCTATACCCGATGGAAGCCATCGTGATTGGGGCGGGTTTTGCTGGGCTGGCCGCGGCCTTGCGCCTGGCTAAAGCCGGGCTGAAGGTGACCGTCCTGGAGCAGCTTGCCGGCCCCGGAGGCAAGGCCATTGGCTGGGAGGGGGTGCCCACCGGGCCTACCCTGCTGACCCTGCCCGAGGTGCCCCAGGCCATCTTCCAGGCGCTGGGCGCTTCGCCCCCTCCCTTCCAGCCGGTCTCGCCCCTCACCCGCTACGCCTGGCCCGACGGTCGCACCTTTGCTCCGGAGTGCGACCTAGAGGCCACCTTAGCCCAGCTTTCCCCCCTGGAAGCCCGGCGCTACCGTCACCTGCTGGCTTTGGCCCGCCGCCTCTACCAAGACGCCCAGGCCACCTTTCTGCTGGGCCCACCCCCCGATGCCGCCTGCCTGCTGCGCTACGCCCTGGCCGCCGGCTGGCGGGCCTACCCCTTCCACTCCCTGGCCCGCCTGGTTGAGGCCGGGCCCTACCTCACCCCTTTCTTTTTGCGCTTCGCCACCTACCTGGGGGCCAACCCCTACCGGGCTCCGGCCGTGCTACACAACATCGCTTGGGTGGAGCTGGGCCTGGGCGTCTACCACCTCCCAGGAGGGATGCAGGCCTTGGCCCAGGCCCTTTACCGGCTGGCCCAGGCCAGGGGGGTGCGCTTTGTGTTTGGCGAGAAGGTGCTCCGGCTGGAAGCGCGTGCGGGCCGGGTCAGGGCCGTAGCGACCGAAGGGGGCTGGCAGCGGGCCGATCTTTTCGTCTCCGCTGCGGACCGACACTTCACCTTAGGTTGGCTGGGCTGGCCCTTGCCCCGCGAGACCCTGGGCCTTTCCGGCTTTGCCCTTTTGCTCCACCTAGCTGAGCCGGTACCCCTGGGCCACTACGTGTATTTTTCCTCCGACTACCCTGCCGAGTGGCGCCAGATTGCCCAGGGCCGCTGGCCGGTAGAACCCACCCTCTACCTCCATACCGATGGAGCGGTGGCTTTCCTTCTGGTCAACGCCCCGCCCCTCCCCGCCTCGGCCCCGGTGGAAGCCTATGCTCGGCATCTCCTGGCCCGACTGGCGGCCTGCCACCCCCTGCCCATTGCCGCCTGGCGCGCCCTGAGCCCCTGGGACTACAGCCAGACCGCCTACCGGGGGGCCTTGTATGGCCGGGCTCCCCACGGCCTCTTGGGCGCGTTGCGCCCGGGCTGGGGCCTGGGGAGGCTGGCGAACCTGGTCCAGGTGGGGGGCACGGTGCACCCTGGGGGCGGGGTACCCCTGGCCTTGCGTTCGGGCTGGCAGGGAGCGGCCTGGTTACTGGCCCGATTGGGGGTGGAAGAGTGAAGGGTCTGCCCCAGCCCAGAGGCTACCCCTGGGGGTCCTTTGGTCACCTGCCCCGCTGGGCGGGGGCCCCTTTAGCCTTGCTGGAAGAGGGGGCCCGGCTGGGCGAGGTGTTTGTCCTGGGTCTGGGCCGCTGGGCGGTGGTGGGCTATAGTCCGGCCTGGAACCGCTTCGTTCTTTCCGACCTGGAAACCTTTCGTTCGACCGGCAGCCTGGCCACCCTGACCCCCTACCTGCGGGGTGGGGTGATTACGACCGAAGCACCCGAGCACAAGCCCCGCCGCCAAGCCCTCGACCCGCTATTTCACCGCCGGGCCCTGATGGGCTGGCAGGCCCGGCTACAAGAGGCCCTGGAGGCCCTCTGCCCCCAGGAGGCCTTCGAGGCAGGCGCCTGGGCCTCCCAGGTGGTGCAGGCCAGCCTGAACCTTTTCTACTTCGAAGGGCGCTTTCCCCCGGCCCTGCTGGCCCGCTTCCTAGCCCCCTTGCAGCAGCCTTTCCCAGCGCCTTTGCTGCCCCGCCCGCTAGGCTTCGCCCGGGTGCGCCGCGAGGTGCGCCGGTTGCAAAGGCTGGGGGTGGGGCTGGCCGCCCAGATGCCTTTGGAAGAGGTGTTGATCGGTCTGGCCGCCGGCTACGACACCACCGCCCACACCCTGGCCTGGGCCTTGTGGCACGCGGCCTGCTACCCCCAGTGGCACCACCCGCAGGGGAATTCCCTCCTTATTCAGGAAACCCTGCGCCTCTACCCACCGGGGTTTATCGGGAGCCGACGGGCAGCCCGAAGGGTGGCATGGGCAGGAGTGGTTATACCCGAGGGGGCTTGGGTGCTCTACAGCCCCTACCTGACCCACCGCCACCCTGAGGTATGGCCCGAGCCCCTGGTCTTCGACCCTTCCCGCTTTGCTGCAGGGCGCCCCGCCTGGGGCTACCTGCCTTTCGGTGGGGGGGAGCGCACCTGCTTGGGCATGCACCTGGCCCGGCTGGTGCTGGAAACCGCCCTCTCTCTTTTTTCTCAGCTAGAGCCCCTAAAGGGCGATCCCACCCCTCGCCCTGGCCTGACTTTGGCTCCCCGGGGCCCCCTATGGCTGCGGGGTCGTTGAGGCCGGGTCGTCCACCGGGGCAGGCCGGCCCTGTTCGTCCACGGCCACATAGGTGAGGTTGCCTTTGGTGGCCAGCACCTTGGGCTCGCGCAGGTTTTCCCGGTAGACCTCGACTTCTACGGTGAGGGAGGTGCGGCCTACTCGCACCACCCGGGCCACTACCTCCAGCAGGTCACCCACCTTGATGGGTACCTCGAAGACCACCTCGCCGACCCGTACCGTAACGCAGCGCTTACGGGCGCGGCGGATGGCGGCGTAGGAGCCTACCTTGTCCATCAGACCCAGCACGAAACCACCAAAAGCGTTGCCGCCGGGGTTGGCGTGCTCGGGAAAGACTAGTTCCAGTGTACGCGCTTCCATGCCTCCTAGCTTACTGGATGGTGTCTTTGGACTTTCCCCGGCTAATCCGATACACTGGGGAGCATGAGCGCGGATCACGAGGCTAGGCTGTACCAGGCCTGGGTAGAGGTTATCGATTGGCTGAAAGCCTACGCTGCCGAAAAGGGCGTAGAGTTCAGCAAAGAGTCGGATTTTCCCGACTTCATCTACCGCATGGAGCGCCCCTACGAAGTGCCCACCACGCTGATGGCGGTCTCGCTTTCCGATGCGCGGGGTGAGCCCTTCTTGTTTGCTTCGGTCTCGCCCCGGCACGCCAGGCTTAAGCACATTGCCTTCCGAGTGCCGGGGGGACATATCCACTACCACGCCCACTGGGAGGAAGGCCGAGGGCTGGTTTTAGAGGGCCGGCTGCCTTTGACCAAGGAGCGGCTTTACCAGATGGCTGATCGGGCCAGAGCAGCTTTAGCCAAAGCCTCTTGACAGGAAGTGGCCCCACGGTGGGAGAAGGGGCCTTCAGTCTGGATGGCGTTTGGGCGGCCTTTGGCTGTCCGGGTAACCAAGTCTGTGGTTACCTAGCCACGGCCAGTCTGCCCCCGTAGGATGCATGGGGGAGATGGTCAGGTGAGCGGCTAACGGGTTACCAGAGGGCCAGGGCCCGGGAGGCCCCCTTGTGCTTGGGGCTGCCCACCACGATTAGAGCTCCGCTGGGGGGCACGCTGGCCAGGTTGGCCAGGCCATACTTGCCTGCACCCGGCAGGGTCACGGGGCTTTTGAAGTCTTTGGAGGGGCCGAAGTCCAGGGAAAGGGTATCCACCCCCACCCCCATGATGTTGCGCTGGCGCACTAAAAACTCGGCAGCAGCAGGTAGTGCTGGACGTTGGCGCTATCCAGGTTGACGTAGGCCTTGGTGTCGCCCACCCGGCTGCCCCAGCCGGAGTACATGACCATGAAGGTACTGTTGGATAGCCGACCGTGGGCACGTTTCCAGGCCAGAATGTCATCTATGCTGACCTCAGCGTTGGGATTGCGCTGGCTTTAGCCTGGATGTTGATGACCGCCAGCAGGGCAATTAGGTGCTCTACCGAAGGAGCCAGTACCTCCAGGATGCTGGTGGAGAAAAGCGGCGTGGGCATATTCACGGGAGGTGATACGTCAGGCCCTGACGTCACCGATCCCTGTCCCACACTTACCCCTGGCAGGGATTACAGCTGCTGCAACCCCTCCTCCCTAAACCCCTCCCGGCGAGCAGCAAGGCTCAGCCGGGCATCCAAGCAGATAAAGGCCAGCCTGGAGGGTCTCCCTCCGCTTGCTACGAAAGCCGCGGCGAGCTGAAAAGCATCCATCGCCCTCAAGCCGTGAACCCGGAGGAAGCGGCGTGCTGCCTCCCGGACCTCCTCGGTCGGCAACACCTCATTCCAGCCAGCCTCGAGTTCGCGCAACCGCCTGAAGGCCTGCTCTAACTTGCTCGACTCCAGGAGTCCCTCCCGCTCGAGGCGCGACAGGGCCGAGGTGAGCTCGACCGGCGTACCCCACCAGACCAGCAGCTCGGGATCCTCCCGGTACAGCTCGAGCATCCGGGGGGAGGCCTCCTCCCAAAGCAATAAGGGCACCAGGGCGGAGCTATCCCAGAATCTCAACGCCCTTCCTCCCGCTCGCGGAGGAGGAGCTCCAGGGTGCTGGCTTTGGCCTCAGGCCAGGGAAGGGCCTCGAGGTTCACCGGTTGCCCCAGGCCGCGGCGAACCAGGCCCTTGCGCTCCAGTAGCGCGAGCCCCTCTCCAGAACCTCCGGCCACGGGGCTCAGTCGGGCTACAGGAACACCCCGCTCCAGAATGAGAGCCTCCTCCCCAGCCTTGACCCGATCCAACAGGGCGCTAAGCTGGTTTTTCGCCTCGCTAACAGAAACTGTGCGCATATAGCTATTATAGCCAGATTCATAAAGCCTATCAAGCAAAGTAGCTCTGGACCCGGGGTCAGATCATCTGGGTAAAGTGTAAGTACCATTTTTTGCAGTGGGTGAGACCCTCAATCCCAGAGTGTAGGTAAGTGGCTCCAAAGGGGCATAGCTCACCTCCAGCCGGGTGGCTCTCTCCCCGTTGAGGCGGGGGACTGAATGAAAATGCACGGTCTCTAGCGACCGGGGGATTTTTCCCGCAGAACGTAGCCAACCCCCCGCAGGGTCTGGATCAGGCGGGGTTCGCCGAGCTTCTGCCGTAGCTGTTTGATGTAGACTTCAACGATATTGGTGTCGCCGAAAAAATCGCTGCCCCAGACCGCATCGAGTAGGAAGGATTTGGAGAGTACCCGTTCGGGCTGGCGCATAAAGGTATGCAAAAGGCGGAACTCCAGGCCGGTAAGTACCACCTCGCGCGATCCCCGAAAGACCTGATGGCTTTCGGGGTTGAGCCGCAGGTCGGCGTAGCGCAGCTCGGAGCGGGCCTGGCGCTGGCGTAGGCGGGCCTGGATACGGGCTAGCAAAACCTCGAAGCGGAAGGGCTTGACCACGTAATCCTCGGCGCCGAAGCCAAAGGCTTGGATCTGATCCTCGGCGGTGTCGCGTGCGGTGAGCATGAGTACCGGGAGCTGGGGGTCGGCTGAGCGCAGACGGCGCAAAACCTCGAGCCCGTCTAAGCCCGGCAGCATCAGGTCGAGAACGACTAGATCGGGGGGGGTCTCGCGGGCCAGGCGCAGCCCCTCTTCGCCTGAGGGGGCGGTGGAGACTTGGAAACCTTCATAGGAGAGGCCACGCCGCAACAGGCTGGTGATGCTGGGGTCGTCGTCAATGACCAGGATGCGCTTCATGGCCTTTATTGTAGGGCGGCCCTCAGATGGCCCTCAGCTAGCCTACAGGATGGCTTCAGCTCGAGCGGCTACCCTGACAGGCGGGAGGAAGGCTGTGCGGATGCAGGGCAAAGAACTCCTGGGGTGCCGGGTGGTCCTCGAGCCCGACCAAGAGCCGTTGGGCTGGGTGCACGATCTTGTGCTGGACTACGAGCGGCACGTTCTGCTGGGGCTGCTGCTCGGGCCGGAATGGTCGAGGCGAACCCCGGTGGTACCCTTTGCGCCGATCCACCGTTTGGCGGAAAGAACCCTCAGCGTCTGGGAGGCTGAGCCTTCGCCCTGGGTTCGCCAGCGGATGGAGGCCTTGCTGGCCCGACCCAGGCTGCTGGGGTCGCGGCTATGGTTACCGGAGGGGGTCTTGTTGGGTGTTTTGGCCGAGGTGGTGCTGGAACTTGAAAGCGGAGCGATTCAAGACTACCTGGTGGGCGGGGAGGAGATGTTGCAGGGGCCTTTCCTGCCCGTTTCCCCTCAACGGCTTTTGGCTCTGCTGGACAGCCCCTTCCGCCAGCCCGGATCAGCCATGGGAGGTTAGGTACGTCCTGGAGCCCTTGGCTGGAGGTGGCCGCAGCCCTTTTATGGCTAGGGTTTTTAGCCGTGGGGTTGGGGGGGGTAGTTTGGTTTATCCGAACCAGTCTGGGCAGCCAAGTAGGAGAGCCTTCAGAGAAGCCTGAGTCCAAGGAGTTTGAACGGCGGCCATGAAACCTATTCAGCGTATTCTGATACCCACCGACGGCTCGAGGCCTACCCAGGTGCTCCTGGAGGTGGTGCGGGCCCGCTATCCCCAGGCCCAGATTCGGCTGCTCCAGGTGGGCCAGATGCTCGGCCTGGGCCAGCCTTCCCCCGGGTCCGAAGAAGGGGCCAGGCTGCAGGGGCTGGCCCAGGCTGCGTGGCGACAAAAAGAGGTGGTGGAGGTCATCGTGGAGGAAGCCTTGGCCTGGAGGGCGGATATGCTAGCCCTGTGCTGCCAGGAAGGCAAGGTTGGCTGGCTCTCCCCCCTAAACCAGGCCTTGTTGCGCCGACTGCCCCTCGAGGTGATGCTGCTGCATCTGCCCAAACGGGTAGTGGAGATTTATGTGGGCTGGGCTGAGCCCGAGGCCCCGAAGGGCTCGCTAGCGCTGGAAAAAGCGCCTTCGTCGAGGCTAGGCACTACAGGAGGAACACCATGAAAATCGCTATTTTATGCCATGCCAGCGCAGGGGGTTCGGGGGTGGTCGCTACCGAACTGGCCCTGGCCTTGGCCGGTCTGGGGCATACCGTGCACGTCGTCGCCGCTGAGCGGCCTTTCCGCCTGACCGAGGAGCGCTTGCAGGCGACCCTACGCGACCTGGGCAGTGAACCGCCGCCACAGAGCGTTTTGGCCCGGCTGGTGCAACAGGGCAGCCAGAGTGTGCGCAACTGGTTGGGCCGGATCACCAAGCGCTCGGTGGGGCCGGCGGCCAAGCTGCACTTTCACGAGTTTTTGAGCGCCGATTACCCTTTGTTCAAAGACTCGCTGGTGACCCTAACCGCGGCCAACTCGCTAGCCAAGGTCATAGAGGAACACGGCATCGAGATCGTGCATGCCCACTATGCCATACCCCATGCCACCAGCGCGCTTTTAGTGCGGGATATGGGCTTACCTATCAAGGTGGTGACTACCCTGCACGGTACCGATGTAACGCTAATGGGCCTCGAGCCCGCTTTTGCCCTGACCACCAAACATGCTATCTTGCGTTCCGACGCGGTCACCGCGGTTTCTCACGCCTTGGCCCAGGAGGCCCGGCAGCACTTTGCCCTGGATCGCCCCATCGAGGTGGTCTATAACTGGGTGGATACCGAGCGCTTCCGGCCCAACACCGACCCGGCCTACCGGGCCCGCTTTGCCCAGCCGGAAGAGGCCATCCTGCTGCACGTTTCCAACTTTCGCGAGGTCAAGCGCCCTTTGGATGCGATCCGCATCTTTGCGGGGGTGGCCGAGGTGCGCCCGGCCCGCTTGCTGATGATTGGCGACGGGCCCAAGCGGGCAGAGTGCCAGGAACTGGCCCACCAGCTCGAGCTTTCCGGGCGGGTACAGTTCATCGAGGCTACCCCGCAGATCGAGAGGTTCCTCTCGGTGGCCGATCTGTTTGTACTGCCCTCGGCGCAGGAATCATTTGGGCTGGTGGCCCTCGAGGCCATGGCCTGTGGGGTGCCGGTGGTGGCCTCCCGTGCGGGTGGTCTTCCCGAGGTGGTGCAAGATGGGGTCACGGGCCTGTTGCGCCCGGTGGGCGATGTGCCTGGCATGGTTCAAGCGGCCCTGCACATTCTGGAAGACCCAGCCCGGCACCGCCAGATGCGCCAGGCCGCGCGGGAATGGGCTATGCAGCAGTTTCGCCCCGAAAGCGTGCTGCCGCGCTACCTAGAAATCTATCAGTCGGTGCTGGAGGGCCATCCGACGATGGCCCCCTAGGGGGCAGGCGGCTATAGTGAAGCCAGGATGCCGATCCGGCTGCGTCTGGCATTGTGGTACGGCACCTTGTGCACGGTGCTGATCGGGCTGGTCTCGTTCCTGGGCTTCGCGGCCTATACCCGGGGGCAGTACCAGACCCTCGACCAGGTACTGGTGCTTTCGGCCAACCATGTGGCGGCGGGCTGGCGCGAGGCCGGCACCTCGTATGTGCTCGAGGCCGATATTTCCGAGCTTCAGGTGGCCTTCCGTCTGTACGATAGCTACGGCCATTTCAAGCGTGGCTCGCGCTTGGCGCCTCCTTTCGAGCCGATTCAACCGCAAAAAGTGCTGGAACAAAACCTCTCGGTCTACGCCGACCCAGTTGCCCAGTTTCTGCGCTTGCCCTGGACGCATAGCCAGGGGGCCTTTTTGCTTTTGCCAGGCCAGGATGGCCAGCGCTGGCGGGTCTATGTGACCCCTCTGGTCAAGGGGCAGGAGACCTTGGGCTACCTCGAGGCCCTCACCCCGCTGGGCCTGCTGGACGCCTCGGTGCGGCGGCTGGCCGCACTGTTGCTGGTCGTGGGCCTCGTCTCCATGCTGGCGGTGTTTGGCCTGGGGCTGATTCTGGCTGGAGGGGCCCTGCGCCCCATGGCCCATCTGATCGAAACCGCCCAGCAGATTGCCCGCTCTGCCGACCTTTCCATGCGGGTGCCGCCTATGGCCGCCCGGGATGAGCTGGGGCGGCTTTCACGAACCTTCAACCAGATGCTGGAGAACCTGGCCAAGGCCTCCGAGGCGCAAAAGCGTTTTGTGGCCGATGCCTCACACGAGCTACGGGCGCCTTTAGCCGCGATTCAGGGCAACCTCGAGCTTCTGCGGCGCTACCCCCAGATGCCCGAGGCCGACCGCCAGGTGGCCCTGGGCGAGGCTGAACGGGAGGCCCTGAGGCTTTCCCGGCTGGTGGCTGACCTTTTGCTCCTGGCCAAGGGGGATGCCGGCCTGCCCCTGCGCCCAACCCGCGTTCGCCTCGACGAGGTGGTGGAGGAGGCCCTGCGCGACGCGGACTGGCGGGTGGAGGGGCACCGGCTGGAGGCCCAGCTACAGCCGGTGTGGGTGCGGGGCGACCGCGACTACCTCAAGCAGCTGGTGCTGAACCTGCTGGAAAATGCCCTCAAGTACACCCCTGCCGGGGGCTGGGTAAGGCTAGAGCTAAAGCAGCAGGGCGACCGGGTTCTCTTCCAGGTGCAGGATAGCGGCATCGGCATTGCCCCGGAGGACCTGCCCTTTGTCTTCGACCGCTTCTACCGCGCCGATAAGGCCCGTCGGCGCGACCCGGGCGGCAGCGGCCTGGGGCTCTCCATCGCCCGCTGGATTGTGGAGCAGCACCGGGGTTCCATCCAGATTCAAAGCCAGCCCGCCCAGGGAACCACCGTGCGGGTGGTGCTGCCGGCGGAGGAGGCCGCCGACGGATGAATGGCGCACAGCCCTTATCGGAAGCGGCCCGGTATCTGGAAGAGGCCGCCCAGGCGCAGGGCTTCCTCACCGCCTGGGCCGGGCTGGAGCTGCCCCAACCAATGCAGCAGCGCTACCGCGACTGGCTGACCCAGGGCCGGCAGGCCGGGATGGCCTACCTGGAGCGGAACCCGGAGTCCCGGCTCAACCCGGCTCGGCGCTTCGCCTGGGCTAAAAGTGTGCTGGTGCTGGCCGCCCCCCACGCCTACCCACCGCCCCCCAGGCCTTCGGGCGGGGTGCGCCTGGGCCGGGTGGCCCGCTACGCCTGGGTGCGGGACTACCACCATCTGCTCTGGCCCCACCTCGAGGCCCTGGAGGTGCTGGCCCAGCGCCTGGGCCTGCAGGCCAAGGGCTACGTGGACACCGGGCCATTGTCCGAGCGCAGCTATGGGGTGCTGGGGGGCCTGGGCTGGATTGGACGCAACGCCATGCTGTTGCGCATGGGGGAGGGCACCTACCTGACCTTGGCGGTGCTCCTGACCAGTGCCCCGCCCCCCCCGGCCCGGCCCTACCCGCCGCGCTGTGGCCGCTGCACGCGCTGTGTGACCGGCTGCCCCACCGGGGCCTTGCTGGGCGACGGTACCCTGGACTCGAGGCTTTGCATCAGCTACTGGACCATCGAGCACCGGGGCCTGATTCCCCCTGCGTTGTGGCCCGCTCTAGGGGATTGGCTCTTTGGCTGCGACGTGTGCCAGGAGGTCTGCCCCTGGAACCAGAGGGCCCAGGCCTTCTGGCCCGGTTTTGCCCCCGAGCCGGAGCTGGCCTACCCCAACCTCGAGGATTTTTTTTACCTTTCATCGAAGGCTTTTGAACGCAAATATGCCGGGACAGTTTTTCTGCGCCCAGGCCGCACCCGCATGGCCCGCAACGCCCTGGTGGTGCTGGCCAATCTGGGGAACCCCGACTACCTCCCCCTGGTGCGCCAGGGGGCCCGGGACGTCAACCCCATGGTGCGGGCCACCGCGGCCCAGGCCCTGGCCCGGCTGGGCGACTTTGACGCCCTCCTTCCACTGACCCAGGACCCCGAGCCCGCGGTGGCTGGGGTGGCTTTGGCCTTGCGCCAAGCCCGGGGCTAATGGGGAAACCGCCCCTGCCGCACCACCTCGGCCAGTACCTCGGGTAGCTCCCAGGCGGCTAGGTCGAAGGCCACCTGGCCATAGTCGTAGGGCAGCTTCAAAAAGCGGTGAAGGATTTCGCCGTGGAGGTCGTCCTCTAGAATCAGCACATCGGCCCCGGGTTCGCCCCCCAGGCTCAAGCCCACCGAGCCAGGATCAAAGACCACCCCTTTGTGCACCACTCGGCGGAAAGGGATGTGTTTGCCCGCCACCACTGCGTAGCGCGAGCGTAGACCCTCTAGCATTTTCAGAATATCGGCGGGGTGGGCCTCGTTGAGGTCTATTTTTTCCTCCGGGTTTTCCGGTGAACCGTAGAAGGCCATCAGGCGCCCCCCTGGGGTTTCGTAGCGGTGGCGGGTTCGCAGGTGGCGCAGGAACTTCATCTCACGGGAACTGAGCTGCGCTCGGGTCCATTGGATGGTGGTCTCCGCGATGCCTTCCCGAGGGGGAGCCGGCAGGGCATAGGCCACCCGTAGGTCGGCCGCCCCAGGGACGCAGGGGATGCCTTCCCGGTCGAGTCTGTGCAACACCTGGCGAGGGTGGGGGCCATACCCCACCAGGTCGCCTATGGCCAGCACGTGTTCGACTCCTTCTTTGCGTAAAGCCTCGAGGGCCGCCTCGAGGGCGGGTAGATTGGCGTGAATCTCTGCGATGATGCCCAGCCGCATGGTTCCCTCCATTCTGCCACAACGGCCCCGCAGTATGCTGGGGGCGTGCACGGGTGGTCTGCCTTGCTTTCGGGGGTAGCCCTGGCCCTTTGCCTGCCGCCCAGCCCGCTGGGTTTTTTGGCCCCTTTGCCCTTGGTCTGGCTCCTTGGTCAGGGCGGGTTTCGCTTCGGTTTTCTGGCGGGTTTGGCGTTTTGGGCGGTGCACCTGGTCTGGCTGCCCTTGAGCTTTGTGGCACTGTTTCAGACCCCCTGGGGGGCGGCGCCCTATCTTCCCTTAATTCTGGCCAAGGCCCTGTTGTGGGGCCTGGTGTTTGGCCTAAGCCGGGGGCGGCCCTTGGCCCGGGCAGGGTTATGGGTAGTGCAGGAATACCTGACCTCCTTGGGTGAGCTGGCTTTCCCCTGGGGTTTCCTGGGGTATGCCCTGGTGGAGGCCCCTGGACGGGTGCTGGCCAGCCTGGGCGGGGTGTACTTACTCTCCCTGGTGGTGCTGGGGGTGGCCCTGGGCCTGTTTTATGCCTGGCAGGGCCTACAAAAAGAAGGGGTCATCCTTTCCCCTCCGGTGCTGGGCGGGGTGGGGGTTTTGCTCTTCTGGGCAGGGTTGTGGCTGATGCCATTGCCGGCCATCCAGGCCAGCCAAAAAGCCCTCTTGGTGCAGGGAAACATCAATCCCTTGCAAAAGCTCGAGGGGGTTTCGGCCCAAGAGACCTATCTAGCGCTGACCCAAAGGGGCCTAAAGACCCATCCTGAGGTGGCGGTGGTGGTCTGGCCCGAGACCGCGGTAGCTGCTTTTCCCCCTGAGCTTTCGCTCGCGTTAGAGGGGCGGGAACTTATCAGTGGCCTCGAGACCGGCGACACCAACCGGGTGGTGCGCTATGTGGACGGTGTGATTACCCACTTCTACGACAAAAACCGGCTGGTGCCCTTTGGCGAGTATTTTCCCTGGAACCAGGCGCTGCGCCCGCTCTATCGCTTCTTTTTTCAGACCTTCGGCTTTGGGGGGGAGCTGGCCAGCCGCACCCCGGGCCAGGGGTATGGGCCCCTGTATCGCTACGGCGCTTTCATCTGCTACGAATCGGTCTTTCCCGAGGTGGCGCGCCACCTGGTGCAACAGGGGGCCGGGGTGCTGGTGTTGGGTTCCAACGATGCCTGGTACGGCCCCAGCTTTGGGGGCCTGCAGCACTTCCAGATGGGCCGCTTGCGTGCGGTGGAAACCGGGCGCTGGCTGTTGCGGGCGGGCAACGATGGGGTTACGGCCATCATAGACCCCTATGGCCGGGTCACGGCCCGCCTCCCCCAACGCCAGCCGGGTTTCCTGGCGGGGGGCTTTGGCCTATCCTCTACCCAGACCCCCTATGTGCGCCTGGGCGACTGGGCGGTGCTCTTAGCCGGAGCTTTGGGGCTCCTTGGCTTGCGTATCCGGCCCAAACGCGCTATAGTCTAGCCTGGCTGGCCTTTGGCTAGTCTTCCCCTCTGCCGGGATGGCGGAATCGGTAGACGCACCCGACTCAAAATCGGACGGTGAACAACCGTGTGGGTTCGAGTCCCACTCCCGGCACCAAACGGCAGGAGGCCTGTAGTGGAGATTCTGCAAAACATCCTGATTTTCCTGTACATCGTGGTGGCGGGTTTTCTTGTGTACCTGGTGCTTTCCCAGGAACCTCGCCAGGGGGCCGGGGACATGTTCGGCGGTGCTGCCGATCTCTTCAGTACCCGAGGCCTAACCGGAGGCCTGTACCGCATCACCATTATCCTGGGCGCTTTGTTCGTACTCCTGGCTTTCTCTTTCCGCTTTTTCCCGCGCTAAGCCTGTGGGTCTATGCCCCCCCCCTGGCCATGCCGGGGGTTTTTCTTTTTGGTGTACGCCTCGGAGGTTTAGGCCCATCCACCGTTTGGTGGATGCCGCTGGGGGCCCAATTCCCGCCTGCGCCCTTGACAAGGGTAGGCTGGATTCATAGCCTTGTACCAAGTCCATCTCGCCTGCGGTGCTTCTTTCCAAGCAGCGAAGGTGGTGAATTGTCAATCCATCAGGAGGCAACCGATGAGAAAACTACTGGTTTTAGGCATGCTCGCCCTGGCTGGGGTTGCGCTGGCTCAGCCTAAGGTGTTCAAGGGTACCGAGCCGGGCCGGGCCGGGGGGGCCTACCGGGTCACGGCCATCTCGGATCCGCGCACCTGGAACCCCTTTGTGGCGCGGGAGACTTCCTCTACCGACATCATCAGCCTGTTCCTGCCTACCCTCACCGGCTACAGCCCCTACACCCAGGCCCCGGAGGGGAACCTAGCCAAGTCCTGGGAGGTGCGCAACAACGGTCTGACCGTGATTTTCCAATTGCGCGAGGGGGCCCGCTGGTCCGATGGCCGGCCCATCACCGCTGACGATGTGGTGTTTAGCGCCACCGTGCACGCCGATGCACGGGTTAACTCCAACGCCCGCAGTAGCTTCATCCTGGATGGCCAGCCCATCCGCTGGACCAAGGTAGATCAGTTCCGGGTGCGGGCTGACTTCCCCAAACCCTATGCGCCTGCGCTCATACAGGGCTGGTATATCGTTCCAGAACACATCTTCGGCCCGGCTTACCGCGCCGGGGTGCAGCAACTCCAGGCTCTGTGGAACCTGGACACCCCTCCGGCCCAGATTGTCTCAGGGGGGCCCTTCAAGCTGGATAGCTACGTAAAGGGCGAGCGGGTGGTGTTGGTGCGCAACCCCAACTACTGGGGGGTGGACGAGCGGGGTAGCCCGGTGGCCTACCTCGAGCGCTACACCGTGCAGATCGTGCCCGACCTGAACGCCCAGCTGGCCCGCTTCCTGGCGGGCGATGCCGATGTGTTTGCGGCGGCCAACGCCGACCAGGTGGCCCAGGTGTTGGAGCGCATCCGGGCGGGCCGCCTGCGGGCGGAAATCTTCCCCAATGCGGATGTGACCCTGGGCACCAACTTCATCGTCTTCAACTGGAACCACAAGGATCCCTTTAAGGAAAACCTTTTCCGTCAGGTGAAGTTCCGCCGGGCTATGGCCCACCTGATGGACAAGAAGTCCATGATCGAGGTAGCCCTGGGCGGCTTGGGGCAGCCCCAGTGGAGCCCCATCTCCATCCCCAACAAAGCCTTCTTCACCGACGAGGTGGCCAAGTACGAGTTCAACCCGCAACGGGCGGCCCAGCTTTTGGCCGAGCTGGGCTTCCGCAGCAAGAACCGCGATGGTTGGTTGGTCAACGCCCAGGGCAGGGTGCTGGAGTTTAACCTGGTTACCAACCAGGGCAACAACGTGCGGGAGCGCATCGCCCAGATTTTCCGCGACGAGGCCCGCAAGATTGGGGTCAAGGTGGAGTACCGGCCTATTGACTTCAACGAGCTGGTACGCCAGCTCACCAGCCCTGCGGCAGATGGCACCCGCGAGTTCGATGCTATCCTGATCGGCCTGACTGGTGGGATCGAGCCAGCCTTCAGCCGCAACGTCTGGGAGCTCAACGGCCCCCTGCACATGTGGAACCTGGGCGTGGGAGGGAAGAACCCCGCCAAGGTGGAGGCTTTCGAGGTGTTGATCGACTCCCTGATGAAGCGCGGGGCTACCACCCTAGACCAGGCCCAGCGCCGTCAGATTTACGTGCAGTTCCAGAAGGTGGTGGCGGAGAACCTGCCCATTATCTACACCGTGGCCCCAGCCTACAACCCGGCCCGCCTGACCCGACTGGGTGGCATGTTCTCCAAGGAGCAGGTCAACGCCATCACCGGTCAGGCTCCCTACATCGAGACCGTCTTTGCGAAGGAGTAGCAGCGAACCAGGGCAAGGGGTGGTGCTAGGCCACCCCTTGTCTTTCCGTGGGTAAAGTTATGTACGCCTATATCGTTCGAAGGCTACTCCAGCTCATCCCCACCTTTTTTGGGGCTACCCTGCTGGCCTTTCTGGTGATTCAGCTGGCCCCGGGGGATTTTGTCACCCGGCTCGAGCTCGACCCTACCCAGGACCGTGAGTCCATCGCTAACCTGCGCCAGCAGCTAGGCCTCGACCAGCCCCTGCCGGTGCAGTACGCCAAGTGGCTCTCCGGCATCTTGCAAGGCTACCTGGGCCTTTCCCTTTCCTACAAAACCGATGTCTGGAACGTGATTGGGCCCCGTATCCTCAACTCCATGGTGCTGGTGGTGCTAGCCACCTTGATGATCTACCTGATCGCCATCCCCATCGGGGTGTATTCGGCCATCTACAAGTACACCTGGCAGGATCGCCTCTTCACCGTGCTGGCTTTTTTTGGCCTGGCGGTGCCTAACTTTTTCTTCGGCCTGATTATGCTCTTTCTGGCGGTCTGGCTATACGACCTGACCGATATGCGGCTTTTGCCCATCGGGGGCATGACCAATGAGTTTTTGCACCTGGGTAACATGACCCGGGCCGCGCAGTGGTTCTTTCCCCCTGCTTTGCTGGGCAGCCTGGTCTTTGCTGCGCTGTTTTGGCGGCGCACCCGGCAAAAGCTGGCCCCTACCTTTGGCCAATGGGTAGGGCTGGTGCTTTTTGGCGTGAGTGCTTTGCTCCTGCTTTTTCCCTTGTGGCAGGGGCCTGGCCTACCCGAGCGCTTACCCTACACCGATGCCCCCCTCTGGGCCCGTATCACCAATGTGCTCTGGCATGCCTTTCCCGTGGTGATTGTGGTGGGAACCTCAGGCCTGGCCGGGCTGATGCGGGTGATGCGGGGGCAGATGCTGGATGTGCTCTCCCAAGACTATATCCGCACCGCCCGGGCCAAAGGCCTCTCGGAACGGGTGGTCATCTACAAGCATGCCCTGCGCAACGCGGTCATTCCCTTCATCGCGGGGATTGGGGGCCTGCTGCCTGGGCTGATAGGTGGGGCGGGGCTGGTCGAGGTGACCATGGCCTGGCCTGGGATTACCCCGGCCCTCCTGGAGGCTATCTCGGCCATTGACCTGTACGTGATTATGGGCTTGATCACCATCACCACCATCCTGCTCATGATCGGCAACGTCATCTCGGATCTGCTCCTGGCCTGGGTGGATCCGCGCATCCGCTACAGCTAGGGGGTCTAGGGTATGCTAAGAAGAGTCCCATCGAGCTCCTCGGCCCCGGCCAACCGGAGTTTTTTCCAGCAGGCCTGGCTGCGCTTTAAGCGCCATCCTTTGGCCCGGCTGGGAGCGGCGATCCTGTTGGTGTTCTACCTAGGGGCCTTATTCGCCGACTTTTTAGCCCCTTATCCAGAGGAAAAGAGTTTCCGCGACTTTTCCTTTGCAGCACCTACCCAGATTTTCTGGCGGGACGAGAATGGCCGTCTGACCCGGCCCTATGTGTGTGCCTCCGAACGGCGGCGTAACCCCGAGACCTTCAAGGTAGAGGTCATTACCGACTGCGAGAAGGGGCGCTATCCCATCTACTTCTTTACCAAGGGCGAGCCCTACCACTTCTTGGGCCTTTTCCCCGCCGATTTGCGGCTGATGGGGGGGCCTTGGTTGTTGGAGGACAAGGCCCGGCTTTTCCTTTGGGGTACCGACGACTTTGGCCGCGATATCTGGGGGCGTATCTGGTTTGGGGCCCGCATCAGCCTGACCATCGGCATCTTTGCCGTGGCTTTGGCCCTTTTGATCGGTATCTTTATGGGGAGTATCTCCGGCTACTATGCCGGGCGCCCGGTTACTTTCAGCATCGGGCTTTTGAACCCCCGTTTCTGGGCTTTTGTGCGGGCTAGCCGCCTGCTAGACCACCTTCTGGCCCTGCTGGGCCTAGCGCTGATAGCGGCCTTGTTTTGGGGTATGGCCCAGGGCTATCAGCTATACATCCGTCCTGATCTGCAGCGGGTGAGCACCTTGTTGCTCGGCATGTTGGGGCTGGGGGTAGGGCTGGTGCTCTTCGGGTTGCTCTTGTACTCCCTGGTCTGGCGTAGCCACCTGGTGCGGGCCTTGCTTTGGCTTTTGGCTTGGGTGGGGGTGGCCTGGCTGGTTTGGATCACGGTCTGGGGCTTTTTGCAGAGCAGCCGGGGCCTCGAGGCCTTTCTGGCAGGCCTCTTAGGTGCAGGGTTGCTAGGGGCGATTGGTTACATTCTGCTTTGGCCCCGCATCGAGCTTGACCTGGATACCCTCATCATGCGCTCGGTGGAGGTGCTAGCGGCTATCCCCGACCTGTTCTTGCTGATCATCCTTTCGGTGCTGATTCCCATGGAGGTGCCGCCGGCGGTGCGCTTTGTGTTGGTGGTAACCATCCTTTCCTTTGTGAACTGGGGTGGGCTGGCCCGCATCATCCGCAGCCAGGTGCTGCAGCTAAGGGAGATGGAGTATGCCCAGGCGGCCCAGGCCTTGGGGGCAGGGGATGCCCGCATCGTGATCCGGCACGTGCTGCCGGGAACCTATACCTACCTAATTGTGGCGGTCACCTTGGCCATACCGGGCTTTATCCTGGGCGAGTCGGGGCTTTCCTTCCTGGGCCTGGGCATTCAGGAACCGGCCACCTCCTGGGGGCTTATGCTTTCCAAGGCTCAGGCCACCGGCATTACCGCCTTCACCGAGCGGCCCTGGCTTTTAATCCCAGGCGTCTTTATCTTCATGGCGGTGCTGGCCTACAACTTCATGGGGGATGGCCTGCGCGACGCGCTTGATCCGCGCACCAAGGTGTGAGGGGATATAATGCAAGCTGCTTTGGCAGTGCCTTAGGAGTAGGAATGGACGACAAACGGCTGGTAGAAGTTACAGACCTCAAGGTGCACTTCTTCACCGATGATGGGGTGGTCAAGGCGGTGGATGGGGTTTCCTTCCACATCAACAAAGGGGAGACCCTGGCGGTGGTGGGCGAGTCGGGCTCGGGTAAGTCGGTAACTAGCCTGGCCATGATGCGCCTGATTCCCAGCCCCCCGGGCAAAATTGTGGGAGGCCGCATGCTGTTCCGCGGTAAGGATGGTCAGCTCCGCGACCTGGCCAAGGAGGACGAGGCCACCATGCGCCGGATCCGGGGCAACGATATCGCCATGATCTTCCAGGAGCCCATGACCAGCCTGAACCCGGTGTACACCGTAGGGGATCAGATTGCCGAGGCCATCGTGCTGCACCAGGGCAAGAGCAAGAAGGAAGCCCTCGAGCAGGCGGCGGAGATGCTCGATCTGGTGGGTATACCCGAGCCTAAAAAGCGCTTGAGCAACTACCCCCACCAGATGTCCGGGGGAATGCGCCAGCGGGTGATGATCGCCATGGCGCTTTCTTGCAATCCCTCGCTTTTGATTGCAGATGAGCCCACCACCGCGCTGGACGTAACCATCCAGGCCCAGATTCTAGAGCTGATGAAAAAGCTGCAGGAAGAAATCGGGATGAGCATTCTGTTCATCACCCATAACCTAGGGGTGGTGGCTGAGATGGCCGATCGGGTGGTGGTGATGTATGCCGGACGGGCCGTGGAGGAGGCCGATGTGGTGCCTACCTTCAAAAAACCCCTGCACCCTTACACCATGGGCCTCTTGAACTCGGTACCCCGGCTCGACCTAGCGGCGACCCACCAGCAGCGCCTCGAGGCCATCCCTGGTAACGTGCCTAACCCGCTCAGCCTTCCCGCAGGCTGCGCCTTCCACCCGCGCTGCAAGTTCTTCAAACCCGGCCTGTGTGATACCGAGATTCCCGCCCTGCAGGATGCGGGGGATGGGCATATGGTGCGCTGCGTGCGCTGGGCCGAGATTCAAAAAGGTGAGGCGGTGAGTGCATGAGCGTAGCAGCTCCTGATACCACGACCACCCATCTGGTGGAGGTTACCCACCTCAAGAAATGGTTCCCCATTCGGGGTGGGATTCTTTCCCGCGTGGTGGCCAACGTAAAAGCGGTCAACGATGTGAGCTTTGGGGTAAAGAAAGGGGAGGTATTGGGCCTGGTAGGGGAGTCTGGCTCGGGTAAGACCACCGTGGGCCGCACCATCCTGCGTCTGATCGAGCCTACCGAGGGCAGTATCCGCTTCGATGGGCAGGACATCACCCACCTGCCCAAGAACCAACTGCGGGCTTACCGGCGCCGGATGCAGATCATCTTCCAGGATCCCTTTGCCTCCCTCAACCCGCGCATGACCGTGGGGGACATCATCGCTGAGCCGTTGGTGATCCACAACCTGGAAGGCTCGGCCAAGGCCCGCAATGAGCGGGTGGCTGAGCTATTGGATCTGGTGGGGCTCAACGCCGAGCACGTGCGGCGCTACCCCCACGAGTTCTCTGGGGGTCAGCGCCAGCGCATCGGCATTGCCCGGGCCCTGGCGGTGCGCCCGGAGTTTATTGTGGCCGACGAGCCAGTCTCGGCCCTGGACGTCTCCATCCAGGCCCAGGTGGTCAACCTCCTGCAGGACCTCAAGGAGCAGCTAGGGCTCACCATCCTGTTCATCGCCCACGACTTGGCCGTGGTGGAGTACATCTCCGACCGGGTGGCGGTGATGTACCTGGGCAAGATCATGGAGCTGGCCCCCTCGCGCGACCTCTACCTGAATCCCCGCCACCCCTATACCGAGGCTTTGCTCTCGGCCATTCCCACCCCCGACCCCACCGTCAAGCGCGAGCGCATCGTACTGCAGGGAGATATTCCCAGCCCCATCAACCCGCCCTCGGGCTGTGTCTTCCGTACCCGTTGCCGCTATGCCATTGCCGAGTGCGCAACCACCGTACCTGAGCTAAAGGAAGTGGCCCCGGGCCACTTTAAGGCCTGTATCCGCGACGATATTCTCAACTGAGACAGGCTAAAAACAGCCCAGGGCCACGGCCCTGGGCCTTTTCTATCCCGCTGCTACACCCTCGAGTTGTTCCAGGCCGATACGATGGCAGAAATCGCCGAACGATTCCCCGGGCTGTCCTTCTGTGCGGAAGCGCTGGAACAGGGGCTCGAGTACTGCGACGATGGCCCCGCGCTTAACGTTGTCGCGGTAAAGCCGCCCTAGCCGGGTGCCCAAGGGACTACCCCCCAGGTAGATGCTGTAGGAGTCCAGGCTGCGTCCGACCAAACCCACCTCGGCGGTGTAGGGGCGGGCACAACCATTGGGGCAGCCGGTCATGCGTACGTGAGGGGCACGCTCAGCCAGGCCCAGCTTTTCCAGCAGGTTGTGCAGTTCACGGATGACCTCGGGCATTACCCGCTCGCTCTCGGTAATGGCCAGGCCGCAGGTGGGCAGGGCAGGGCAGGCCATGGCGTTTTGCACCACCAGGGGAAGCGTACCGGGAAGAGCCACCGCATGGTTGCGGAAGATGGCCTCAATAGCCGCCTGGTCGGCAGGATCGATGCCGGTAAAGAGGAGGTTTTGCTGGGCCGTGAGGCGCAGCTCGGGGGTGAAGCGTTGCACCACTTCACGGATCGCCGCGCGTAGATTTTCCTTAACCCGTCCGTTCTCCACAAATACCCCTAAGAACAGCTTGCCATCGCCCTGGGCGTGCCAGCCTAGGTGGTCGCTGCCGGAGTGCCACTCGAGGGCTCGAGCCTCGGGTAGGGGGTAGCCCAAGTAGTGCTCAACCTCGGCTCGGAAGCGCTCGAGGCCCCAGGCCTCAACCAGGTACTTCATACGGCTAAACTTGCGATCCTCGCGACGGCCATGGTCTCGCTGCACCCGGATGATGGCCTCGACCACCTCGAAAAGCTGCCTTGGAGGAATGGTGGTTAGAGGTTTAGCCAGAATGGGCCGGGTATCTTTAGCTCCGTGGCTCTGCCCCAGTCCACCCCCTACCAATAGGGTGAAGCCAGCCAGCACCCCCTCTTGGAGTAGCGGAACGATGCCGATGTCTTGAGTGTAGACGTCCACACAGTTGTCGCCAGGAAAGGCAAAGGCAATTTTGAACTTGCGCGGTAGATAGGTCTGGCCGTAGAGGGGCTCGTGCTCCTCGAGGCTTGCGGCTTTCTCTCCGTCCAGCCATATCTCGTAGTAGGCGCGGGTCTTGGGCTTGAGCCGGTCGGAAAGCTCTTTGGCGTAGCGGGATAGCTCCGCTCGCTGGCGGTCATGGAAGGGGGCGGGGCAGGCCACAATGTTTCGTACCACGTCGCCGCAGGCTGAGAGGGTGGTAAGCAGATGGCGGTTGAGGGTTTGGATTAGGGGTTTAAGACCGCCCTTGCGCACCCCATGGTACTGGATAGCCTGGCGGGTGGTGATGCGCAGCGTAGCGTTGCCCAGCTCGTCAGCCAAGCGGTCGAGGGCGAGGTACTGCTCAGGTGTGAGCACCCCACCAGGAATGGCCACCCGGATCATGAAGCGGTAGTCTGGCCCTAAGCCTTGGGCTTTTCTTGCCTTACGTACGTCGCGGTCATCTTGCTGATAGATGCCGTGAAACTTCAAAATCTGGTAGCCTGCTTCACTAAAGTGATCGCTTTCGCTGTGCAGTTCTGCGTCTACTGGCCCACGTAGGTAATGGCTGGCGATTTTTATGTACTCAACGTTGGACAACTTGGTTTCAGACATAAAAGCTCCTTTGGGCACCTGCTTTGTTAGACCATGATCTGGGTAACAGCCTGCCGGACACCAAGCAAACCTGCCCGCTGCCGCACCACCTCGCCAATAACCCAGACGGCGGGGGCCTGCACTCTGACTTGCCCTCTGGCCACCGCATCTAG
>NZ_AUHY01000037.1 GCF_000423425.1 Meiothermus rufus DSM 22234 | reverse complement strand
TAGAGCGGCAAGGATGGGGGATCGAAGTGTACCATCGGGGGCTCAAGCAGTGCTGTGGGGTGGAGCGGGCCCAGGTGAGGAAGGCGGTCTCCATCCTGCGGCACCTCCTCCTGGCTTTGCGGGCCTTCCTCCGGCTGGAGGTCTACCGGCTGCGCAGGGGGGTGAGCTGGTACGAGGCCAAGGCGTCCATTGTTCGCGAGGCAATACGAAGTTATCTCGCCCATCCCCTCCACATCCTTCAGCCAACTGCGTAAGTCCTAATGCTATTAATATTAGCAAACTATGGCTAGGCCTTCTTTGGAAACGGTTAGGGTAGAGATCATGGTTTTGCAAGAGCAGGCCCGAAGGCGGCTTCAGGCTATCCAAAGCCATAAGGAAAAGCGTAAAGCTCCTTTGGTTTTGGCCCTAGAGGAGTTCCGTCGCAACCGGGCCTGGTTGGAGGAGCGGGGCAAAAACCTGCCCCAAAGCATCCTCCGCCCTGCCTTGGAACGGGAGGAGCTCCGTATCGCCCACCTCGAGGCCCAGCTTCAGCGCTTAGAGGAAAGAGCCCAGGCCCAGGCCCAAGCCTACCTGCAGCGCCTCAGGCTCAAAGCCGCGCGCCTAGCGGCCAGGGCTGGGGTGGAAGTGGATATGGAGGTCTTTTTCGGTAACCTAGCCCAAGTCTCAGAGCCCTCTGCAGAGGTCAAGAATGTGGCTCATGCTTAGGAAACTTCGGGATTACTGGCTCGGGCGGTACGAGGGCTGGAGCCTGTCCCGCAAGCATGCGGATCTGGCCTACCTCACCCCCAACACCTTCCCCTTGGAGCTCGCAGAGAAGTACCGTGGCGGCATGGAAGCTCTGCTCAGACGCTATGAAAGGCAAAGGGGCCGGATGGAGGAAAGAATAAGCCGGCTCCAGCATGAGGTAAAAACCTTAGCTGAGATCGTAGGTGCAGATGAAAAAACCCCCGCCATCTTCACCCGTAGCCCTTACCTGCGCTACGGGCTTTTGGGCCTAGTCTTCTTAGGGGAAGGGTACTTCAACAAACTGGCCCTGGATGCCCTGGAGTTCTCCCAGCTGGAGGCCTATGTTTTAGGGTTAGTGGCCACCCTAGCCATGTTTTGGACAGGCCACACTTCAGGTAACCTCTTCCGGCAAAACCGCAATCCTCTGGGTCTGGTTCTCCTGGCCGTCCCTGTGCTTATGGTGATGGCCCTCAGCCTGCTTCGTTACCAGTTCACCGTAACTCATGCCCAAGTCCAGGGCATCCCTGCCCCCCCATCCTGGAGTCTGCCCACCCTTTTGGTCTTGGGCCTAGGTCTAGTAGCAATGACGGTTCTTCTAGGGTACTTCACCCCCCATGAGCGGGAGGAGCTCCAGCGGAGGCTCTTCCTGGTACAGCAGCGCGAAAGGGTGCTCCGGCGGCGCCTTGCAGCCTTCAGGCTCCAGACCGAACGGCTCCTGGCCCAGCGGGATGCGGCCTACCGCCAGGAGGCCAACACCTACTGGCGGGGTTTCGCTCGAGCCTGGCCCCGCTTTGACCCGGCCCCGGGATTCTTGGGGCATATCCCTCCCCTACCCGACTTGCGGCCCAGGCCCTCCCGGCTAGAGGGAGGCTTTGAGCCTGGAGAGCAGGGGGAGGTATGAGTGCGATCCCAACCCTCCTTGCCCTGGCCCTCAACCTCCCTTTTGCGGGCCCAGTAGATCAGGTTCAGATTCTCTTCACCACCGGCTGTAGTGCTCCTCGAGGGGTACAGAACGAGTACCGGCGCATGTTGGATCAGGAGGTTTTGCCCTTGCTCTTGGGGGAACGCATCCTCAACAGAAAAGTGCGCCTGGTTCTGGCGGGGGTCACCGGGCGAAGTTACACCGCGCCTAGCTGGGTTATGGAGACTCCAGACCCCCTTTCCACCTCCCGTTTGGCGCTGGAGAGGCAACGGAAGGAGCTGCACCGGAAGGCCCTGCAAGCCTTCGATGATATCCGCAAGCGTACCACGGCCGAATGCCGCTCTGGTACAGAGACGATAGCCGCTCTTAGGGCCGCAGGAGAGCGGACCCGGGGTTCGGGCCGGATTTTAGTCCTGACCCATGGGTTTGAGCAGTCGGAAATCGTCAACCTGTACAACTACAACCTCAAGCTCCACCTACCCGAGGTTCGGGCCAGCATTCGGAAAAGGGTCAAGGAAAAAATTGGCCTGCCTAACCTCAAAGGCCAGGAGGTGTGTTTCGCTGGGATTACTTCCGGATACGATGCCAACGCCAACGCCCGGCTTACGGCCAACATCCGGCTTTTCTGGGAGGAACTCATCGCTGAAAGCGGTGGAAAGCTGATGGGCTACGGCGTTTCCACCCGAAACTGCTCTTTCCTATGAGTTGGACATGGGAACGGACGGGCGACCCCTTAGGGGATTTTCTCCGCCTCATCTATCTTTTGGAGGAGGCGCTAGAGCGGCTTGGGGCCTCCCCAGACGGTACCTTAGGCGAGAAGCTCAATGCCCCCCCGGTTCAGGACTTTCTGGACTCGGTTCCAGATGGCCCCGGCCTGCGCCAGGGCCTCTGGAACCTGGTTCGGGTGCGGAACCAGGTCATCCATGAGCGCATTCCCGTGCCTGAGGAGATGTTCAAGCAGGGCCCCCATCTAGTGGCCCGCCTCCTTCAGGGCCTGGAGATGCGAGGCTTTTACAAGCCCAAGGAGCTCCAAGTCCGCCTCGAGGCCCTCCGGGCCACCCCACCCCCACCCCAGGCCATGCCCCACCCCATCCGGCCTGAGGAGGTTCAAGCTCCCGAGCGACCCCAGGGGCGGCCCAGCCTGCCTATCCCCCGCCGGGGTCTGGCCCTGCGCCGCCTGGCCCTACCCAGAAGGTGAACCCTCCCTTCCGCTTCCAGATAACCCGCCCCCGGCCTGAAGGCCTGCGGGCTTGGGAAAAGGCCATGAAGGCCATAGCCCAGGAGCGGCCCACCTACCTTCTCTTTGGGGATGGTTCCTCTCTGCCTGGGCCCTGGGGCCAGCCGCGGGCTGGGGGATGGGCGGTGGTGGTCTTGCGCCGTCAGGGGGAGGGGTACCATAGCCAGCAGGTTTTAGAGGGAGGCGAGCCTAGGGCAACGGTAGAGACCATGGAGTTTATGGCCGTTCTCAAAGGCCTCGAGGCCCTACCCCTAGGGGCCAAGGCCGCGGTTTTTACGGATAACGAAACGATCCATGCCCTCCTCAATCCTGGGCAAAAGGGGCATATCCGGATTCGAGCCCGCTGGCAAAGGGAAAACCGCCACCTCCTCGCCAGGATGAAGGTAGCGATGGCCCGCCGGAAGGTGCGGGTTTACCTCCTCCCCCGCGGTATCCGGGTCAAGCACCACCGCAAGGCCCACCGCCGGGCCCTGGCCGCAGCCCAGGCTGTCCGGCCCGGCTTCCTCCTACGCCTTTGGTTGGGCCTGCGGCGGCTTTTGGGGCTTACTCGCAAGCCCAAAGCCCCTTGAGCTGGCCTCACCGGTTGTAGCTTGTAGGCTGCGGTCTCGGAGGAAGCAAAAGCGAAGAGGGGGAAGGGGTGCGGCCCACCTCAATGGGTTTGGACGTGTTGACGGAGCCTTGGAGCTGAGGAATAATCAAGCCGGTTGGCACAAGGAGGTCACCCTGATGAAAAAAACTTTGTTGGTACTGGCTTCTCTCGCGCTAGCAGGCGCTGCTTTCGCCCAGACCTTCATCACTTTTGGTTCCGGGGGCACCACAGGGGTCTACTTCCCCGTAGCCACCGGTATGGCCAAGTTAGTCAACGATGCCAACATCGGGGTGCGGGCCAATGCCCGCTCCACCGGCGGCTCGGTCTTCAACATCAACGCCATTGCCTCGGGTGAGCTGCAGATGGCTTTGGCCCAGAATGACATCGCCTACTACGCTTACAACGGTACGGGCATTCCTGCCTTTGAGGGTCGGGCGGTGAAGAGTATCCGTGCGGTGGGGGTGCTCTACCCCGAGGTGGTGCACGTGGTGGCCCGGGCAGGGGCGGGCATCAGCACCATTGCCGATCTGCGGGGCAAGCGGGTGGTGCTGGGGGACGTGGGCTCGGGTACCGAGCAAAACGCTCGTCAAATCCTCGAGGCCTACGGGATAAGCCTGAGCGACCTGCGGGAGGCTATCCGGGTTAACCCCAACAACGCGCTGGCCCTGATGCAGGACGGGCGGGCCGATGCCTTCTTCTTCACCGGTGGTCTGGGGGCCTCGGTCATTGCCCAGGCAGCCCAGGCTTTGCGGGTTCAGCTTGTCCAGGTTGAGTACGCACGGGTACAAGAGCTGGCCAAGAAATATCCCTTCTACCGGGCCTTCAACATCCCCGGCGGCACCTACCGCGGTGTAGATGTGACCACCCCCTCAGTGGCGGTTTTCGCCATGTGGATTAGCGCCGATAATGTGAGCGCCGACGTCGTCTACAACATGCTGAAGGCCACCTTCGACAACCCCGAGTTCAAAGCCATCCACCCCAACCTACAGCGCTTCTTCAGCGTGGCCGCAGCCGTCCGCGGCCTGCCCATTCCGCTGCACCCGGGGGCTGAGCGCTACTACCGCGAGAAGGGCCTTCTCCGCTAACCCTTCCGGCGCTCAAGGGCCGGCTGAAAGGTCGGCCCTTTTCATCTGCCTGTAGCCAAAAACTCCCCAGGTGGCATGGACGCCAAGGCCCTTTGGGTGTAAAACTATGCAAGCTGCCGCGTCGGAGGTTGTGCATGCACAAAGAGCTATTGGAAGGGGGCCAGGCCCAGCAACTGGTGCAAGAGGCCGAGCTAGGGGGGCGTAGACCCACCGACTGGTCGCGCTGGGTGATTCTGGCTTTAGCGGTGGGATGGAGCCTCTTCCAGGTCTGGGCCACCTGGGTGGGTTCGCTGGATGCCCTGTTTTTTCGTGCGGCCCACCTGGCCTTTGCCTTTGCCCTGGTTTTTCTGGTCTACCCTTTCAACCGCAGAAGCCCGCGGGATCGGATTCCCCTTTTCGATTGGGTTTTGGGCCTGACCGCCACGCTTTCCGCGGGCTATGTGATGTGGCAGTACAAGGAGATGATCGAGATTCGGGGCGGCCTGGCCAACCAGACTGATCTGTGGGTGGGCAGTCTTACCATCCTGATGCTTTTGCTGGCCGGTTGGCGGGCCTTGGGGCCAGCCATGCCCATTATCTCGATCCTCTTCATGCTTTTTGCCCTAACCGGGCCGCAAGGGTTGTTCCAAGGGCAGTTGCCCGGGGTGCTAGGCCAGCTTCACGCAGGGGTGCAGTGGCGCTCCTTGGTGAGCCAGCTCTTCATGAACGCCTCGGACAGCATCTGGGGTACCCCTATTGGGGTCTCGGCCCGGACCGTATTTGTGTTTGTGCTGTTTGGGGCCATCCTCGAGCGGGCCGGGGCGGGCAAGTGGTTCACCGATCTGGCCTTTAGCGCCCTGGGAGGGGTGCGGGGTGGGCCAGCCAAGGCCTCGATTGTTTCCTCGGCCCTAACCGGGGTGGTCTCGGGTTCATCCATCTCCAATGTGGTGACCAGTGGTACCTTTACTATTCCCGCAATGCGCCGGGCGGGCTACTCCGCTGAGAAAGCTGGGGCGGTGGAAGTAGCGGCAAGCTCCAACGGTCAGCTGATGCCCCCGGTGATGGGCGCCGCGGCCTTCATCATGGCTGACTTTCTGGGAGTACCCTACGCGGCGCTGGTGCTGATGGCGGTGGTACCGGCCTTGCTGGCCTACCTCACCCTGTTCATTTTGGTGGACCTCGAGGCGGTTAAGCTGGGCCTCAAGGGCCTCCCTAAAAGCGAGCTGCCCCGCTTCTGGCCTACCTTGCGGGCTGGGCTACATTACGCTTTTCCCCTGCTTTACCTTTTGTACGCCTTGCTCATCCAACAGCTATCGCCCGAGCGGGCAGCCCTCAACGCCATTTTCCTGATGATTGGGGTGGCCCTGCTGCAAGAGCTGTACCGGGCGCTGCGCCAGGGACAGGGTCTTTGGCGTGGTCTCGAGGCGTTTGGTCGGATCGTGATCGAGGGGTTCGCCAATGGGGCGCGCAACATGGTGGGTATCGCCATTGCCACGGGTCTGGCCGGCATCATCATCGCGGTGGTGCTCATCACCAACATCGGTTTTGGCCTAACCGATCTGTTGCAAACCCTTTCCGGCGGCAACGTGTTGGTGGCGCTGTTTTTGGCTCAGCTGATCAGCCTGGTGCTGGGGATGGGTCTGCCTACTACTGCGAACTATGTGGTGATGGCCAGCCTGGTGGTGCCGGTGGTGACCAAGATTGCTGAGCAAGCCGGCATCGACTACGGCTCGCTTACCTTCTCCGGCATCGAGGTGCCGATTCTCAAGATAGTGGCCCACATGTTCGCTTTCTATTTCGGCATCATGGCCGATTCCACCCCCCCGGTGGCCCTGGCCGCCTATGCCGCCTCGGCTATTGCCCGGGGCGACCCTTTCAAAACCGGGGTGCAAGGCTTTGTATACGAGCTGCGCACGGCCTTGCTGGCCTACATGGTTTTCTTTAACCCAGGCCTGTTATTGATCGGGGTGGAGAGCGCTTTAGAGGGTGGGCGTATCATCGCCACCGCTTTGCTGGGTCTTACCGCTTTTTCCGCGGCCACCCTGGGCTACCTATGGGGCCCGGCAGGCTGGCTGCAACGGCTTGTGTACCTGGCAGCGGCGCTGTTGTTGATGCCCAACAACCCTGGCCTCGAGCTCATCGGGCTGAGCCTTTTGGCCCTGGGACTGGTGAGCCAGGGCTGGATGGCCCGGCGGGCCTCTGCAGGCTAAGGGTATGTCAAAGCCCGGATGGTCGATCCAGGCCCTGCTAGACCCCCAGGCTCCCTTACCTGAGCGGCGGCGGGGCCTGGGGCAGTTAGCCTTGCTGGCCCTGGTGGCGCAGGGAGGGCACCTGGGGCTGGCCTGGTGGGCGGTACCCCGCCTGGAGGGCCTGCCGGGTTGGCTGCAGATGGGCCTGTTGGGGTTTTTTGCCCTGGTGTTGTTGGGGGTGGGAGTGTTGGGCAGGCGGCCAGACCGCAGCCGGCCCTACCTGGGGCCAGCCCGACAGGTTTTCTGGGCGGCGCTATGGCTGGGGGTAGCGGGCCTGGCGGCCATTTTTGCCTGGCGCATGGGCCTAGCCTCTGGGGCGCTCTTCTTTGGCCTGGTGGGCCTGTGGGGCTGGGGGCTGGGCCTGGGGTGGTTGTGGTTTCGCCTGGAAAAAGCGTAGCCACCAGGGCCGGTTGGGATTGACGGTTTTGGCTGTAAGCAGGGCCTCGATGCGGGGAAGGGCTTCCTCGGCCATCTGGCGCCCCAGGGTGTAGGCTAGGTCGGCCTTGCTGTGGTCGAAAGTGTCGATGGGGGGATCGGCGTTAAGCGAGAGAACCAGATCGGCCTGGGCCAAGGCCAGGCTAAGCAAGCGGCGCCTCGAGGCCTCCCCAGCTTGTAAAGCGGCCTCGAGGGCGCTTTTGGGTAGGCTGGGCACCATGCGGTTGGAGACGTCCACCGCCACCACCGGCCCTTGTTGCAGGGCTTTGGCCGCGGTGACCGGCACCTTTTCCGCCACATCCCCGTCCACCAGCCAGCGGCCATGCCAGGGTACCGGGGGGAAGACGCTGGGCACCGCGCTGCTGGCGACAAGGGCCTCGCACAGAGGCCCAGAGCGCAGCATCACCAGCTCCCCGGTGTGGAAATCGCAAGCCTGAATGACGAGGGGAATAGGGCTTTCCTCAATGCGCCGTTGGCCGAACAGCTCGCGCAAGCCCTGGCGAATTCGGGCTCCCTCGGCCAGGTAGGGCCGCCGTACAAAGTCTACCAAGCGGCCCACTTGATACAGTGCCCCACTTTTGTGCAAGCGCTCCAGCTCGGGGTCTTTGAGCCACTCGCTGAAGGTGGTGTGCGGGGCCTCGAGGCCAAAGGCGTAGACTGCTGCGGCCAAGGCTCCCGCCGAGCTGCCGGCCAGCCCGAGGATGGGGATACCAGCCTCTTTGAGCACATCCAAAAGACCTAGGTGTGCGCTGCCCCGTACGCCTCCACCCCCCAGGGCCAGCACAATCCCCTGCATAGCTGCATGGTAGCAAATTTTTATACCGAGTGTAGGCTCGGCTCAGGCCCGCACCTCCTGGCGTTGGAAGAGGACGTAGGCCAGGGCAAAAAGCAGCAGGGTGATAGCGATGAGAGCAGTGAACTGGGGCCAGGCTAGGAGCAGGCTCTGCCCCAAGGAGAGGGGGGTACCCAGGATGGCTCCCTCGAGCTGGCTGAAGAGCACCGGCCCTAGGCTGCGTACCCCGGGGTTGAGCAGAGCCTGTAGGGCCTCGGCGTAAAGGGTGTTGGGGGAGAAACGAGAGAAAGCGACCAGGGCCTGGGCCTGGCGGTACTCGCTTTCGGGGTCGAAGGGGTTGTAGGGGACCACGGCCTGGGCCAGTAGTTGGGCGATAATGCCCCAGAACAGGGCAAAGAAAAGCCAGACCGCAATGGCGGCCAAGGCCGAGGTGGCGGCGTTGCGGAAGAGCACCGAGAACAACAGGGCTACCCCCAACCAGACCCCGGTGTAGGCCAGGGTGGCCAGCAAAAAGAGCAAGGCCCGCCCCACCTCCTCACCCCCAGGGGGCACCCCCAAGAAGATCAGGCTAAGGCCCACCACCAGCAAGAACAACGCCAGTAGCACCAAGCCCAGGGTGGCCAGAGCAGCCAGAAACTTGCCAATGAGCAAAGCGTCGCGGTAGATGGGCTGGGAGAGCACCCGGGAGAGGGTGTGGCGGGCGTACTCCCCGTTGACGGCATCGAAGGCCAGGGCAATGGCTGCCAGAGGGAGGAAGAAACTAAGGAAGGCCACGAAGGAAGGCAGAGGGTCCTGGCCTGCGGTGAAGACCTTGAGCAGCAGGAAGGGGTCCTCGCCCACGGTCTGACGCAAAGTCTGGGTGCTGCTGTAGACTGCGCCCAAAGCGGAAAGGAAGATCAGTACCTCAAACAGGCGCATGCGCGCGCTGGAGAGGTGGTCAGCCATCTCCTTGAAAAAGACCGCCCACAGGCCTACCCAAGGCGAGCCCTCACGCCGCATGGCGCACCTCCTGGAAGTAGCGGGTGTAGACCTCGTCTAAGCTAGGCTGCTCCAGGCGCAGGCTGCGCAGCTCACCGCCTGCAGCCAGTACCGCCTGGGCCACCTGGGGCCGGATGTCTTGGGTGGCCTCGAGGCGCAGCTCGGTGCCCACCTGCTCCACCCGGGCCACCCCGGGCAGGGCTTGCAGGGCCGGGCGCAAGGACTCGGCAGGGTGGGCCTCGAGGTGAATGCGGTAGGCCCCGCCCAGCACCTGCTGGGCCAGCTCGGGTACCCGGCCTTCCAGCACCAGCCGCCCCTTATGGAACAACCCCACCCGGTCGCAGATGGCCTGCACCTGGTGCAAAAGGTGCGAGGAGAGCATCACTGTGATCCCCTCGGCCTTAAGCCCCTGGATAAGACCCAGAAACTCGTGGGCAGCCTCGGGGTCTAGGCCCAAAGTGGGCTCATCCAGGATGGCCAGCTTAGGCCGCTTCAAGAGGACCTCAGCCAGCCCCAGCCGTTGCCGCATGCCCCGGGAGAAGG
This sequence comes from Meiothermus rufus DSM 22234, assembly GCF_000423425.1. Lineage (GTDB taxonomy): Bacteria > Deinococcota > Deinococci > Deinococcales > Thermaceae > Meiothermus > Meiothermus rufus. The sequence goes on along the minus strand of NZ_AUHY01000037.1, from coordinate 16,985 downwards.
TGCCCACCGGGCGCTGGGCTACCTCGGCCAGCCCCATTCGTTCCAGTACCTCCTGGATGCGCCCCTCGGCCTCGCGGCGGGGTAGGCCGTTGAGCCGAGCGGTATAGGTTAGGTTTTCCCAGGCGGTGAGGTCGTTGTAAAAGCCTACCGAGTCGGGCAGGTAACCTACCTGTCGTTTGAGTGAGAGGGGCTGGCGCGCCGGGTCGAGGCCCAGCACCCGGGCGGTTCCCTCGCTGGGCTCGGTGAGGCCCAGCAGCATCAGGATGGTGGTGGTTTTGCCCGAGCCGTTGGGGCCCAGCAGGCCATAGACCTCCCCGGCCTCGAGGGCCAGGTGGAGTCCCTCTACCGCCACCACCTTCCCGTAGCGCTTGGTCAGGTTATGGGTCTCGACAATCACGGCCCACCTCCTAGCGGCGGCCAAAGCGGGCTACGGCCAGGCCCACCCCGATCACCGCTACCGCCACCAGGGCAACCCCCACCAGACCCCATAGGGTAGAGGTCTGGACGGTGGTGCGGTAGTCCACCGAGGTTGACGCACTGCCAGCCGAGGCCCGCAGGGTGAGCAGGTAGTCTCCCGCCACGGCCCGGGCGGCTGGCTTAATACGCACAGTGAGCTGGGCTTCCTCGCCAGCGGGAAGGTTTTCGATCTTTTCTGGCTCGAACTTCACTTCCCATCCCGAGGGCTCGCTGGAGGAGAAGCTGACGTTTTCCGCAGCTGCGCTGCCGGTATTGCGCAGCACGAACTTCACTGGGGTCTCCCGCCCCCCGGTTACCGGCCCGGAGAGGCGGCCTTCGGGGGTGGTCAGGAGAAGCTGGGGCTGGCCGGTGATGTCCAGGTTGACCACTAGCTCCCCCCGGGCTTCCCCGGCTAAAGCTCGTAAGGTGACGGCATAGACCTTGGCCTCTACCCGCTGGGGTGGGGTCACCTGCACGTCTAGGTCGCGCGATTCCCCAGCCTTGATAGGCAGACTGGTGGTTTCCTGTCCGCCGAAAGCCGGGGTGAAGCTCACCTGGAAGCCCTGGGGCGCTTGGGCCTCGAGGTTGACCAACAAATCCTGGTCGCTTTCGTTGCGCAAGGTGACCCGGTAGCGGAAGCTGGCGGTGGGGGTGCCCCGCAGCACCGGTAGGTCGGTCTGTAGGCTCAGGCGCTTGGGCAGGCTCTGGCCCAAAGTCAGGCTGATGGGCAGCTCAGCCCGGCCTGCAGTGCCTTCGGCTACCAGGCGGAAGCGGTAGGTACCTGGGCGCACCTCCTGGGGTGGCACTAGCTGTAGCGAGAAGCTCTGCTCGCCGTCGGGTAGCAGGTAGACCGCGGAGATGAGCCGCCCTCCACCCAGTAGGCTGGCCCGCCAGCCGGGGGCTGCTTCCTGTACCCGCAGGCTCACGCTTTGCGGAGCCAAGCCATACGATCTGACCGTGATGGGCAGGGTGATGGTTTCACCGGTCTGGACGCTCTGGCTGGGGTAGGGGGTGTACAGGGCCAGGCCCCGGAAATTTTGCGCAGAGGCCAAGGGAAAGAGCAGTAGAACCAAAGCCAGTAAAAGGTGTGGCATTTTCTACCTCCGAAAGAGAAAAATGTCCGCTTATGATGCTATGGGTCGAAAATGAAAATCTGATGAATAGTTTTCAGAATACTTGACTCAAACAGGCTTAGATTTCCTAAACAACCTACTATTTGCAAGGGGCTGGAGGGAGGGTTAGGATGGGCCTATGATACCCGACCTTACCCGCGTACCGGGGGTTCTGGGACAGATTGCCCGGGAGCGCCTGGCCGATGTGGCTACCCTAGACACCCCTCCGGCTTCTGGGCCTAAAGGGGTGCCTTCCTTCCAGGTGGCCTTGGCCCAGCCCGGTCTTTCCCTCATTGCCGAGGTCAAGCGCAAAAGCCCCTCGCAGGGCGAGATAGCCCTAAAGCTCGAGGCAGCCCAGGTGGCCCAGGCCTACCAGGCCGGGGGGGCCCGGGCCATTAGCGTGCTCACCGAGCCCCGCTACTTTGCTGGCTCCGACCAGGATCTGCAGGCTGTGCGCCGGGCGGTTAGCCTTCCTATCTTGCGTAAGGACTTCACCGTGCACCCTTTGCAGGTAGCCCAGGCCCGCGCCCTGGGAGCCTCGGCAGTGCTTTTGATCGTGAGCTTGCTGGGCCAGCTTACGGAAGCCTACCTGGCCCTAGCCCAGCGGGAAGGCCTGGACGCGCTGGTAGAGGTGCACGACGAGGCCGAGCTCGAGGTGGCCCTGGCAGCGGGGGCTTCCATCATCGGCATCAACAACCGCAACCTGGTAGACCTTAGCATCGACCGCTCCACCGCGCCCCGCTTGGGCCGGCTGGCCCGCCAGCGGGGGTTCGAGGGACTGTTGGTGGCTGAGTCCGGCTACAGCCAGCCGGGCCAGCTTGCCGAACTGGAAGGCCTTTTTGACGCAGTGCTGGTGGGCACCAGCCTGGCCCGCAGCAGCGACTGGCAGAAGGCCGTGGCCCAGATGAGCGGCCTTCGCCCTTAGTAGCTAAGATGGGTTTTATACATACGGCGTCTGGGCGGACGCGGTATCTTTCCTGCTGAATAGCTGCTGGCTGCCAAACGCCCTGGTTAAGTCAGGATGGGGTGGACCCTTAGGGGTTAGTCTGCCGCCAAGGCCAGCTCAGGGGTTTGCAGGCCCACCTGGGCTCCTAGGCTGCGCAGGCGGTTTTCTACATCCTCGTAGCCCCGCTCAATGTAGGTTAGGCCGGAGATGTGGCTTTCGCCCTCAGCGGCCAGCGCAGCGATGATCAGGCCACCCCCAGCTCGGATGTCGCGGGCCTCTACTGCTGCGCCGCTCAGGGGGCGCCCCTGGATCAGCAGGGTGCGGTCTTTGAGGGTCAGGTCGGCTCCCATGCGGGCTAGCTCGCTGGCATGGGTGAAACGGTCGGGATAGATGCGATCCGAGACCAGCGAGGTGCCCGGTACCGTGGCCAGGTAAGCTGTGGCCGGGGGCTGCAGGTCGGTTACAAAGCCGGGGTACTCCCGGGCCTCGATGTTAAAGGGCTGGGGATGGGGCGTAGCCACCAGGCGAATCCAGTCTTTGCCCGTGGCGATCTGGTGGCCCGACTGGGCCAGCTTGTCCAGTAAGGCATCCATATGGAAGGGCTCTACCTGGGTTAGGGTAATCGAGCCTCGGGTGGCCGCAGCAGCCAACAGATAGGTGCCGGCCTCGATACGGTCGGGGATGGGGCGGTAGCGAACCCCACGCAGGTAGGGCTTGCCCTTGATGTGTAGGATGCTGCTGCCGATGCCCTTGATCTCAGCCCCCATCTGGCTCAGGAAGTGACACAGGTCTACGATTTCCGGCTCCTGCGGGGTGTTGACCAGTACCGCCTCACCCCCCAAAGCCGCAGCCATTAGGGCTTGCTCGGTGCCCCCCAGGGTGGGCAGGTCGTAGACCACCCGCCCCGCAGCAGGCTTAAGCCGGCGGGCGGTGTAGGCCACACCTTGCTCGGTGTTTTCCACGTGGACTTCGAAGCCCAAAGCCCGCAGGGCCTTAATGTGCTGGTCAACGGGCCGCTCGGCGAAGTTGCACCCCCCGGGTAGGGGAACCGTGCCTTCGCCGGCTCGAGCCGCCAGGGCTCCCAGCACGTTGAAGCTGGCCCGCATTTTGCTAACCAGCTCAAAGGGGGCCTGGGTGGAGCGAATCTCCGGGGTGTGTAGGTGCAGGGTGCGGCCCTCCCAGGCATGGCGGGTGCCGAGGTGGCCTAGCAATTCCAGCAGAACCTCGATGTCACGCAAACGGGGTACCTCTTCAAGGGTCACCGGCTCGGGGGTAAGCAGGCTGGCTGCCATGAGTTTGAGGGCTGAATTTTTGGCGGGAACAACGCGTAGCTCGCCCTTTAGGGGGGTTCCACCGCGAATAACCAGGGTTCGATTCATAGCCGAGCACTTCTCCTATTGTTGTGTATCATACACACAATACTCACTTTGAGCATAGTTAGGCAAAACCGTGTTGTCAAGCATAGGTGCACTATGCTAAAGTTAGGTCAGAAACGCATTTGGGTATTTCTTCCCCCGTTAGCGTGGCCCTATGCCCAAGAAGGAGAAAAAACGCCTACAGGTGGTTATCAGCGACGAGCAGGACGCTCTTTTGACCAAGCTGGCCTATGAGCTTTCTAGCCCCGAGCAGCTGGTGTCTAAGTCGGAGGTGGTGCGCTTGGCCATCGAGAAGCTGGCAGACGGGTTGGAAGAAGGCCAGCAGAAGGCCCGGCTCAAGGAGCTCTTGAAGAAGCTCGAGGCCGAGGAAGAGAACTAGAGCCCGGTTTTGCCTGGGCGCATCACCCCGCCTTTGAGCCGGCCCCAGCCTAGGCTATAATCCCCCATTGCAGTTTTTAGCCCCACCAGCCACCAGCCGTCGGGCCCTTCGGCGGGAATGGGTTGTCCTTGGGCGAAAGCCAGAGCCCGGGGGTCGTCGGGGGAAAGGAGCAAACGGGGGCTAGCCTGGGAGGGCTTTAGGAAGTGAGCCAGGGGTTTGCCCGGTAAAAAGCGTCCGGTGCCCTTGCGCTGGCCGGTGCGGGCCTCGCCTAGGTAGAGCCCTGGTGCGGGGGTTCGGAGCCCAGCCAGGCTGGGTAGTCCAGGAGGCAGCCAGTAGAGGTGTCCGGCGCGCTCGAGTACCTCCCCCTCGATAGGGCTTTCCAGGTGTTCGGCCTGCCAGGCTTGCCATAACGCCCTTACCTCGCCGCCCAGGGGGGAGGGGTGCGCCAGGGGTGGGCTGGTTGCCGAGTCTTCGGTTTTGCGCAACAGAGCCAGAAAATGCCCTTCGCCCCGAAGCCGGTGCGGCCAGAGGCGAGCTGTGCGCACCAGGGCTGGGTTACCGTCGCCCCAGGCCGGCACGCCTGGGGCAAAGAGGGGGGAGAAGCGGGCCTCCTCGAGGACCCATCCCCCCCGGCGCAGAAGCTCGGCCACCACCTGTTCGTTTTCTTCTGGGGCAAAGGTGCAGGTGGTGTAGACCAGCACCCCTCCGGGGCGCACCAGGCGGCTGGCGGCCTGGATCAGTCCCTTTTGTACCCGGGCTGCTCGAGCGGGCGCACCGGGGCCCCAGTGGCGCACCACCTCGGGGTCTTTGCGGAACATCCCTTCGCCCGAGCAGGGGGCGTCGAGCACCACCCGGTCGAACCAGCCCCCCCAGCGCTCGGCCAGCCGTTCTAGGGGAGCCGAGACCACGGCCAAGGAGGCCCCCCAGCGCTCCACGTTTTCCAGCAGCCCCCGGAGGCGGCTCGGGTCTACTTCGTTGGCGATCAGGAGCCCCTGGCCCTGCATCCGTGCCGCCAGGTGGGTGGTCTTGCCCCCTGGGGCAGCGGCTAAGTCCAGCACCCGCTCTCCTGGTTGGGGGTCGGCCAACACCCCTACGGCCTGGGCGGAGGGTTCTTGGATGTAGTACAGGCCGGCATAGAAGTAGGGGTGGGGCCCCGGGCGGGCTTCGGAAGGGTAGTAAAAGCCCTCCGAGGCCCAGGGGATGGGCTCGAGGGGCCAAGGGCTGATCTGCTGGAAGGCTTGGGGGGAAAGCTTGAGGGTGTTGACCCGCAGGCCGTAGCTGCGATCGGCTTGGGTCAGCGCCGCCAGGAAAGCAGGGAACTCTGGGCCCAAGAGCGAGGCCATCCGCTCTAAAAAGGCCTTGGGTAGATGTCCGTTCATCCTCCACAGGCTATACCTTCGGCAAGGAAGTGGGGGATAATGGCGGGGATGGCGATTGTGGCGGTGGGAACCGACTTGGTGGCGCTGAGCCGCCTGCAGAAGGTGTGGGAGCGGCACCCCGAGCGCTTTTTACAGCGGCACTTTCACCCCCGCGAGCTCGAGTACTGTCTGAGCCGGGCCGATCCTCTGCCCTCGCTGGCAGCCCGCTTTGCCGCCAAAGAGGCTTTTCAGAAGTGCTGGCCGGAGGCTTTGGGCTGGCTCGAGGTCTGGGTGGAGCTGCAGGGGCGTCGCCCTACCCTATGCTTCGCTCCCCGGCTCGAAGCCCAGATGCGGCAAAACCAATTCCAGGCCCATCTTTCCCTAACCCACGAGAAACAACACGCCCTGGCGGTAGTGGTCTTAGAAAAGCTGGGCTAGGGCTGGGCCAAGGCTCGGTTCAAAAAGGCGACGGTTCGGCGGGCTATCTCTTCCCAGCCAGCCTCAGGGGGTAGGTCTGCGGGATTGTCGCCCCGTTGCGGCCCATAGGCGCCAAAACCGGCGTGGTTCAAGCCAGGGATACGCTGACGTAAGGTGTTCTGGGGGAATTTGCCCAAGCTGGCCTCGAGCTGCTCCTGGCGCAGTACCCCGTCTTTCTCCCCGAACAGCGCCAGGGTGGGCAGGGGTAGGCTCGAGAGGTCGTTTTGTGGGTAGGCTGCCCACAGCACTAAAGCCCGCACGCTGGGGTTGCTCTGGGCGTAGTTGGAGGCCACCACCCCTCCCAGGCTGTGCCCACCTACGGCCCAGGCCAGCCCGGGGGCCTCTGCAATGGCCCGGCGGGCCTTGCCCTGCTCCGTGACGGCCAGATTGAAGCGCACCTGTAACAAAGCCACACGGTAACCCGCCTGGGCGATGCGGCGCAGCACCGGAGCGTAGGCCTGGGGTTCCACCAGCCCACCCGGGTAGAAGGCCAGTCCACCCCGCATCGGGCCGTTGGGTAGAAAAACCCAACCGTAATCGGTGCGACTGACATTGAGCGCAGGGTCTGGCTCCAATGCCTTCAGGGCCTGAGGGGCGGGGGGGTAGGGTACCAGCACCCGCTGGGTGTACCAGAGCATGGCCCCGGAAAAAAGGAGCAGCCCACCAAAGAAAACCAACCAGAAAACGCGGTGTTTGTTCATGTTTTGGCCCAAGGAAACGGCTGGTTTGGTATCTTCACCCGACAACCCCGTTTGCCTCGTCGGCAGTTTACCCCACCCCGGTTTTTCGGGGGTGGGGTAGAGGCCAAAGACCTAATCGCCTACCGCAGCAGCCGCGCTGGCCTGGCCCTCCTGGCGTAGCCGGTCGTAGCGCCGGCGCTCGAAGAGGTAGAAGGCTGCCGGGACCACGAACAACGTCAGGAGGGTGGAGACCGAGACCCCACCTAGGATGATGATGCCTAAGGGGCGGCGGAACTCAGCCCCCTCGCCCACCGCAGCGATAAGCGGTATGGAGATCATCAGCACGGTCAGGGTGGTCATCAAAATAGGGCGCAGGCGCAGCCGTCCGGCTTCTACCAAAGCTTCGTAGAGGGGGCGCTCCCGGGCTTCCCGCACGGCAAAGTCCAGGAGCAGGATAGCGTTTTTGGTCACCAGGCCGATTAGGATAACCACCCCCAACACTGAGATCACGTCCAGCCCACTCTTGAAGAGGTACAAAAACCAGAAGGCCCCCACCAAGGCCAGCGGCACCGGCAAAAGCAGGTAGAGGGGGTAACGGAAGGTGTTGAACTGGCTAGAAATCACCAAAAAGTTGAGTAGCAAAGCCAGACCAAAGGCAATGGGGGCTGAGCGGGCTAGGTCACCCACAAAGGCTGTAGAGCCCTGGGTCTCTAGGCGCACACCGTTGGAGAGGATACCGGCCTTTTCCAGCTCCTGTTGAACCTGCCGGCTGAGTTGAAAGGTGCCAATAGCTACTCCGGGCGCTCGGTCCGCGGTGATGCCGGCAGAGAAGGCCTGGTTGGTACGGGCCAGCTGGGCCGGGGTCTGGCGGTTTTCAAAGCGGCCAAGGGTACCTAAGGGCAGGCTGGTACGCAGAGCCGGGGCCAGTACCGGCAGGGCTTGCAGGCTGGCCTGGTCGGCCACCAGGCGGGGGTCGGCCTTGACCACGATGGGAATCTCGCTGCCTTCGGAGCGCAGTTTGCCGGCCTCGAGGCCCGCGTTGTAAATGCGCAGGGTCTGGGCTAGGTCGTTGGGGGTCAGGCCGGTGCCCTGCAGCCGGGCCGGGTCAGGCACGAAGACCCGTTCGCTGGCGGTTTCTTCCAGACTGCTGCGCACATCAACCAGATAGGGCAGACTGCGCATAAGCTGCACCATCTGACGGTTTTTTTCGGCCAAAAGCTCGGGGGTGGGGGCGGTTAGGGTGAACTGCAGGTCAGCGGGCCCGCCTGGCCCCCCCTCGAAGGCGGCCACCCGCAGATCGGCCTCGGGGGTGTCGGCCAAAAGCTCCTGTAGAGCCTGGCGGTAGACCGGCACCAGCTCGAAGATGTTGGGCCGCTCCCGCTTGCCTACCAGCTCTACCACGATGCGGGCCTGCTCGGGGTTGCCCGTGCCGATCAGGTTGCGCGAGCTGCCCACGGTGGTGAGGGCCGCGGCGACCTCGGGCCGCTGGGCCAGCCAGCCCTCCAGCCGCCGGGCCAGCCGGTCGGTCACGCTAAGGTCGGTGCCCTTGGGCAGGGTAAGGTCGATGTTGATCTGGCCGTTGTCGCTGTTAGGGGTGAAGTTGAAGGGAATGCGGGGGGCCACCCAGCCTAGGCTCAGGAAGAAACCCAGGCCCGCCAAAAGAACCAGGTTGCTCCGCCGCAAAGCCCCGGCCAAAGCGCGGGCGTAGGCTTCCCGTAGGGCCAAGAACAAGCGTTCTGAGCCGCCATGCAGTCCCCCCGCCAAGGCTCCCGCCAGCCCCAGCAAGATCGAGGCCAGGTAGCGTAGGGGGGCCAGTAGTAGGGTGAGGGGGGTGATCAGAATGTTGAACCAGCGGCGGGCTGGGCTGAGACCCGGCTGGGCGTAGACGTGCAACCGCAAGCCCCAGCGCAGATCCTGGCCAAAACCCAGCACCCGCTCCCAGAGCTGGCGGAAGGTAGGGGGTTCGGGGTCGGGGAAGTAGGCCAGGCGCACGGTGAGGAAGAAAAGGGCCTCGAGCCAGCTCACCGCGATGGCCGCCGCCAGCACGATGCCAAACTGGCGGAAGAACTCCCCAATGATGCCGGGCAAGAAGCTAATGGGCAGGAAAACCGCCAAAAGGGACAAGGTGGCTGCCGAGACCGCCGAGAGAACCTCGGTAGCTCCCTTGAGCACCGCTTCAAGGTTGCTGTAGCCCATCCGCCGGTAGCGCTCAATATTCTCAGAGATGACGATGGAATCGTCTACCACGATGCCTACCGCTACGATGATGGCCAGCAGGCTGATGACATTGAAGGTAAAGCCCAAAAGCCCAAAGACGATCAAAGCCCCCGACATGGTGATGGGAATGGCCAGCACCACGCTAAAAACCGAGTTGAGCTTGCCCAGGAAGACCAGGGTGATGAAGGAGACGATAAGGGCCACCAACAGCACCTCACGGAAGGTGTCGTTGGCGGTTTTCTCGATAAAGATGGTGCTGTCGCCCACGATTCGGGCCTGGTAGCCCGAGGGCAAACGGGTCTCGCGCAGGATTTTCTTGATGCCCTGAGCCACCGCCACGGCGTTGGCGTCGGGGGTCTTGCGCACCGCCAGGGGGATGACCGGTTGTCCGCCCAGACGGGTTAGCCGGGTGGGTTGGGCTTGGGTATCTCGCACCACCGCTACGTCGCGCACTTCCAGGCCCCGGGCGGGGTCTATCAGAATGCGCCCGACCTCCTCAGGGGTGGTGGGGGTGTTGCGCAGGGTGAAGATGAGACGCTGTCCCTCGGTGGACTGGTTGCCTGCGGGCAGGGCCAAGGCCGAGGCCTGGATGGCCCCCACCACCTGGGCTGCCGAGAGGTTGTAGCTAGCCAAGCGGAAGGGGTCGAGCAGCACCTGTACCTGTCGCTCCGGGGCTCCTTGTACCTGGATGTCGGCCACCCCCGAGACCAGCTGAAGCTGGGGCTTCAAGACATCCTCGGCGTAGCGGGCCACCTCCCGTAGGTCGCGCCCGTCGGCAGAAAGGGCGACGAAGAGAATCGGTGCGGCGGCAGGGTCGAAGCGCTGCACCACTGGGGCCTGGGCATCGCGGGGGAGCTGGCCGCGCACCGCGGCTACTCGCTGGGAGACGTCGGTGGCGACCCGGTTGATGTCCTGACCAAAGTCGAAGGAGACGATGACCTGAGAAAACCCTTCGCCAGAGAGGGAGGCTACCTGATCCAGACCGGAAAGGGTGGAAACAGCCTCTTCGATGGGCCGGCTAATTTGGTTTTCGATCTCCTCTGGGCCAGCGCCCGGGTATAGGGTGGTCACGGCCACCACCGGAATCTCGAAGCGGGGCAGCAGGTCCACCCCCACCCGGCTGCCCGAGATCAGGCCAAAGAGGACCATGGCCAAGAAAACCGCGGTGGAGAAAACAAATCGCTGAACAAAAAACTTGATGACCGGGTTCTCAGGCCTAGACGTACGGGGTTCGCTCATGCGGCCTCCCTCTACTGCACGACCTCAACGCTGTCGCCGTTATTCAGGCTGGCCGGTACCGGAAAGATGACCTGGGCGCCTGCGGGCAGGCCTTCCACCGCCGCCTGGCTACCGGTATCGGCCAGCACCCGCACCGTTACGCGCTGGGCCTTGCCCTCCTGGAACACATACACAAAGGTTTCCCGCCCCTCGGTGCGCAAAGCCCCGGAAGGCAGCAGGGTGCCCTGGGCCAGGGTGAGGACATAGCGAACCTGGGCGCTGGTCCCAGGGGGCAGGCTGGCCTCTACCTGGGCGGTCAGTTCCACCAGGCGGTCGGTGCCGGGTACCTTGGTGCTGCGGATGAGGGTGGCTGGGTAGCTTTGCCCACCGTAGAGCAGGGCGATGCGGCTGCCCAAGGGCAGAGCGGCGGCGTCCTCGGGCGGGAGGCGGAAGCTGGCCTCGAGGCGGCTCAGGTCGGCCAGTCGGAAGACCCGCTGCCCGGTGGCCACAAACTCGCCCGGGTTCACGTAAACCTCGGCCACTACCCCGGCAAAAGGTGCCCGTACCTCGGTGTCGCGCAAGGCCCGCTGGGCTTGGGCCAGTTGGTTTTGGGCCTGCTGTACCTGTAAGCGCAAGAGAGCCAGGTCTTCGCTGCTGGCCCGCTGGGTACGGGCCAGGTTTTCCCGGGCGTTGTCGGCGGCGGCTTTGGCCTGGTTGTAGGCGGCCTCGAGGCTGGCCAGCTCGACCTGGGCAATGGCCCCGGCCCGGAAGAGCTGCTGCCCCTCGGTGTAGCGCCGCTGGGCCACTTGAAGGTTGACCAGGGCCGATTCCAGGCTGGCCTGTAAGGGAGCCAGCGAGCCCGCCGTGGCCCGTTCGGCCCGGGTTAGGTTCACCTGGGCCTGCTCTAAGGTGAGCTGGGCGTTGCGCAAGGCTATCTGGGCATTGACAGGGTCGAGGCGCAGAACCACCTGGCCTTGGGCCACCGGGCGGCCTTCCTGTACCCGCACCTCCAGCACCTTACCAGGAGCGGTAGCCCCGACCTGGCTTTCCCGCGCTGGCAAGAGAATAGCCCCGGTGGTGCGGCTGGCGTTTAGGGGGCCGCTTTGTGGGGTGACCACCCGGACCCGGATACTGCGGGCCTCGAGGGCGGTGGGGGCTTCACTCTGCCCTGCCCGGCGGGGGCCACACCCGGCCAGGAGCAAAGCGGCCATACCTAAAAGAAGCAAGTAGCCTGTTCTACGCATCAACGACCTCCGGCCAGCAAGGCATAGTAGGCCCGCCAGTAGTTGCCCTGGGCCTGTTGGTAGGCCAGCTCAGCCTGGATGAAGGAAAGCTCGCTCTGAAGGTAGGCCAACTGGCTAATCAAACCGGCGTCCAGGCGCTTTTTGTCGTTGGCCAGGGTTTCCCTGGCGTTTTCCAGGGCAGCTTTCTGTACGTTCAGGCTACGGGCGGCAGCCTCGAGGTTCTGGTACAGCGAGTCGTACTGAAGCCCCAGGCCCCGCTCGATCTCCCGCGCCCCGGCCTGGGCCTGCTCAGTCCGGGCTTTGGCCGCTTCGATTTCGGCCAAGGCAGCGTAGCTCGGGTCGAGCAGCTCTACCTGAAGCGCAGCCAGCTCGCCACGCTGCCGGGCCTGAAGCAGATCGGGGTTCTTGTTCAAAAGCTCACGCACTACCCCTGCCTGGGGCAGCGCGGGTGGGGTGGGCAGGGGGGCCAGGCTAGCGAAGGCACCGACCAGGCTTTCCAGCGAGGTGCGGGCCAGGGCTAGGCCGTTTTGCGCCCGGGTCGCGTTGCTTTGGGCCTCGTCTAGACGGTTTTGCGCGTTGCGCATATCCAGGGCCGTACCCGAGCCGTTGCGCAGGCGAATCTGGGCCACCTCCAGCCCCCGTCGGGCGATCTCCTGGGCCTTTTGCGCCAGTTTTAGTTGCAGCTCGGCCTCGAGCACCTGGGTATAGGCCGCCACAATGCTGCTTTGGGCCTGGGCCAGGGCCCGCTCATAGCTGGCCTGGGCTAGGGCGCTGCGCTGCTCGGCTTGTACCCGGCTGGGCCGGGTCAAGAGGGGATCGGCCAGCACCCGCTGCAGGTTGGTCTGGGCATCGTCGAGCTCGGCCTTGGCGGCTAGTACCGGGGCTTGCTGGGCGGCCTTGGTCAGGGCGGTTTCCAGGGTCAGGGTAGGGGTCTGGGCCAGGGCCAGGCCCAGCAGCAGGGGAAGAAGGGTAGGTAGGGCCAGTTTCATGGGTTCACCTCACTCAAGGGTTGGGCATAGAAACGGTATAGGTCTAGGATTCGTTGGCTGCGGTTTAGCTCGGCTTGCTCGAGGTTTAACCGGGCCTGGGCCAAGGCCAGCTCGGCTTGTAGGCTGGCCAATGGGCTGGCCAGCCCCAGGCGTTCCCGTTCGCGGGCTTCGCGCAGGGTCTGCTCAGCTTCGCCCACGGCCTGCTTCGCGTTGGCCAGGTTCTGCTCGGCGCCCTGCAAGGCTGTGCGTAGCAGCTCCTCCTGCAGCCGGCTGTTGCGCCGGGCCGCCTCCAGGGCCTCGCGGGCTGCGTCTACCTGCTTTTGCGCGGCCTCGAGGGCATCCAGTACGCCCAGCGAGATATTGGCCGACAGGCCGATGGTCAGGGTGCCTACGACGCGGTTTTGCGGCGCGCTGCGGGCCTGGGACTGGTTGGTGTAGCTCAGGCTGGGTTGCAAGGTGCGGGAGTTGAGGGAAAGGGTGAGGCTATCGTAGTCGGAGGTGTTGCGGGTGTAGCTGCCCTGCAGCACTGGCAGCACGCTGCGTAGGGCCCGGTCGTAGGCTACCTGGGCACTAGACAACTGAAGCTCGGCCTGGCGTACCTGGGGAGGGGTTCCCGCCGCCGGTGGGGTCAAGGGGGGTGGGGCGGCGTCGGTCTGGCCTACCAGGTCGGCCAGGCTTTGCTGAGCCAGTCGCAGGTTGCGCTCGGCTTCGCTTTGCTGCAAGAGGGCCTGGCGCAGGCTGGCCTCAGCCTGCCGAACCTCGCCAGGGCTGGCCGCACCTCGGCTGGCGCGTAGCCGGGTGGCCTCGAGGTTGGCCTGGGCGAGCCGCACGGCCACCCCCGCAACCTCCAAACCGCTTTGGGCTAGGCGCACCCGGTAGGCAGCTTCCACGGCCTGAGCCTGGAGCTGGGTACGGGCCTGGCGCAACCCCAGCTGGGCTTGCGCAACCCCAATGGCGGCCTGATTCACTGCATCGGCCACATCGCCAAAGGGAAAGGGGGTCAGGGTCAGGCCCAGCGTGACCTGCCGCCCATCGCCCGGCAGCTCCACGCACTGGGGATTGAGCGGATTGGGACAGGTGGGCGGGCCAGGGGGTGGCGAGACCTCGAAGAAGGAGAAGCCGCCCTGAGCCTGGAGGCTCAGTGGGCTTTGGGTGGCTCTAAGCTGGGCTTGGGCGGCTTCCAAGGCTAGCCGGGCCTGCACCAGGCTGGGGTGGTTTTCCAGTGGGGTGAAAAAGCTTTGGGCTCCAGCCAGACCAGATAGCCCCAGCCAAAGGCCCACCCACCCGGCAAGGCGTGGCCCGAAGCTCATGAACGGGCCTCCTGGGTGGGCGGGGTGTCTTTAGGGTTAAGTGGCTCGTTGAGTTTGAGGTAAATCCGTCGGAGCATATCCACCTCCTCCAGGTCAAGGCGGGCGAAGCGCTCGCGCGAGACTTTCTTCCAGTTTTCCCGCATTCGCTCCAGCACCTCCTCTCCTTGTTCGGTTAGCAAAACCCGTACCTTGCGCTTGTTCTGGCTGTCCAGCTCGCGGCGCACCAAGGCCCGCTCCTCCAGACTGGCCAGCATCTGCGAGACCCCCGGGGGCGAGGTGCTCAAGACAAAGCCCAGGCTGGAAGGCTGGTCGATGCCTTGGGCCACGCACATCAGGGTGAAAGCCTGCATGGGGGAGAGGCCCAGGCCGCTAAAGGCTCTTTCCTGGTCGAGCTGAAGCTGCCACGCCAGGTGGGTGGAGAGGTGCCACAGCTCATCCAGCATTTTGTCTAATGAAAGGTTCATGCCTATGAAATGTTAGGCTAACTAATAGGTTAGGAAAGCAGCTCTCGCTACAGTTTTCACATGCACCCGCTTGTAGCTTGGCGTGGTAGACTATCTCCAAGATGCGGCAAAAAATTTTTGAAGAGCGGGAACTGATTCTAGAACTGTTCCCCGGAACCTCTCCGGAGCTTTTGCCTCCGGGGGAAGTGCTGTATTACCGCGATGGGGAGGGGCGGGTGCATATCCAGGAAAACCCCCTTCACCTGGTTTTAGAGCCCCTCGAGCGGGCCAGCAGCACCACCCCTATTATCTGTGAAGCCTGTCATCGGCACGTATCCCGCACGGCAGCCCAGTTTTTTCGCTTTGCCGTAGGGGAGAACCCCCGCCACTTCCGCTATGCGGCCCTTTGCCGCGACACGGAAAGCTGTTCAGGGGCAGCCCGGCCTGAACGTTTGAGAGAAATCCTGCTAAGGGGTATACTGCCCTGATGGGCGGCTAGGACAAGCAGGGTTAGCTTTAGCCCTAGCTCTGCTAAAGTCAAAATCAGGCTCGGCAGTTGGGCGCCGGGCCTCTTGCTTGACCCGGCAGAGGTTTTCATAAAAATCTCAAGACGATGGTGCGGTGTAAGCGCCGCGAGGTATAACAGGAGGCCGGATGGGACGCGAAGTCAAGCTTACAAGATCGGGGTACGAGCGGTTGGTGGCCGAACTCGAGCAAGAACGGGCTCGCCTACAGGACGCTACGCGCATTCTGCAAGAGCTGATGGAGTCCTCCGACGACTACGACGACTCGGGCCTGGAAGATGCCAAGCGGGAAAAAGCCCGCATCGAGGCCCGCATAGACTCCCTGACCGATACCCTGTCCCGTGCCCAGATTATCGAAGAGGAAGGAACGGCGGTCAATGTGGTCAGCCTGGGGGCTATCGTCCGCCTCAAATCCAAGGAGGGCGAGCAGATGGAGGTACAAGTGGTGGCCCCGGCGGAAGCCAGCGTCCTCGAGCGCCCCATGAAAATCTCCGACGAGAGCCCCCTAGGCCGTAGCCTTCTGGGCCAGAAGGTAGGGGCCAAGGTCTTGCTCGAGACCCCCAAAGGCAAAAAAGAGTTCAAAATCGAATCTATTCAACACTAGCCCCGGTCTTCTCCCCAAGGGGTCTGCTTGGCCCGGGGGTGCTTTTATGCAGCGCGGGTGCTAGACTTTACCAGGCTGGATACTGCCTATGCCGGAATATAGCGAACAGACCCGACAACGCCTAGCCAACCTCGAGGCCTTGGTCGAGGCCGGCTTCGAGCGCTTCCCTTACCGCTTTCCCAAGACCCACGACGCCGCTCAAATTCTCCAGGCTCACGCCGGGGCCGGGCCGCAGGAGGAGTGGCCGGAGGAAGAGGTGCGCCTAGCTGGGCGCCTGATAACCTTTCGCCACATGGGAAAAGCTAGCTTTGCCCATGTGCAAGATGCTTCGGGGCGGATACAGCTCTACCTGGCGCGCGACGTTACCGAGCGCTATGACCTGATTAAAAAGCTCGACATAGGGGACATCCTCGGGGTTGAGGGCACGGTTTTCACCACCAAGACCGGCGAGATTACCGTCAAGGTGCGCAAGTTCACCCCGCTGGTTAAGTCGCTGCACCCCCTGCCCGACAAGTGGCACGGCATCCGCGATGTAGAGACCCGTTACCGCCAGCGCTACCTCGACCTGATTCAAAACCCCGAGGTACGCGAGGTTTTCCGGATTCGTAGCCGGATGGTGCGCTATATTCGCGACTTCTTCGATAGTCGGGGGTTTATGGAGGTAGAGGGCCCTACCCTACAGGCCATCGCGGGGGGAACCGAGGCCCGGCCCTTCAAAACCTTCCACAATGCGCTCAACCACGAGTTCAATTTGCGGATCGCCCTCGAGCTGCACTTAAAGCGGCTTTTGGTAGGGGGGTTTGAAAAGGTCTACGAGATTGGCCGCAACTACCGTAACGAGGGTATATCGGTCAAACACAACCCCGAGTTCACCATGCTGGAAGCCTACTGGGCCTACGCCGACTACAACGACATGATGGCCCTGATTGAAGACCTGCTTTCCGGCCTGGTGCAGCACCTTTTTGGTACCCCCCAGATTCGCTACGGGGAACACCTCATAGACTTTGCTAAGCCCTTTCGCCGCATAGATTTTGTGACTTCGCTAAAGGGAAAAGCCGGTCTAGATTTCGACCCCACCGACCTCGAGCGCCTGCGTGCCTGGGCCGATGAAAAACACCCCGAGCTGCGAAGCGTGCCCAGCTACAAGCTGCTGGATAAGCTCTTTGGCCACTATGTGGAGCCTGACCTGATTCAGCCTACCTATGTGCTGGATGTGCCTTTGGCCATTAGCCCCTTGGTTAAGCGGCACCGTGACCCCAACAAGCCCCACCTAACTGAACGGGCCGATTTGTTTGTGGCTGGCTTTGAGATTTCCCCCATCTACTCTGAACTAAACGATGCCCTAGACCAACGGGCTCGTTTCGAGGAGCAAGCAGCCCGCCGCGAGGCTGGCGACGACGAAGAACCCGAAATAGACGAAGACTTCTTGCTGGCGCTCGAGTACGGCATGCCTCCTGCCGCTGGAATGGGGCTGGGCATTGATCGGCTGGCTATGGTGCTTACCAACCAGCAAAGCATCCGCGATGTGATTTTGTTTCCTTTGCTCAAGCCGCGCAAAGAAGGGGCCGAGCCAGAGGACTCCACCGACGAAGAGTAGACCAGGGCCTCTGGCTTTATGTGTAAAAAAATCCCCCATCGTCAGATGGGGGAGT
>NZ_AUHY01000036.1 GCF_000423425.1 Meiothermus rufus DSM 22234 | reverse complement strand
CGCTCTCCAAGGACGGGGAGGCGGAGTACTGGGCCACGAACCATCTGGGGATGAGCGAAGAGAAGCGGGCGGAGTTAGAGCGGCAAGGATGGGGGATCGAAGTGTACCATCGGGGGCTCAAGCAGTGCTGTGGGGTGGAGCGGGCCCAGGTGAGGAAGGCGGTCTCCATCCTGCGGCACCTCCTCCTGGCTTTGCGGGCCTTCCTCCGGCTGGAGGTCTACCGGCTGCGCAGGGGGGTGAGCTGGTACGAGGCCAAGGCGTCCATTGTTCGCGAGGCAATACGAAGTTATCTCGCCCATCCCCTCCACATCCTTCAGCCAACTGCGTAAGTCCTAACCATATAGGCCTCCCCCCCTTGCAGCAAGCTGGGCCATTCCTGCCAGGAAATCCGGTAAACTCCTAGTCCTAAGGCCACCATCAGGCTGGGCAGAAGCAGAAAGCCCAGCGCCAAAAGCACCAGGCGGTAGCGGCGCGGGCGCTGGGCTGCCATTGGCCACACTGCCTTTCACACAGCTGCGTGTTTTGAAGGGCGAACCCCCACCCGTCAGGGCCCAGGTGCCCTACGCGGCGAATAATCCGTAGGCCAGGGTGGGCTTGCCTGAGCCCGACTTGCTCACAATCAAAATCCGAAAGGTCTGCCTAGCGGTCATTCAGAATTCCGCGTCTTCATAGATTACTTTTAGATGCCCCATAAGGTGAATCAGGCTAGAAAGCAAGTCCTGTAGCGCCTTTTCCCGTTTTTCCGGCGGCAGGGATTCAATCTTGCGGTAAAGCGTTTTGAAGGTTTCCATTTCTCCCAGCAGCTCTTCCCAATAGGGAAGAGGAATATTCATCAAATCTTTAGCCGTCTTCTTAGTCGGGCGATTTCCCGTGGCCATGTTCGCATCTCCTTTTCCCATTTTGAAATGCGGTTCGCTTGCAACATTGCGCCGATGGCCCCGGCGATTTCCGGCAAAACTGAGTGGCACGTTCCTATTTGGTTGTTTGGCTGTACACCCTTAGTGCGCGGGGGTTTTCTATGTCGAAGATGGTGAGCCTATCTTCTTTGCTCGCGGACATATTCGATTAAAGTCTTTTTTCCCGGCTTGAGTTTGATGGGTATGGGTAAGGCAGGTTTGCTGGGCGCGTTAGGCTCAATAGAAGTTGTCCGGCCACTTCATGGATTGAGTTTATCACGCTTGATGGCTAGTTCACCTTCGCTGCTCTTTGACATATTGAAGCGAGCTTTTTTTGAGCTTGATTTGAGGTGGTAAAGGCCTTTTTGTGGGGTTAGCGGGCTCAGTAAAAGTGAAGTGATTTGCCCACGAACGGGGTTTGGCCCGATGGCTTTTGACTTTTCAGGAGTAACACGTTTCATAGCTTCATCAGTACACGAAGCTGCCATATCTCCCACCTCACCTAACCGACCAGGGCAAAGGCCACCCCGGTCTGGGTAGTTTCGCACCTAGGGCAGCTCTGGCCGTAGCACAGGTTGTGCAGCCGGGCCAAGGCCGGGTATATGATTACCCTGGTATCGCCGCCTGCGGCGGGGGCAGTATGTTCGATCAGACCCTCTACGTTCAAGTTCCAGCCACCCTGGCTAACCTCGGTTCCGGCTTCGATGCCTTGGGGGTGGCCCTCGACCTGTACCTCGAGGTCAGCGCCCAGCCCGCCACCCGCGATCAGCTCCACTACACCGGCCAGGGGCATGTCCCCAACACCCCTGACAATTTGATCCACCAAGGCTACCGCGCGGCCTGGCAGGCCCTGGGGGAAGCCCACCCACCCCACCTGGCTATCTGGGCCCATAACCCCATCCCGCTGGCCCGGGGCATGGGCAGCAGCTCTGCCGCGCTGGTCGCCGGGGCAGCGCTGGCCGATGCCCTCTCGGGAGGGCGGTTAGGGCTAGACGGGGTCTTCCGGGTAACCGCGGCCCTCGAGGGCCACCCCGACAACGTAGGCCCGGCGGTCTACGGGGGGTTCGTAGCCGCCCTGGCCGACCCCCCTCTGGCCCTGCCCCTGCCCGCCCCCCAGGGGGTATGCTTCGTCCTGGGGGTACCGGCCTACGAGGTGCCCACCCCTCTGGCCAGGGCCGCCCTGCCCCAACGCATTCCCTATGCCGATGCGGTTTACAACCTAGCCCGCAGCGCACTCTGGCCGGCTGCGCTCTACTCTGGGCGACTGGAGGCCCTACGGGAAGCGGCTAAAGATCGTCTACACCAGCCCTACCGAGCCCACCTGATGCCAGGCCTCGAGGCTGCTTTGGAACGGGTCTACCAGGCCGGTGCCCTGGCCGCCTTCGTAGGCGGAGCCGGCCCCACCTTGGCCGCTCTAGCCCGGCCAGAGCAGATCGAGGCTATACGCCAGGCCATGCAGGCCTATGTGGGCGAGGGGTCTACCCTGGTACTGGGGCTGGGAGAGGGGCTCAGGTGGAAGGCAGCTTCCGTACCATCCCACTAACCGGTCTCCTCGAGATGCTCCACGCCAACCGGGGTACCGGGGTTTTGCACCTCGAAAGCCTGCAGCTGCCCCTACGCCTATACTTCGAGGAGGGCGAGGTGGTGGGCGGGGGCATCCTTGACTGGGAGGGCTTCGAGGCCATCACCTCGTTTCCCTTGCATCCCGCAGAGGGCCATTTCCGCTTCAAAGCAGGCCCGGTACGGGGTGTTCCGCTGATGCCTTTCAAGGTCTTCCTGGGCGAGTGGGCCCGCATGAACGACCAGTGGAGCCGCTTCCGCACCCTGCTGGACTCCCCCAGTCGGGTGCTGGAAACCCCACGGGCCGTGGAGCCTTTCGCCATATTCGTGGGCGGCAAAAGCGTGCGCGCAGCAGCCAAAAGCTGGGGGGTGCCGCTCATCATCGCAGCCGAGCGAGCCTGGCGGGGGCTACGCGAGGGGGACCTAACCAGGCTGCGCAAGTACGCCTGGTTTGGCCTACGCATCCGCCACCCCTCGGCCCGCCGCACCCAGGCCGGCATCCGCGACCCAGAGGACATCACCGTGCTGCTGGACGGCAGCCGCAACCTAGGGGAGCTGATCCAGGCTGGGCTTCCCATTGCCAAGGTGCGGGCCTACCTGATCGAGCACATCGCCAGCGGCCAGCTCGAGGCTCCCGGGCGCGGCTGGATTCTGCGCGATTTGCTGTGGGAACTCGAGGCCCAGGAAGCCTCCTAAAGGGCAGTGGGCGATGGGTATACCATACCCTACAATGGCCTTTGTGAGGGTGCGTGACTTCTTCGCTGAACAGGGCCTCGAGCCCTTAGGGGCTGAGGGCTACCGGCGTGAGGCCCGGGCCCAGGCCTTCCCCTATCTGCAAGCCCTCTCCCAGCGGGTCTTGATCTACGACGGGGCCATGGGCACCGAGATTTTCAAGTACAACCTGGGCGATGCCGACTATGGCGGAGCCCAGTACAACGGCTGCCCGGAAGTTCTGAACCGTACCCGGCCCGATGTCATCGCGGCCATCCATCAAAGCTACCTGGAGGCTGGGGCGGATGTGATCGAAACCAACACCTTCGGCTGCCTGCCCCACGTGCTGGTCGAGTACGGCCTCGAGGCCGAAGCCTACGACCTGGCCTTCGCCGGGGCGCGCATCGCCCGTCAGGCTGCCGATCGGCAGTCCCAGGCCGATGGCCAGCCCCGCTTCGTAGCCGGTGCCCTGGGACCCGGCACCAAGCTGATCTCGCTGGGCCAGATCAGCTGGAAGGAGTTGTTCGCCTCCTACAAGGTGGCCGCCCAGGGGCTAATCGAGGGGGGGGTGGACCTTATCCTACTCGAGACCTGCCAGGACATCCTGCAGGTGCGCTGTGCGGTGTTGGCGGCCCGGGAGGCCATGCAGGCTGCAGGGCGAGAGGTGCCGCTACAGGTGCAGGTGACCCTCGAGGCCACCGGTACTATGCTGGTCGGTACCGACGATGCCGCGGCCCTTACCGTGTTGGAAAACCTTCCGGTGGATGTGGTAGGCCTCAACTGCGCGGTGGGCCCCGACCTGATGGACTCGCACATCCGCTACTTCTGCCAGAATGCTACCCGCTTTGTCTCCTGTCTGCCCAACGCTGGCCTACCCCGCAACGAGGGGGGGCGGGCGGTCTTCGACCTGACCCCAGAGGAGCTGGCCCGCTGGCAGCTTAAGTTCGTGCTGGAATACGGACTAAACGCCGCCGGAGGCTGCTGCGGCACCACACCAGAGCACATCCGGGCCCTGGCTCAGGCCCTGCAGGAAGCCCGGCAGCCCCGCCCCCGGCCCGCCCCGGCCCTCCCCCCTTCGGCCCAGGTGGCCAGCCTCTACCAGAGCGTGCCTTTGCGGCAGGAAACCGGCATTCTACTGGTGGGCGAGCGCACCAACGCCACCGGTAGTAAGAAGTTCCGCGAGCTTTTATTTGCTGGCGACTTCGACGGCATGAATGAGCTGGCCGCCGAACAGGTGGCCGAGGGGGCCCATGTGCTGGACGTCTCGGTGGCCTGGACGGGGCGCGACGAGGTGCACGACATGTGCGAGGTACTCAAGCGCTTCGCCACCAGCGTGCCGATTCCCATCATGGTGGATACCACCCAGCCCGAGGTGATGGAACGGGCTTTGGAGCACCTGGGTGGACGGGTCATTTTGAACTCGGTGAACCTCGAGGATGGCCTGGAGAAGTTCGACCGCATTGCAGCTTTGGCCAAGCGCCACGGGGCCGCCTTAGTGGCCCTGACCATTGACGAGGACAAGGAAGCTGGCATGGCCAAGACCGTGGAGCGCAAGGTAGAAATCGCGCTTCGCATGTACGAGCGGCTCACTAGGGTCCACGGCATTCCCGGCCACTCCATCCTCTTCGATTTGCTGACCTTTCCCATCACCCAAGGCGACGAGGACACCCGCAAGCTGGCCATGTGGACCATTGAGGGCATCCGCCGGGTGCGCGCCCTGCTGCCCGAGGTGGGGTTCATTTTAGGCATCTCCAACGTCTCCTTTGGCCTGGCCCCGCAGGCCCGGGTGGTGTTGAACTCGGTCTTCCTGGACGAGTGCGTCCAGGCTGGCCTGACCGCAGCCATCCTAAACGCTGGCAAAATCCGGCCCACCAGCCAGATTCCCCCTGAGGCCTACCAGCTTGCCTTGGACCTGATCTACGACCGGCGGCAGTGGGGGCCCGAGGGGGAGGTCATCCACGACCCGCTGTTCGCCTTTGTCGACTACTTCAACAAACACAAGGTGAGCGGAGGCCCCGCCCGCGACCCCCTGGCCGGGCTTTCCCTCGAGGAGCGGCTGAAAAAGCGCATCATCGAAGGGCGCAAGGTGGGCCTGGAAGCCGACCTCGAGCAAGCCCTAGAGCACTACAGCCCGGTAGAGATCATCAACCAGATTCTGCTGGAAGGGATGAAGGTGGTGGGCGACCTCTTTGGCGAGGGTAAGATGCAGCTGCCCTTCGTGCTGCAGGCTGCCGAGTGCATGAAGGCGGCGGTGCGCTACCTCGAGCCCCGGATGGAAAAGCTAGAAGGGGTGCACAAGGGCACCCTGGTGTTGGCCACGGTCAAGGGCGATGTGCACGACATCGGGAAGAACCTGGTAGACATCATCCTCTCCAACAACGGCTACCGGGTGATCAACCTGGGCATCAAGCAGCCTATCGAGAATATCCTGGCCGCAGTCGAAGCGCATAAGCCCGACGCCGTGGGCATGAGTGGGCTTCTGGTCAAAAGCACGGTGGTGATGAAGGAAAACCTGGAGTACATGGCCCAGCGCGGCTACCGCCTACCGGTCATCCTGGGCGGGGCCGCCCTCAACCGGCATTATGTGGAAAACGACCTGCGCCGGACCTACACCACCGGTCCGGTGTACTACGCTGCCGATGCCTTCGATGGCCTACAGCTCATGGAGGAGATCACCGGGCATGCCCCGCCGCGCCTGACCGCCCGGGAGGTGAGTGGACACAAGTACAAGACCGCTTACGAGATTCTGCAGGAGAAACTGATGGCTGGTTCAGCGTACATTCCTTCCAACACCCCCCCGGCTCCCCGCATCCCCCGCCCGCCCTTCTGGGGCCGCCGAGTGGTGGATAGCAGTGAGCTCGAGATCGGGGTTATTTCGCGCTACGTCAACAAAAACGCCCTGTTCCGCGGCCAGTGGGGCTTCCGCAAAGGCGAGATGAGCCAGGTTGAGTACGAGGCCTACCTCGAGCGCCTGGCCGAACCTATGTTCGAGGAGATGGTGCTCCAGGCCATGGCCGAAGGCTGGCTCGAGCCGGCGGTGGTCTACGGCTACTGGCCGGTGGCCTCCGACAAAAACGACCTGATCGTCTTCCACCCGGAAAGCGGGGCCGAGCTCTTCCGCTTCAACTTCCCCCGCCAGATGGGGGCCAGCTCGCGCCATTTGTGTATCGCCGACTTTTTCCGTCCCCGCTTTGCCGAGCCTCTGGGCGATGAGGCCCAGTGGTTTCCCCCCGCAGCCTGGGAAAACGGGGCGCGGGACGTGCTGGCCGCCCAGGTGGTCACCATGGGACGCCGGGTTTCCCAGGTGGCCCAGGCCCTCTTCCAGTCCGACGCCTATCAGGACTACCTCTACCTCCACGGTTTCTCGGTGGAGATGGCCGAGGCCTTGGCTGAGTACTGGCACAAGCGCATCCGTCAGCAGCTCGGCATCGCCCAGGACGACGCCACCAGCCTGGAGGGCCTCTTCCGCCAGGGCTACCAGGGCAGCCGTTACAGCTTCGGCTACCCGGCCTGCCCAAGGCTGGAGGACCAGCGCTACCTACAGGAGCTCTTGCAGTGGCAGGAGATCGGCATCGAGCTGAGCGAGGAGTATCAGCTCCACCCCGAGCAGTCCACCAGCGCCATTGTGGTACACCACCCTGCGGCCAAGTACTTCAACCTGTGAGCAGGGCCTCGAGCTGCCTGAGCCCGGCCTCGAGGCCCCCCGGCGTATCGGCCCGCAGGGTGATGTGCCCCACCTTCCGTCCGGGCCGCACCTCCTTGCCGTACCAGTGCAGGTGTGCCCCAGGTATCTCCAGCACCCTAGCGGCCTCGGGCTTCAGGCCAATCAGGTTGAGCATGGCCGAATAGCCCCGGGGCGCGGTAGAGCCCAAGGGTAGCCCCAACACCGAGCGCAGGTGGTTTTCGAACTGGCTGGTCTCGGCCCCCTCGAGGGTCCAGTGGCCGGAGTTGTGCACCCTAGGGGCCATCTCGTTGGCCCAAAGCACCCCTTCCAGCTCAAAAAACTCGATGGCCAGCAGCCCCACGTACTCCAGCCTTTCCATCACCTTTAGGGCAATCGACTCGGCCTGGTGTTGCAGGCGGGAGGGGGTGTCCGGGGCCGGGGCCAGGCTTTTGCGCAGGATGCCGCTGGCGTGGTGGTTCTCCACCAGAGGGTAGTGGGCCACCTGGCCGCTGAGGCTGCGTACGGAAAGGAGGGAAAGCTCCCGCTCAAAGGGCACAAAGCCTTCCAGAAGCAAAGGCTGCCCACCCAGCGCTGCCCAGGCGGCCTCCGCTTCGGCAGGGGTGCGCAAGAGCCGCTGTCCTTTGCCATCGTAGCCCAGCCGGCGGGTTTTGAGCAGGGCCGGGAAGCCGATGCGCTCGAGGCCGCGCTCAAAATCGCCTTGGGTCGTAACCGGGTAAAACGGGGGGGTGGGAACGCCCAGCTTCTGGAAAAAGGTCTTCTCCGCTAAGCGATCCTGGGCCACCTCCAGCGCCAGCAGGGGCGGGTACACCGGCAAGGATCGGGGCAAGCTCTTGACCGCCGAAAGGGGTACGTTTTCGAACTCGTAGGTCACCCGCTCGAGGCCCTCGGCAAAACGCGCCAAGGCCCCCGCATCGGCATAATCGCCCACCACCAGCTCGGCCACCTGGCCCGCCGGGGCCTGGGGCGAGGGGTCGAAAAAGCGAAACTGCAAACCCAAAGGATAACCAGCCAAAGCCAGCATCCGGCCCAGTTGTCCACCACCCAAAACCCCTATGCACACGGCTGTAGCCTACTAGAGTAGCGCAATTCGGTCGAGGGGCCCCTACCCCCTGGGGTCGGGCTCGGCCAGCACCGCCTCGGTCTGGGCCTGGCGGTAGCGCTTCAGCGCCGCGCGGTAGGCGGGATATTTGTTGGCCAGGATGCTCACCGCCAGCAGGGCCGCGTTCACCGCCCCAGCCCGGCCAATGGCCAGGGTACCCACGGGCACGCCTGCCGGCATCTGCACGATGGATAGCAGGGAGTCCAGCCCCTTGAGGCTTTTAGACTCCACCGGTACCCCTAGCACCGGCAGGCAGGTCTTGGCCGCGGTCATCCCGGGAAGGTGGGCCGCCCCCCCGGCCCCGGCGATGATGACCTCGAGGCCCCGCGCCTCGGCCTGCTCGGCGTAGGCAAAGAGCAGGTCGGGGGTGCGGTGGGCCGAGACCACCCGCACCTCGAAGGGAACCTCGAGCAGCTCGAGGGTCTTCGCCGCGTGCTCTAGGGTCTCCCAGTCCGACTTGGAACCCATGATCAGGCCAACCAGAGGATGCGTGGGCAGGCTCATCGCCCAGCAGTCTACAAAAAAGCGGTAGAATCCTGCCCGGTGGACACCCTCGAGCTCCTCCGCATCAACCTGCTCTCCCCCGCCGTGCTGGCCTTTGTTTTGGGGATTGTCGCCACCCTGGTGCGCTCTGACTTAAAAATCCCGGATGCGCTGTACACCACCCTCTCCATCTACCTACTCTTGGCCATTGGCCTCAAGGGCGGGGCGGCCTTAGCCCAGACCCCCTTGGCCGAGTTCTGGAAACCCGCCCTGGCCACCCTGGTTCTAAGCGTGCTAACCCCCCTGCTCTCCTACGTCACCCTGCGGCGCCTGGGGCGTTTCGACGTGGTCAACGCGGCAGCCATCGCGGCCCACTATGGCTCGGTCTCGGCAGTAACCTTCATCGCCGCGAGCACCTTTGTGCAGGCGGCCCAGCAACCGGCTGAGGGCTACATGCCCACCCTGGTCGCACTGCTCGAGGTTCCGGCTATTGTGATTGCCCTCCTGATCGCCCGCCGCAGCCTGGGCCAAGGTTCACTGGGCGAAGCGGTGCGGGAAATCTTCGCCGGCAAAAGCGTGTTGCTGCTTATGGGCGGCTCGGTTATCGGCTACCTGTCTGGCCCTGAGGGCCTCAAGCAGGTGGCGGCGGTATTCGTAGACCCTTTTCGTGGGGTACTGGTGCTGTTTTTGCTCGAGCTGGGTATGGTAGCCGCCAAGCGCTTGCGCGATCTGCGCAAAGTAGGCCCCTTCCTGATTGGCTTTGGCCTCCTGATGCCCCTGGTGCAAGGAGCCCTAGGGGTAGGGCTAGGCAGCCTCGCGGGGATGTCGGTAGGAGGGGCTATGGTGCTGGGGACCATGGCCGCCAGCGCCTCGTACATCGCAGCCCCAGCCGCAGTACGCATCGCCCTGCCCCAGGCCAATCCCAGCTACTACCTCACCGCCTCCTTGGGTATCACCTTCCCCTTCAACCTAACCCTAGGCATCCCCCTTTACTTTGCCCTTTCCCGCTGGCTGCACGGAGGTAGCTGATGGCCTTGGTCTCACTCAAACTGGTCACCATCATTGCGGAAGCCTATCTGGAAGAACGGCTCGTCCGGGAAATCAAACAACTTGGCGCAAAGGGCTATACCATTACCTCGGCCCGGGGCGAGGGCAGCCGGGGCGTGCGGGCCAGCGAATGGGAGGGTAACAACATCCGCCTGGAAACCATCGCAAGCCCAGCCGTGGCGGAAAAAATCCTCCAACGGTTGGCGGAGATCTATTTTGCCAACTATGCGGTTATCGCCTATGTGGAAAACGTAGAGGTCATGCGAGGGGATAAGTACACCTGAGGCAAAACAGGGGCCCTTTGGCCCCTGTTTGCTATACAGCCCCTTTAGGCCCGGGCTTTGTTCACCAGTTCGGCAAAAGCCTCAGGCTGGCGCACCGCCAAATCGGCCAGAATCTTGCGGTCGAGTTCGATGCCGGCCTTCTTCAAACCGTGCATGAACACGCTGTAGCTCAGGCCGTGCTGGCGGGCCGCAGCGTTGATGCGCACAATCCAAAGGCGGCGCATATCGCCTTTACGCTTGCGGCGGTCGTTGAAAGAGCGCATGGCCCCGCTGAACAGAGTCTCCCGGGCTTTGCGCACACTCTTGGAACGAAGGGCGTAAAAACCCTTGGCTCGCTTGAGGATGGCCTTGTGTTTACGACGGCGAACAACACCGGTTTTTGCGCGTGGCATTCAGCATCACCTCTTTTTATACGCTATGCGGCTTTTTTTCGTAGGGCATCAGCAGGTGGACGCGGCGAGCCTCCCCTTTGGCAAAGGTGAAGTCGCGTCCCTTCTGACGGCGGCTCTTGCCCGACTTTTGCCAGTTGAGGTGGCGCTTTCCCGGCTTTTTAGCAGTAACCTTGCCCGTTGCCGTGATTTTAACACGGTTCTTGGCGCCCTTATGGGTCTTCATCTTTGGCATCTTGCTGCTCCTTTGCTGCCTGGGTGCCTAAAAAGGGCTTTCCTAAACCCGGCAGCCTTGCAAGTATAGCACCCCCTTAGGCTCTTTGCCAAACCCGCCACCGCGCCGCGCTTGCTTGGTGCGAACGCGGTAAGCCCGGCAGAACACCGGGGGTAAGCGTCTTAAGCTGGTTTAGAAGGGTTTCCGGCTGAAGCCGGCTTGGCCCCGGGGGCCATCACCATGTTCATATCGCGGCCCAGGATCTCCGGGCGCATCTCCACGAAGCCCACGCCCTCCAGGTCCTTGGCAATACGCTCGAGCAGCTTGTACCCCAGTTCCTGATGGGCCATCTCACGCCCCCGGAACATGATGGTCACCTTGACCTTGTGCCCCTCCTCGAGGAAACGGCGGATGTGGCCCAGCTTGGTGTTGTAGTCGTGGGTGTCGATCTTGGGGCGGAGCTTCATGCTTTTGAGCTCGGTGCGCTTGGCCTTTTTGCGGGCTTCCTTCTCCGCTTGCTGCTGCTCATAACGCCATTTGCCGTAGTCGAGCAAGCGGGCCACCGGCGGCACCGCGTTGGGCGAGACCAGCACCAGGTCGTACTCACGCTCCTTGGCTAGGCGCAAAGCCTCGCGGGTGTCCACTACCCCAACTTGCATACCGTTCTCATCGATCAGGCGCACCTGGCGCACCCGGATCCGTTCGTTGACAGGAACATCTTTGGCTATAAACTCACCTCCGCAAGCAACAAACCCTCCAGCGTCTGTTTGCCTGCGCCTTCGAGTCTACACAATGAAACACCCCTGGGGCAATTCGGCTGGGCGGCTTTGCGCAAAACAGGAGGCCCTATAGCATGAAGGCATGTTCGTACGCACAACCGACCATGCCCAAGTGCGTCTCATCACCCTCAACGACCCTGAGCGCCGCAACCCCCTCTCCCCTTCCCTGGTGGCCGAGCTGATGCAAGCCCTGGAGGCTGCCGAAAAGGAACCCGCGATCCGCGTGGTGGTGCTTACCGGAGCAGGCCCAGCCTTCAGCGCCGGAGCCGACCTAGAGTTCCTCAAAAACGTCACAAGCGCGGGAGCCGAGGCCAACTATGCTCACTCCCTCGAGCTGGCCCGGCTCTTCCACCGGGTCTACACCTTCCCCAAACCCACCATCGCCGCCATCAACGGCCCTGCCGTAGCCGGAGGGGCTGGGCTGGCCACCGCCTGCGACCTAGCCTTTATGAGTGAGAAAGCCCAGATGGGCTACACCGAGGTTCGGATTGGCTTCGTGGCCGCCTTGGTCGGGGTAATCCTGGTGCGCCATGTGGGCGAGAAGCAGGCCAAAGAGCTTTTGCTCAGCGGACGGCTTATCTCTGCCCAGGAGGCTTTCCGCATGGGATTGGTCAACCGGGTGGTGCCATCGGAGCAGGTTTTGGACGAGGCCCTGGCCCTAGCCCAGGAAATAAGCGGCCATGCACCCACCTCGCTGGCCCTGACCAAGGAACTGCTTTGCGCCCTACCGGGTATGGGCCTCGAGGAGGGCTTCCGCCTGGCTGCTTTGGCCAACGCCTGGGTGCGGGAGACCGGCGATCTAGCCGAGGGCATCGCGGCTTTCTTCGAGAAGCGCCCCCCACGGTTTTCCCCTCGCTAGGGGTAGCACACAGAAATCTGGGCAAATGGTAGGCTTGAGCTTATGGAGTTAGGCCCTGCACTCGCCGCCATCCTGATCATCGTGGCCCTCGAGGCCATTTTGTCTGTCGACAACGCTATGGTGCTGGCCGTGATGGTACGGCCGCTGCCGCCCCAGCTGCGCTCCAGAGCCTTGCTCTACGGCATCATCGGGGCTTACGTGTTGCGCGGCCTGGCGCTTTTGTTTGCCACTCTCATCATCCAAATCTGGTGGATTCAACTCCTAGGGGGGCTGTACTTGGTCTACCTGGCGGTCAACCACCTTTTCTACCGCAAAGCGGAAGGCCAAACTGAGCCGGCCCAGGTTCAGCAAGCCGCCGCGGCCAGTTTCTGGCGCATTGTGCTCATGATTAATGTCGTAGACCTGGCCTTCGCGGTGGACTCGGTGCTGGTGGTGATTGCCTTCAGCCGGGAGTTTTGGGTTATCTTCACCGGGGTGGCCGTGGGCATTCTGCTCATCCGGCTGGCCGCCGGCATCATGGTGACCGTCATCGAGCGCTACCCAAGGCTGGAGAGCGTGGCTTATGCGGTGGTGGGCTGGGCTGGGCTAAAGCTGATGCTCGAGGGCTGGGAGCACGGCAGCGAAGTCTGGCTGCACCGGCCTGAGCTGGCCTTGCACCTGCCCCAGGGTTTTTTCCTGGGGGTTACCTTCGCCATTCTGCTTTTGGGCAGCCTGTGGGCCTTTCGCCGTGGCCCTCAGGCAGACTAGGCCGCGCTTCAGATGCCCAAGGACTGGAACCATCATTACCTAAGCCAGGCCATCCTGGCCCAGCCAGCCCGGGTAGTGGCCAGCTACGCCCACTGCCTGCCGCCAGGGCCGGTGCTGGACCTGGCCGGGGGTACCGGACGCAACGCCTTTTTCCTGGCTCGGCGCGGTCATCCGGTACTCTTGCTCGAGCGAAGCCGGGTGGCCCTGGCCTTTGTACGGGCTGAGGCCGCGCGAAGCGGCCTTGAGGTCTGGGCCCTAGAGGCCGACCTCGAGGCCCCTGAAACCCCTCTGCCGCCCGGCCCCTTTGCTGGGGTGATTATGAGCTACTTCGTGCACCGGCCCCTGCTTTTGCGGCTGGCGGAACGCTTGCACAAAGAGGGACTGGTGCTCCTCGAGGGCTTCACCACCCTGGAAGCCCAGCGGCGCGGTAGCTCGGCTGAGCACTACTGGCAGCCAGGCGAGCTATTGCACCCCCCGGTGGGGCTGCGCTTGCGGGCCTGGGCCGAGGGCTGGATGGAGGGGCACCACCGTACCTGGGCGGTCTGGCGGGCCGGAATCTGGTAAGGTTTAGCCGATGGTAGTTGTACTCGCTGCGCTAGCCTATCTGTGGGGGGCCCTTCCATTGGGCTACTGGGCCGTTCGACGGCTCACCGGCCAGGATGTGCGCCTGGCCTCAGGCTACAACCTGGGCCTAGAAAACACCCTAAAGCGCTTAGGCCCTGGTCCCGCCTCGCTGGCCTGGGGGCTGGATATCCTCAAGGGGCTGGTAGCCGCCTGGGTAGGCGGCCTGTGGGGCCTGTCCTGGGGGGTGGGCTACGCCCTTCTGGCCTACTTAGGCCACCTTTACCCCCCCCGTAGGCTGGCCCAGGGCGCCTTGCTGCGGGGACGGGGGGCCGGGGTACTGCTGGGGCTGGTGTTGGGCCTTCATCTCAGCGGCCTGTCTTACCTGTCTACCCTGGCCATCCTGGTCACCGCCGGGGGGGTGTTTCTCTGGAGCCGGTACGCCTCGCTGGCGGCTTTATCCATCCCAGCGGGGCTGGCCCTGGCAGTGAGCCTCGAGCCCCTACCCGGCTGGGCGAAACTGGCGGCCTGGCTTCTGCCCATGGTCACCCTGTGGCGCTACAAGGAAAACATAGGCCGGATGCTGGAGGGCACCGAGCCTCGCCTGGGCGACCCCCCACCCCTGCCCTCGCCCAAGCAGGTGGTCTGCGCCTTTATGATCCATCCGCTCACCCTGGACGACCTTTTTCAAAGCCCCCGCTTCCGCTGGGCCCGCCCGCTGGTCAAACGGGGCCTCCTCTCCCCCAAACTGGTGGAAAACCTGGCCGAGGCCATCCGGCCTATGAAGGTGGGCGAGCTGCGCGGGGTGCGCACCCGCGATGGCCGGGAGATTCGCTGCTATCTGATCTCGGCCCCATTACTGCCCCACCAGATCACCAGTAAACCCGAACTGGCCACCCAGCGGGCCATCCAGGGGGCCCGGCTAGCCCGGGAGCTGGGCTGTACGGTGGTGGGCCTGGGCGCTTTCTGGAGTGTGGTGGGCGAGAAAGGCCGCCGGGTACAAGAGGCCGTGCCGGAGATCCAGGTCACCAACGGGGGCGCCTACACCGCCGGAACGGTACGGGCCGCGATTCCTGGGATTCTGGCCCACTTCGAGCAGGAAGGGCGCAGCCTACGCCAGGCCACCGCAGCGGTGGTAGGGGCCAATGGGGTAGTAGCTTTTGGCATCGCCCGGCAGATTGCCCCTTTGGTGGGCAAGCTCATCCTGGTGGGGCGGAACCTCGAGCGCTTGGAGAAAAGCGCCACCAGCCTGCAGCAGAACCTCGAGCGCAAGGGGCAGCCGGTACCGGAACTGGTGCTTAGCCTAGACATCGGGGCCATCCGCGAAGCCGACCTGGTCTTCAGCGCCACCTCCGAGCCCGGCCCGGTCATCTTCCCCCAGCACGTCAAACCTGGGGCCTGGATTTACGACGAAGGCGTTCCCCCCGACGTAGATGCTTCGGTCAAGGAAGTACCCGGAGTACGGGTGATTCCTGGAGGAGTGGTACGCCCCCCCGGGGCCATGCAGGGCAACCTCGACCTACACTTTGGCGAAGGGGCGGTGCCCGCCTGTCTGGCCGAGACCATGATCCTGGCCGCTGAAGAGGCCTTCGAGCGCAAAAGCCTGGGGGGCGAGACCAAAAGCGAAAATATCCAGTTTTTCGTCGAGCGGGCCGAGGCCCTGGGCTTCCAGGTAGTGGATTGAGGCCCTTATGATGGGAACCATGCGCAAGCGACTGGTTGCCGGCAACTGGAAAATGCACAAAAGCCCCTCTGAGGCTAAAGCCTGGTTTTCCGCTCTGGTTCGCCAACGGCCCAACACCCAGGCCGAAGCCGCCCTACTGGTGCCCTTTACCCACCTGGCCTACGCCAAGGAGGTACTGGAGAACAGCGGGATACACTGGGGTGCCCAGGATGTCTCGGCCCACCGGGAGGGTGCTTATACCGGCGAAGTATCGGCGCTGATGTTGTGCGACCTGGGTTGTAGGTATGCCATTGTGGGCCACTCTGAACGGCGCAGCCACCATGCGGAGTCCGACGCCTTGGTAGCCCAGAAGATGCTGCGCCTTTTGGAATTCAGTATCGTGCCCATCCTGTGCGTGGGTGAGCCTCTAGAGGTGCGTGAGGCCGGGAAGCACCTCTCGTACACCCTGGGCCAGCTCGAGGCTAGCCTGGCCGGGGTTGAACCAGCCTCGCCGGCGCACCTGGTGGTGGCCTACGAACCGGTCTGGGCTATCGGCACCGGTAAAACCGCCACCCCCGAGGATGCCGAGGCCATGCACCAGGCCATCCGCCAATGGTTGGCCCGCCGCTACGGCACGGCCTTTGCCGAGGAGACGCGCATTCTCTACGGCGGCTCGGTCAAGCCAGACAACGCCACCGCCTTGTTTTCCCAGCCCAATATTGACGGCGGACTAGTGGGCGGGGCCAGTCTGAAGCTAGACGACTACTTAAGACTGCTCCTGGCCTGAAGCAGGCACGACAACCGGCGTGCAGGAGCCTCGAGGTGCGCTCCATCTGGCAAAAGCAGGGCCGGTGCTCAAGGGCCAGGCGTAGCGTATTGCCGGGGTTCCACCCTGCTGTCAGGGTGGGGTGGTATAGCGGCTGGCCTGGCCGGTTCCAGGTGCAGTAGACTCTTGGGCATGGCCAGCCTGCACCCCCGCACCCAGCTTTCCAAGGAAAGCGTCTTTGCCCACATGAGCCGCCTGGCCACCCAGTACGGGGCCATCAACCTGGGCCAGGGCTTCCCCTCTAACCCACCCCCCACCTTTTTACTCGAGGCGGCCCGGCGGGCCATTGGCGCGGTGGACCAGTACACCCCCCCCATCGGCCTGCCCCGTCTGCGCGAGGCCATCGCGGAAGACCTGGGCGTAGCCCCCGAGGATGTGGTCATTACGGCGGGAGGCACCGAAGCCCTTCAGGTGTTGGCCGAGTCGTTGTATGGGCCGGGCGACGAGGTGGTGATGCTCGAGCCCTACTTCGACGTGTACATTCCCCAGGCCCGCATCGCCGGGGCTGAGCCGGTCATGGTGCCGATGCGCCTTACCGACCGCTGGGAAGTGGATTTACCCGCACTGGAACGGGCCATCACGGTGCGTACCCAGGCCCTTCTGCTCACCAACCCCTACAACCCCACCGGCTCGGTCTTCTCCCGCGCTGAAGCCGAACACATCGTGGCCCTGGCCCGTAAGCACGACCTCTGGATCATCAGCGACGAGGTCTACGACGAACTGTACTTCGCTGAACCACCCCTTTCTTTCCGCAAGATGGCCCCAGAGCGGGTCTTTACCGTGGGCTCGGCGGGCAAACGCCTGGAAGCCACCGGCTGGCGTATCGGCTGGATTGTCACCCCCCCTGGCCTGGCCCCCCAAATCGCTGGGATGCGTCAGTGGAATAGCTTCTGCTCGGCAGCCCCGCTACAGGCCGCGGTGGCCGAGGCCCTGCCCATGGCCCGCAAGGAAGGCTTCTACCCGCACCTGCGGGAAAGCTACAAACAGCGCAAAAACCTGCTGGAACAGGGGCTTCAGGCTATGGGCCTCAAGACCTTCGCCCCGGCTGGCACCTATTTTCTAACCGCCATCCTGCCCGAGCTCGAGGCCGAGACCCTGGTGCGCGAGGCCGGGGTAGCGGCCATCCCTGGCTCGGCCTTCTACATCCAAAACCCCGCGCCCAAGGGGCTCTTTCGCTTCGCCTTCTGCAAAACAGCCCAGGAGATCGAACAGGCCCTAAACCGCTTACAGGCTTATCTGAAGCAGCGGGCTTACGGCTAATGACCGAGCACAGCACATCCTGCGGGCAGGCTAAACGTGCCAGGGATAAACTTGATTGTACTTTATTTCACAATATTGCTGTTCGTGAAATAAAGCTTTACAGCTCGTCATTCTCCTAAGTAGCGGTTAGGCTAAACTGGTGAACGATGGAGACAGTTCAATACCTGGATGATACCGGAAGGCCCTTACGGGAGCTGCCCTTCAACCCCGAGGAGCTACGGCAGGGCTACCGGGCTCTACGCCGGGCCCGGCACTTCGACGAGCGGGCCTTGGTGCTTCAGCGCCAGGGGCGGCTGGGGGTGTATCCCCCTTTTCGCGGCCAGGAGGCAGCCCAGGTGGGGGTAGCCCTGTGCTTGCAGGCCAACCGCGACTGGCTGCTGCCCAGCTACCGTGAAAGCGCCGCCGCCCTGACCTTTGGCATGCCCATTCATAAGCTCATCCTGAGCTGGAGGGCTGATCCTGCTGGCTGGGGTGCCCCCCCAGACGTGAATATGGTGCAGTTTTACATCCCCATCGCCACCCAGATTCCCCAGGCTGCTGGGGTAGCCCACGCCCTACACCTGCAAGGCCAGGGCGCGGTGGCTGCGGTTTTTATTGGGGATGGCGGCACCTCCGAGGGCGACTTCCACGAGGGGCTGAACTTCGCCTCGGTGTTCAACGTGCCCCTACTGGTAACGGTGCAAAACAACGGCTGGGCCATCAGTGTGCCCACCCACAAGCAAATGCGGGTACAGCGTATCGCCCTAAAGGCCCAGGGGTACGGGATTCCCGGCGTGGTGGTAGACGGCAACGACCTGGTGGCGGTCTGGAGCGTGGCCAGGGAAGCGGTAGCCCGGGCTCGAGCCGGCCAGGGGCCCACCCTGATCGAGGCCCTGACCTACCGGGTGGCCCCCCACACCTCCTCCGACGACCCCAGCCGTTACCGCACCGAGGAAGAAGCCGAGCAGTGGAAGCAGCGCGACCCCATTTTGCGCATGAAAAACTGCCTTTTGCACCTGGGCCTGTGGAGTGAAGAGGAAGAAGCGGAGCTGGGCGAGGCCCTCGAGGCTGAGTTCCAGGCCGAGCTGGCCCTGGCCGACCAGGCTCCCGAGCCCAACCCCTGGGAGATTGTGGAACAGGTCTACCACAAGATGCAGCCCGACCAAGAGGCCGCCTGGCAGTATTTGCGGGGGGAGAAAGCATGATTGCCGAACGCGAGACTCGAGTGCTCAACAACGTGCAGGCCATCAACGAAGCCCTGGACCTGGCCCTGGCCAAAGACCCCCGGGTGCTGCTCTTCGGCGAGGACGTGGGCACCATGGGCGGGGTCTTCCGCGCCTCGGATGGGCTGCAACAGAAATACGGCGAGAAACGGGTCTTCGATACCCCTCTGGCCGAGTCGGGCATCGTGGGCTTCGGGATTGGCCTGGCCATGGCGGGTTTCCGCCCAGTGGCCGAGATTCAGTTTGCCGGTTTTCTCTACCCGGCGCTGGATCAGATTCTCTCCCACCTAGGCCGTATGCGCCACCGCACCCGGGGCCGCTTCACCATCCCCATGGTCATCCGCGCGCCTTACGGGGGTGGGGTCAAGACCCCTGAACAACACGCCGATAGCCCCGAGGCCCTGCTCTGCCACACCCCAGGGGTCAAGGTGGTCATTCCCAGCAGCCCCGAGCGGGCCAAGGGGCTTTTGCTCGCGGCCATCGAGGACCCCGACCCGGTGTTTTTCCTCGAGGCCATCAAGCTATACCGTGGGGTGAAAGGAATGGTGCCGGAGGGCTACTACACCCTGCCCATCGGCCAGGCCCGGGTGGTGCGGGAAGGCCAGGCCGTAAGCCTCTTCTGCTACGGGGGAATGGTGGAGGTCTGCCAGAAGGCCGCCGAGGTGGCTGCCCGCGAAGGGGTGGAGCTGGAGGTGGTGGACCTCGAGACCCTGGTGCCCCTGGACACCCCGACCATCCTCGAGTCGGTGCGCAAGACCGGGCGAGCGGTGGTGGTCTACGAGGCCATGCGCACCGGCGGTTTCGGGGCCGAGGTGGCCGCTCGCATCGCCGAGGAAGCCCTGGACTACCTCGAGGCCCCCATTCTACGGGTGGCCGGCTGGGACGCCCCCTACCCTCCCTTTAGCGCGGTGGAAAACTACTACCGCCCCGATGCCAAGCGGGTGCTCGAGGCGGT
The DNA here is from genome assembly GCF_000423425.1 of Meiothermus rufus DSM 22234. Taxonomy (GTDB): domain Bacteria; phylum Deinococcota; class Deinococci; order Deinococcales; family Thermaceae; genus Meiothermus; species Meiothermus rufus. The sequence continues at coordinate 9,871 of NZ_AUHY01000036.1, read as the reverse complement.
GCGGCGGGTGCTGGCGTACTGAGGGAACCTTCTCCTCCTTTGGATTACCTCCTGATGCTCCTAATACCGGCTAGATCAAACAAGCGTTTGTTAGAATAGGCGGCATGAAAACAAAGAGCTATGCCATGGGGGCCTGGCATCAGAGCCCTGAGGACGGAACCCTGGTAGTGGACGCGGTCTATGGGGAGCCGGTGGCCCAGGTCAGCAGCCAGGGGCTGGACTTTGCCGGCATGGTGGCCTACGCCCGAGAGGTAGGGGGGCCCAACCTGAGGCGCTACACCTTCCACGAGCGGGCCGCCATGCTGCGGGCTTTAGCCCAGTACCTGACCGAGCGCAAAGAAGCCTTCTACCCCCTTTCCTACAAAACCGGGGCCACGCGCTTCGATAGCTGGTTCGATATCGAGGGGGGCATCGGCACCTTTTTCAGCTATGCCTCCTTAGCCCGGCGTGAGCTACCCAACGAGCGCTTTCTGGTAGAAGACGACCCCCTGGCCCTTTCCAAGCAGGGCAGCTTCGTGGGTAGGCACCTGCTGGTACCCAAAGAAGGGGTGGCGGTGCACATCAACGCCTTCAACTTCCCCGTCTGGGGCATGCTGGAAAAACTCGCCCCGGGGCTTATCGCCGGGGTACCGGCCATCGTGAAACCCGCCACCCAGACCGCCTACCTGACCGAGGCGGTGTTCCGGGCCATGATCGAGTCGGGCCTCCTGCCCGAGGGGGCCATCCAGCTTATTTGCGGCGGCATTGGCGACCTCTTCGACCACCTGAACGAGCAGGACTGCGTGACCTTTACCGGTTCGGCCAGCACCGGGCGCAAGCTCAAGGTGCATCCCAGCCTGGTGGCCCACGCAGTGCCCTTCAACATGGAGGCCGACAGCCTGAACTGCGCCATTCTGGGCGCTACGGTGGAGCCCGGCGACCCCGAGTTCACCCTCTTCGTGCGGGAGGTGGCCAGGGAGATGACCGTCAAGGCTGGGCAGAAGTGCACCGCCATCCGGCGGGTCATCGTGCCCAAGGCCAAGGTCGAGGCCGTGCTGGAAGCGCTCAAGAAAGAGCTGGGCCAGATCACCCTGGGAGACCCCCAGCGCGAGGAGGTGCGGATGGGGCCTTTGGTCGGCGCCGCCCAGCGCCAGGAGGTGCATAAGGTGGTGGAGGCCCTCGAGGCCCAAGGCTGCGAGCGGGTCTACGAGGGCCCGGCCGAGCTTCTGGGGGGCGACTGGGAGAAAGGGGGGTTCATGGCCCCCACCCTGCTCTACAGCCCTAAGCCCTGGGACTCTGCCGCCCACGACCTCGAGCCCTTCGGCCCGGTGGCCACCCTGATACCCTACGAAAGCCTGGACGAGGCCGCCGCCCTGGCCCGCCGGGGCCGGGGCAGCCTGGTGGGCAGCATCGTAACCTACAATCGCGAGGAGGCCCGCCAGCTCTTCTTCGGCTGTGCTACCCACCACGGGCGGCTGCTTATTCTCAACCGGGAAAACGCCAAGGAATCCACCGGCCACGGCTCCCCTTTGCCCCTGCTGGTGCACGGTGGGCCCGGAAGGGCCGGGGGCGGGGAGGAGCTGGGGGGGGTGCGGGGCATCAAGCACTATATGCAGCGTACGGCGGTGCAGACCGACCCCACCACCCTGATGGCCCTTTCCCAGGAGTACGTGCGGGGGGCCACGGTGCAGGAAGACCTGGTGCACCCCTTCCGCAAGTACTTCGAGGACCTGCACATCGGCGAGAGCCTCCTCACCCACCGCCGCACCGTGACCGAGGCCGACATCGTGAACTTCGCGGGCATTAGCGGCGACTACTTCTATGCTCATGTGGATGAGCTGGGAGCCAAGGAGTCCATCTTCGGCAAGCGCGTGGCCCACGGCTACTTCCTGATCTCGGCGGCAGCCGGCCTCTTCGTGAGCCCCGCCCCAGGGCCGGTGCTGGCCAACTACGGCCTGGAAAACCTGCGCTTCATCGAGCCGGTGGGCATCGGCGACACCATCCAGGCCCGCCTGACGGTGAAGCGCAAAACCGCCAAAGACCCCAGGCCCGGCGAGCGGCCTACCGGGGTAGTGACCTGGGCGGTGGAGATTACCAACCAGGAGGGCAAGACCGTGGCGCTATACGACATCCTGACCCTGGTGGCCCGCCGGCCTGAAGGGGTGTCCGCCTAGTTGGGCCTACCGCTTATGCCCTTGTTATCAACTGGTTATAGCGGGGTGGCAAGGTAGGGTTGGGAGGTAAGCATGCTTAGAGTTTTGGCTTTCCTGCTTTTGGCCTTGCTGCCCGCTCTGGCTTCACCATACGAGTACGAGTACCTTGGTGGATACCCGCGCCTGGAAATCAAAGGGCAGGTCGAAGCGTTTGATCGGCAACAGGGCTACATCATCGTGAACGGGCAGCGCTTCTGGCTCGATGCCAACGTGTACTACAAGTATGGCCTGCCCCAGGTGGGCAGCTGGGTAGAGGTGAAGGCCTATCGCACCAATAGGGGCACCTGGGTGGTGTACAAGGTCGAGCGCAAGCGCGGCTGGTGAGGGCGTAGCCTACCCCTATGCGCATCCTGCTGGTAGAGGACGAGCCAGACCTGGCCCTGGCCCTGCGAATGGTTTTGCTACAGGCGCGTTATGCCGTTGACTGGGCCATTGACCTAAGGACGGCCCGTACCTACCTGGCCGAGGCCCCACCTGATCTTTTAATCTTGGATGTGATGCTGCCCGAAGGAGAGGACGCCGGCTTCACCCTGGCCCAGGAACTGCGGCAGATGGGGTTTGGCCGGCCCATCCTGTTTCTAACCGCCCGCGATGCCCTGGACGACCGGGTGCAGGGCCTCGAGCTGGGCGCAGACGACTACCTGGTGAAGCCCTTCGAGATGCGCGAATTGCTGGCCCGAGTGCGGGCCCTGCTGCGCCGCGAAGGCCAGGTCAAGCAAGCCCGCCTTCAGCGGGGGCCTCTCGAGGTCGATTTCACCCGGCGCAGGGTTTTCTGGAACGGGCATGAGGTCTTCCTGGCCGAGCGGGAGTTTGCCCTGCTGGAGCTGATGGCCCTGAACCCCGAAAAAACCTTCACCCTGGAGGAGCTTTTGGAGCGGGTCTTCCCCGATGCCTCCTCGGGCTACCATGCAGTGCGCATGTGCGTCTCGCGGCTGCGCAATAAACTCTCCCCCGAGGCCATCGAGACCGTACCTGGAGGTTACCGGCTTGGGCTTTCGTGACCGGCTGCTGTTGGCCTTGTTGGCCCTAGCCCTGCTTCTGGTAGGGCTGCAGATGGGATTGGGTTACCTTAGTTTTTACAACTCCCTGGAACGGGACTTTAGGGGCGACCTGGAGAAATACGCCTTGCTGGTGGCTGGAGCACTGGATATGGAAGGCGCCGAGCCCATCCTGGAGCCCAGCAAGCTGCCTAGCACCAACGAGCTGCAAGGGCGCTTTCGCCTGCTCAAGGGAACAGAGAGCATCCTCGAAGGGGGTGGGGCCTTTCCTCAAGACAACCCCTCCTGGCGGACGGAAAGGCGTGAGCTTGGGCAAGGCTATTTGCTGGAGGTAGCCCTGAACCAGAACGAGCACAACCGGGCCCTGGCAGAGTACCTGCGTACAGGCTGGCTCACCATGGGACTGGCTAGCCTGTTGGCGGTCATCTTTGCCTTCCTCTTGCGGGGCTATCTGCTGCGCCCCTTGCGGCACCTCGAGCAGGCTACCTTATCCCTGGCCGAGGAGCGCTTTCCCCAGCCTTTGCCCAAAACCAGCCGCGACGAAATTGGCAATCTAATCGAGAGCTTCAACCGCATGGTCTATAAGATTCGCAAGGCCATCGAGCGGGAAAAAACCTTTACCCGCTACGCCTCCCACGAGCTGCGCACCCCCGTGGCCACCCTGCGGGCCACCCTCGAGGCGGTTCAGGGTGGGGCCTTGCCACTCGAGCAATTGGTGCCTGTGCTGGAACGCAACCTCGAGCGGATCGAGCGTACCCTCAACGGCCTATTAGCCCTGGCCAGGGGCCCCGGGGAGTTCCGCTCGCTGGAAATGCGCGAATTTTTGCAGTCCATCCTGCAAAGCTTACCCCCTAACCAGCGCGCTGGCATCCAGGTAGAAGCCCAGCCGGGCCAGGTCTGGGCCCCTCCCGAAGCCTTGGAAGCCGCCCTGCGCAACCTGCTGGAAAACGCCTTCCTGCACGGGAAGCCTCCGGTGCTGCTCCGCTTTGAGGCCAGCCCACCCCTACTGATCATCCGCGACCAGGGCCCGGGAGTGCCAGAAGAAGTTCTGCACCGCCTGGGTACCCCCTTTTACCGGGTCACCCCAAAGCAAAATGGTCTGGGCCTGGGTCTGGCCTTGGCCAAGCAGGTAGCCGAGGCCGCTGGTGGAACCCTTGCCCTGCGGAACCACCCGGCCGGTGGCCTCGAGGTTCGCCTGGGCCTGCGGGAGGGTAGTCCATGAACCATCTACCCCGTCGGATGGTGCTGTTGTGGTTGCTGGGCTGGAGCAGCCTGGCCTTTGCCGATAAAGACGATAAAAAGGATAAGGACAAGCAGGACAAGGACAAGGATAAGCCCAAGGAAAAGGAGCCTAAGGAAAACAAAGATAACCAAAATCCCAACCGGGGCTCACACCGGCTGTACGCCGAAGTTACCCTGGTGCACAGGGGCCACATCCAGGTGCAAGGGGGGCGGCTAGAGACCGACTCGGCCTGGGCCCAGTTCTTGTTCCCGGGCATGTGGGTACAGGCCTGGGGCGAGTGGGAGGAGAGCGTGTTCAAAGCCTCGAGGCTCGAGGTGGTTCAGCCAGGGGTCTTCAGCTACTTCAGAGGGCCAGCCGAACTGCTTGGCCGGGGGAATGGCTGGGTTGAGGCCTGGTATGGGCCCGACCTGCACCTCCTGGTCAGCCACCCGGCCAGCCCAGGGGCTATTCTGCTGTTGGCCAAAGGCGAAAATGGCCGGCTTCTGGCCGTCCCCCCTACCCTGAGCGCTCCAGCCTACCCCGGCGAGGGCTGGTTTCTTTTCTCGGGAGAAAAAAAAGAAAACCGCCTGCACTGGAAACAAGCCCAGCCTCTGGGTAGTCCTTAATGTCCGCTTAATCTCCTACCCCCGGTTATATCCCGGTTACCCCGCCGGCGTACCTTCCGTGGCGGAGGTGCTTATGAGGAAAAGGTTGGCCTATGTAGCTGGTTTTCTTTTGGCTCTTCTGGCTGGGTGCGGCTATCCCCCCAACCCCAGCGCCCAGGAGGAACTGAACCTCAGCGGCGTGGTCGCCGGCAGCCCTGGGGCGCTCTTGCTGGGGGTGCAGGCGCTGGATACGGCCCAGGCCACGGTAGAGGTGGACGGCGAGCCGGCCGATGACTCAGCGATCCAACCGGGGGTCGTGCTGGCAGGCCAGGGCCTCCGCAGCCAGAATCGGATCCATCTGAGCAAAGCCACCCTCCACTACGCAGTCAAAGGGCCCGTAGACGCGGTAAACTCCCTCGAGGGGTTTGTGGATGTGATGGGAGTACGGGCCAAGGTCAGCGCCTTTACCTACCTGTACCGGGAGAACCCCGATGGTAGCTACACCTCGCTGACCCTGGCCGACCTTCAACCTGGCCAGTACGTACACCTGGCCGGTCTGCCCCAGGACGACGATAGCCTGGTGGCTACCCGGATCGAAGTCAAACGGCAACCCAAGCCCAGCGTGAGCCTGCGGGTACACGCCCGGGATCTGAACACCACGGCCCAAACCTTTACCTACGGCCTGCGTACCTACACCGTGCAGTACCAGGGCGTAGTCCCCAAAGGAAGCCTGGGCGAGGGAAGCCTGGTCAAGGTGAAAGGCAGCCTGGTGGGCCAGACCGTGGTGGCCACGGCCCTCGAGGTTCTCTCCCCTACGGTCACTCCGCCGGCAAACCCTGGGAATCCGATTAAGATGAAGCTAGAAGGCCTCCTCGGTAGCCTGGACACGGCCAGCCAGACCTTCACCCTGATGGGCTACACCGTGTACTACGGCACTGCCCGCGTCAAGGGTAGCCTGGCCGAAGGGGCCTGGGCAGAGGTGGAAGGCTACCTGAAGCCAGACGGCAGCCTCGAGGCCTACGAGGTGGAGGTCAAATACCCCAAAGGAACCAAAGGCTACGACGGGGAGGTCAAAGGAGCCATCTCGGCCATAACCGCCGATACCCTGACGGTGGGCGGCACCACCTTCTGGGTTGATGCGGCCACCATCATCGAGCGGGAGCATCAGGCCATCCCCTTTGGCAGCCTCCAGGTAGGCGACTGGGTCGAGGTCAAGTTCAACACCCAGATGACCAACCCCTCGGGCCAGCCCTACGCCGTGCGAATTGAGCTCAAGCGGGCCAGCAGCAACCTCGAGGTCAAGGGGACCATTCAAAACTTCAACGCCCTGGATCGAACCTTCCAGATGGGCGGTGTAACCATACGCACCCATGCCCAGACCCGCTACGAGGTGGGCGATCGCTACGTTTCCGCCGAGGTCTTCTGGGGAACCAACCGCGACGGGCAAAGGGGTGAGGCCAAAGGCTCGCTGGAGGGAGAAATCCTGACCGCCAGCAAGATCGAAGTCAAGTGAGGCTGGTTGGTACGGCCCCGCCTAAAGGCGGGGCCGCTTCTTTGCGGGCAAACCAGCCTGACTAAAGTGGGTATGCTTTGCAGAGCGAGGCGCCTTGGCTTCAGTCGCCCTCCTTGTGGTGCTCTTCTTCCTGCTCTTCCGGCTCCCCACGCCCCTCAGAGTCAGCCGTGCTGCCCTCGCCGCCAAAGGTGGTCATCAAACCCCGGATGAAGGCCTGTTTTTCCGCGCCCGAGAGGCGGGCTCTGGGATGGGTCAGGGTATAGAGCCAGGGTGGCATGCTTCCTTCCTGCACGGTTTCCGCCGCGTCCTCTCCCCCTTCGCCGCCCACCGAGGTCCACTCTGAAACATTGAATTTGGCTCGCCCCTCCAGCACATCCCGCTCTATCAGCCACGAGATAGGGGCAATGTGGCTGTACCAAGGCCATACGGTTTGGTTGCTATGGCAGTCGGCACAAGCCCGGAAGAAGATTTCCCGGGTGCGCGGGCTATCCCACGCCGGCTCAGCCAGCACGGGCGGGTTGGTATGGTTGCGGCCATAGGGAATTAGCTGTATCCCTAGCAGCCCCACGGCCAAACCGACAAGCACCTTATGGGCTACTTTCATTGGACTCTCCTCTAGCCGCCCTTCGCTTTGCAAGGGCTAGACCTCTGCATTCTCAAGGGGCTCGATAACCGCTGTATAACCCCTTTCGTCCTGCGCCAGCCGCCCCAGGGGATGGCCTGGTTCGTGGGCGTAGCACAGCAGAAAGTCGCCCTCGAGCCAGCGGCTATAAAAGCGCTTGCGGCTTTCCAGGCTGGTCATGGGGTAGAGGTCGAAGGCCGGGATGTAGAGCAGGGGGGTTTGGCAACGCAACGCCACCAGGTCGGCGGTGTAGGCCAGGCGCTGGCCCTCGGACTCGAGTTCGACCACCTGCATCCCCAGGTTGTGCCCTGGTGCAGGCCGCACCCACAACCCCGGCAAAAGCTCGGCCTCGCCCTCCACCAGCTCAAATCGGCCCTGCTCGGCCAGGGGCTCCACGTTTTCGACGCGGTAGCTGGCCCGGCTGCGCTCGTGGGGGTGCAGGGCGTCGTGGAGTTCTTGTTTTTGCACCACGTGGCGGGCCTTGGGAAAGGTGGGCACCAGCCGGCCCTCGGCCCAGCAGGTATTCAGGCCGCAGTGGTCGAAGTGCAGATGGGTATGCACCACCAGCGAAATGTCCTCGGGCTCTACGCCCAGCAGCCGGAGCTGGGCCAGCAGGGGGTGGGTAGGGCTCAGGCCGTAGAGCTGGCGGAACTTCTCCCCCGGTTTGCGGTCGATGCCGGTCTCGATGAGCACATAGCGCTCGCCGATGCGCAGCAGCAGTGGGTTCAGGCCGAGTCGGATACGGTTTTGTTCATCCGGGGTGGCCAGCTTGGCCCACAGCGGCCTGGGCACAATGCCGAACATCGAGCCGCCGTCGAGCCACAGCTCACCATCGGAGAGCACCCACAGTTCAAAAAGACCCAGGCGACGGTATAGGATAGGACGCACAACTCAACTTTACTCGCTTAGCAGCTTGCGCAATGCAGTCTCTACTTCATACAGATTTCCTCCATATGGCCTTAGCCAGTCCTCGACCTTGTCTGGGTATACCGTCAACCATTTTGTGTCAAGAGCTTCCTTACCTTTATGCTGACCGTCTGATTTTTCCCAAGCTATGCTCTTCGGAATAACCCAACCATGTACTTCATGTGGAGAGACGCCTAAACAAAAAACAGCATCGTAGTCTTGATTGCGAAGTTGCTGAAATTTGTAAAATCCCCCCTCCCAAAGGGTGGAAAACTTTATTTCAAGTTTGACATTCCCGACAAAACGGTCAAAGGAGGAATTCATAGATGGGCGTACACTAAAACCCTTTACCGTTAGCCATTGCTCAACCAGGCGCTCCCCAATTTTGCCAACTTGACGGGACGGTTTACTCCTTATCCAGGCAAAAGGGCTCCCAGACCACATATCAGATGACGTCTCAAATTTCCTTTTGAGATTATCATTTATCTCTAAGAAGGCTTGATCAATCTTCATATTAGCAACGGCTGTACCAACTGGACATTGAGTTCAATTCCTAACACTTCAGGTTCACAAAAGCTCAATCGTTTTGACATTATTTCTATGGCTTCTAAATTGTTATCAACGAGAATAAAGCTACGCCCAAGTTTGGCAGCTGCTTCACCAGTTGTTCCGCTTCCGGCAAAGAAGTCTAGAACCCAATCGCCTGGGTTGGTATGTACTCTTATTATTCGCTCCAGCAGCTTTACCGGCTTCTGGGTGGGATAACCGGTTTTTTCCTTGCTGTTTGTAGGTACTATGGTCATCCACCAAACGTCGGTTGGCGTCTTTCCTAATTCTGCCTTCTGCGCTCCCACGAGGCCAGGAGCCATGTAGGGGATTCTATCCATCTCATCAAAATTGAAAATATATTTTTCAGGATCTTTCACGTACCAGAGTATGTTGTCATGTTTGGCCGGCCATTTCTTTTTGGAGCGAGCGCCATAATCATAAGCCCAGATTATCTCGTTCATAAAACACTCGCGCCCAAAAATGCTATCGAGGACAACTTTGGCGTAATGAATTTCTCTGTAGTCTAGATGGAGGAAGAAAGATCCATCCTCGGTCAGAAGACGGTATGCCTCCCAAAGGCGCGGCTCGATGAAAGAAATAAAGTCGTCGAACTTATCGAAATACTCTGGAGAATCTATTTTTCTAATTTGATATGTTTTGCCACCAAATCCTTTTCTGGTGCCCTCCGAGCTGGCTACCGCCTTGAACCGATCCCGTCTTTGCATCTTACCGGTATTGAATGGAGGGTCTATGTATATAAGCCGAAACATACTATCAGGCAAAGTTGGGAGGTATGTCATGTTGTCTGAAAACACAATCCTATTACGCATTGCCACTCCAGTCTATTTGCCAACGACTTATTGAACAATCCCTTGTAATCGGTCAACACATGTGAGACTGGGGAACCGACTCCTCCTGCATCTTAGCTAAATACTCCAAGGGAGCAAGACCCTGTAATCGGTCAACACATGTGAGACTGGGGAACCGACTCCTCCTGCATCTTAGCTAAATACTCCAAGGGAGCAAGACCCCCCAGGGCCATGTGAGGCCTTCGGCGGTTGTAGTGGTCCAGGGAGGCATCCAGCTCTGCCTGTAGCTCGCTGAGCCGGGGGGGCAGAGGCCGGGTATAGAGCTCCTCCCTAAAGGTCCGTTGCACCCGCTCCACGTGACCATTGAGTTTAGGACTCCTCGGCGGCAGCACAAACAAGGCAATCCCCAGAGCACAGCAGGCCTCCTCAAACTCGGCCATGAACTCGCTGCCCCC
>NZ_AUHY01000035.1 GCF_000423425.1 Meiothermus rufus DSM 22234 | reverse complement strand
AGCGGGGTTTGAGTCCGGCCAGGCCCTTTTCTTTTAGGGCTTTTTTCCAGCGGTGGTAGGTGGCCCGGCTGATCCCGACCAGGTCCTGGATCTCCTTCCAGCTCTTTTTACTTTCACGCAGGGCTTTGACCAGTCGGAGCTTGCGCAGACGTTCCTTGACCTCTGGGTCGCCTGCTTTGGCCTCGGCCAGCCTCTGTGCTTGTCTAGCGCCTTGCCATATCTCTCGGCCAACGGTGGTAAACTGCACCTGGGGAACCTCCTTTCTTGGTTGGTTCCCCTCTTTTTATCCCAGCTTAGAGTCTCACATGTGTCCGTCCAGGTTCACACCCCTGCCCAGTGGTGGGGGTGTGCCCGAGGTGCGGGTTCCATCGGGCGAGCGAAAATGGCCACCCAGCTGGGTGGCGGAAAGTTCTCTTAGGGGGCGAGATCAATTGTTCAAAGCAGCCTTGAGCAAGGACATTTGCTTGAGCACCAGGTAGCGCACCACGCCTGTACCTCCCGTTCCACGCAGCAAAAGCACCAGCGAGAACTGTTGATCGATGCGGCTAAGCAGGAGGGTTTTGCCTAGGTACTCGAGGCCAAGGTTTTGGACGGAGGAGAGATGATACTTTTCCCCCATCACACCCGCGATGGAGAGTAGGGTGTGGAGGTAGGTGGCCAGTAGCTCTGGTTCTTCTAGGTTTTGGCCCTGCCAGGTCACCATCTGGCCTGCGTGGCTGATCACACCCACACTTTCGATTTCGGGTTTTTCCAGGAAGGGCTTCAGGGCCTCGAGCAAAGGCTGTGCGGGGCCAGGGGTATGGGGGCTCGAGGGCGCGGCTTCGGCTTGAGGGGAGGGAGCAGGGGGCGGTGGCGTGGTTGAAGACGAAAGCGTATCGGGCGCAGGGGGAGAAACAGAGGCCTCCTGGGCCTGATGGGTGGCGTTCAGGGCGCGTTCGATTTTGGGAAAAAGATCGTCGGGGGTGAAAGGTTTGGAAACCACATCAAAAGCACCTGCCTGCCGTGCTTGGGCTACGATTTCGTCGTTGACGATGCCCGAGATCAGGATGACCGGCACAGCCTGGGTGGTTTTGTTCAGTTTGAGCATTTCGCACAGCTCAAAACCGCTCATTCCCGGCATAACCACGTCGGCGATGACCAGGTGAGGCGGGTTGTGGCGGATGGCCTCGAGGCCTTGCTCGGCTGTCTCACTAGTGGTAACCGTCAGACCTCGAGTGGAGAGCAGACGCTCCAGCACTTTACGCACGCTGGTGCTGTCGTCGACGACTAGAACTTTGGCTCCTTGCATAGCTACAACAATGGTAGGCCCATATCCCGTTTTGTCTAGTGACCTGTGACCATAACCTAGGCAAGACAAAAGCGGGGCTTGGCCTAGCCCAAACCCCGCTTTTGTGCCAAGGTCTACTTGGTTAGCCTCGAGGTAGTTCCTCAAAGATATTGGTCCAGACGTTGATGACCTGGCCTCCACCGCTGCTTTCCCCGGTGGGAATAGTTTTGACCACCTCGAGCCGACCCATATCCAGCTTGTAAAGGTTGCCGTCGGCGTTGGAAAGGTAGGCAAAGGCCCCGTCGGGGGTGAAGACCGCGTGGCCCATCCGCCCTTTGCCGGCGACCACGTCCTTGATGGTGCGCAGGCCCAGCAGGTCGATGACGGTGACCACGTTGTTGCCGTAGTTGGTGGCGATGCAGCGGCGCCCGTCGGGGCTGTTGTAGGCGTGCCCCACCCCGGTGCTGGCGCAGCTTAAGCGGTGCAAAAGCCGCTTGGTGCGGGCGTTGTAGATGGCCACCTCCCGCCCGCGCAGGTTGTTGCCGGGGCCGCGGTTGAGGGCCAAGAAGTAGCGCCCGTCCTGGCTGAAGTTGCCGTGGTGGGCCTCGACGGCTTCCTCGCCGATGAGTGGCATGTCCATCTGGGCCAGGATGGGCAGCCCAGGCTTGGTCAGGTCGAAGACCACGATGCCCGGGCGTACCTGGGCGTTGCCCTCGTGAATCAGCCACAGCTCCTTACCATCGGGCGAGATGACCGGGTAGTGGGGTACGCTGGGCGAGGCGAAGGTGCGCACCGAGAAGTCGCGGGTGTCGACCACAATCAGCCGGTCGTCCACCCGATCCACGCTGTAGAAGTAGCGGGAGTCCCAGCTCCAGGCGTTGTGCATGGAGGTAACCCCTTTGGGGGCGTTTTTCACCTCGAGTTCCAGCACTTTTTCAATGCTGTCGTCGCCGGTCTGGAGGAAGACCAGTCGCAGCTTACCCTCGCTCAGACCCCAGTGGTCCACCCCTACCCGCCGGCCATCCGGGCTGACCAGGCCGTGCTTGGGCCGGTTGCCAGTCTGGATCACCTTGGCCACCTGCAGCCGCTCCATATCCAGCACCACCACCCGGTTCTCGCCCTCGGCGGCCCCGCTTACATAGACTTTTTTGGCGTCGGGGGTCATGCTGCCCAGGGTGGCCCCCCGGGCGGTCTCGAGGGCGGCAACCACCGCATCGGTGCGGGTATCCACGATGTAGGCCTTGGCGTTGGCGTTGAGGAAAACAACATAATCCGACCAAACCGGCTTTTGTGCGCTCTGGGCCTGGCCTGGGGCGGCCTGGGCCAGAAGGCCTGCGGCCAGCGTAGTGCCGGTGGCTTTAATGAATGTGCGGCGGTCGAGGGCATTCTCGCTCACACTTCACCTCCTGGTTTGGCTTGACGGGGATGATTGTACACGGGGGGAGGGTATACCGCAAAAAAGTAGGATTTTTTCGTATAACGCGAAAGCGCAGATAATTTGCGGTTGCTTTCCAAGCTAGGTTTTCTGGCTCGGGGCCAGGGCGCGAAACGCCTCGTAGCAGCTTCGCAGTACGGTTTGGGCTACGGGCCGGATCAACAGGTGGCCCATGCCCAGGGGTATCACCCAGTGGAGTGTATCCCCCCGCTTCTTTTTGTCCCGGCTCAGGTAGGGAACCAGGTCATCCCAGGCCAAAGGGGGTAGAGGAGGTGGGGCCAGCCAGCGCAGTAGGCTGAGCACAGTGGGCACCAGATCGTCTCCGCCGTGAGCCTGGCCCAACAGGGCCGCGAAGAGCAGGCCATAGGCCACCGCTACCCCGTGGGGCAGGCCGCCTTGCGTGGCCCCCTCGAGGGCGTGGGCCAGGGTGTGGCCCAGGTTGAGCTTGCGACGCTCGCCAGTCTCGTTGGGGTCGGCTTCCACGATGGTTAGCTTGACTGCCACCGCACGGGCCAGGTAGTCTTCCAGGCCTGCCCACCCTGGGGTCAGGGCTTCTACCTGGGTTAGGGCTTGGTCCCCGGCGATGATGCCGTGTTTGAAAGCCTCTACCAGCCCCTGTTTGAAGGTAGGTAGGGGTAGCGTCTGGAGGGCCTCGAGGTCGGCGTAGACGCCCAGGGGGGCATGAAAGGCTCCCACTAGGTTCTTTCCTTCGGGAAGGTTAATCCCGGTTTTATTCCCCAACGAGGCGTCCACTATGGCCAAAGTGGTGGTGGGCAGGCTGATATAGCCCACCCCTCGCAGATAGGTGGCGGCCACAAACCCCCCCAGGTCGGTTAGCGTTCCTCCCCCCACCAGGTAGAGGGTGGTGTCGCGGGGTAGGGCCTGCTGGGCTAGCCAGGAGAGTACCTGGCCGTAGCTGGCCAGGGTTTTAGCCTCTTCGCCGCCGGAAAGACCTAGGCAGGCAGCAATTTCCAGCCGAGAAGCCAGCTTTTGCGCAAAGCCCTGCACTGCCTGGTCGTAAAGCATGGCCCGGGGGCCGTGGGTTTGGGGCACCTCGAGGCCCTGCCCGATGTGAATGGGGTAGGGGATGGGGTGTCTAATCGCTAGCTTTCGCATGGGTCCATAGCTGCTGGATGATTTCTTCCACTACTTCGCCTGGCCGCCGGCCATCGGTCGAGACATGTAAGGGGGCCTGGTGATAGATGCCTTCCCGTTCGGCATAGAGCTTCTGGATACGCTCGAAGGGATCGGGGGCGTCCAGGATGGGGCGTTGGCCGGGGCGGCGGCTGATGCGCTCGAGGATGGTTTGCGGGCTGGCCCACAGGGCCACCACCGGCCCCCGCTGCAAAAGCCGCATGCGGTTTTCTGGGTTCACGAAGGTGCCCCCGCCCAGCGAGAGTACCAGGAAGTCTTTCTGTACCAGCTCAGCCACGGCCTCGGCCTCGAGCTGGCGGAAGGTGGCCTCACCCAGGTGGCGGAAGATATCGGCTACCGAAAGCCCCATCTGCCGCTCGATGTAACGATCTAGATCGATGAAATGGAGCAGAAGGGCCCGGGCCAGTTCCCGTCCGATGTGGCTTTTGCCCACCCCCATAAAACCGGTCAGGGCCACCCAGGTAACGGGGCGTTCAACCTCGAGCATAGGCGGAAAGGGCAAAATCCCGGCTTCTAGGCATGGCTCCTCAGCCTCAGTAGGCCAGGGTCCGCTTTTTATAGCGCTCCACCCGTTCCACCAGCTCTTCCAGCGTGTCGCCACCGAACTTTTCCAGATAGGCCTGGGCCAGTACGATGCCTACCAGGGCCTCCAGGATGACGCTGGCCGCGGGAACAGCAGTGGTGTCGGAGCGTTCACGGGCCGCATCGGCAGGTTGGTGGGTTTGTACATCCACGGTGGGCAGCGGTTTCATCAGGGTGGCGATGGGCTTGAGCGCAGCCCGCACCACCAGTTCCTCACCGGTAGTCATTCCCGCCTCGGTGCCGCCCGCACGGTTGCTCTGGCGATAGTAGCCACGGTCTGGCGCCCAGTAGATGGGGTCGTGCACCTGGGAGCCAGGGCGCATGGCGTTTTCAAAGCCTTGGCCGATTTCCACTCCCTTGACCGCGGGGATGCTCATGACCATCTGGGCAATGCGCCCATCGAGCTTGCGCTCCCAGTGCATTTGTGAGCCCAGCCCCACCACCAAGCCGCGGAAACGCGCCTCGATGATGCCGCCTAGCGTGTCGCCTTGGGCTTTAGCCTCGTCGATGCGGCGGATAACCTCAGCCTCGGCCTGGGGGTCGGTCATGCGCACCGGGCTCTCTTCCACCCGAGCCTTTAGGCTCCAGTCGAAGGGCACCTGGCTCCAGACCCCGGCCATGCCCGCCACAAAAGAGGCGCTTTCCACCCCGAAGTAGGAGAGCAGCTTATGGGCGATGGCCCCTACAGCCACCCGCATGGCGGTCTCGCGGGCGCTGGCCCGCTCGAGGACGTCGCGCAGGTCTTTGTGAGCGTACTTGATGCCCCCAGCTAAGTCGGCATGGCCGGGCCGGGCAGCGGTAAGGGCTTTTTTGCGGGGCTCATTGCCGGGGGCAGGGTCCATGATCTCGGCCCAGTTGCGGTAGTCGGCGTTGCGGATGACTAGGGTTACCGGTGCGCCGGTGGTGCGGCCTGCCCGTACCCCGCTGGCAAACTCCACCGTATCGGTCTCGATGACCATTCGCCGCCCGCGCCCATAGCCGCCCTGCCGCTTCTTGAGCCAGGGGTTGATGTCTTCTACCGTTAGGGGAAGCTGGCTGGGCAGGCCCTCCACAATCCCGGTGAGCTGGGGCCCGTGGGATTCTCCAGCAGTCAGAAAACGCATGTACAGAATCTAGCACACTTGCCCTTTTGTCCAAAATCCGAAGCTCAACAAAAAAGCCGGGCCAAGCCCGGCTTTCGCGATAAATAGAGGCTTAGCGCTGGGCCGTGTCTTTGACAATGTTGCCGGTGATAATCACGATCAGCTCATCGTCCTTAACCGAGGAGGTGCGTTGCTTGAAAAGCTCCCCTAATAGAGGGATATCGCCCAGCAGGGGCACCTTGTTCTCCGAAGTATCGGTTACTTTTTGAATCAGGCCGCCCAGTACCACCGTCTGACCGTCGCGGATGCGCAGCTTGGATAGCGTGGTCTCCTGGGGGATGCGGATACTACCGCTAGGCCCATCGACCGGGTCACCCCCGGTCTGGGTGAAGACCTCGAGCAAAATGTTCCCATCGGCGGTAATCTGCGGGCGTACCCGTACCAACAGGCCGTAGTCGAACTCCCGCACCGTGACCTGGTCGGCCAGCCGGATGGGAATCAGCAGGCGCCCGCCTACCTTAATCTCGGCACCCCGAGCCCCGGTGGCCCGGATGTCGGAGGTATCGGCCCCGTAGTTGTCTTCCACCAGCACGTTGGCATCGCTCAGGCGGCGGGAGAGGTTTTGCTTTTCCAGCGCGTCCAGTACGGCTCGGATGTTGAGCGAGGCCAGGCTGCGGGTGGCGTCGAAGATCAGGTTGAGGCCAGTGGAGAGGAAGCTGGCGATCAGGTTGCCGCCCGAGACGGTTTCCCATTTAATGCCCAGGTTGCGGATGACCTCGCCCTGCACGGCCTGTACCCGAATCTGGAGCTGCACTTGTTGAATTGGGCGATCTAGGGTGGGAATAAGGCGCTCGGCCAGGGCAATTTGCTCAGCCGAGCCAGTAACGATGAGGGTGTTGGTGCGGGGCTCAGCCACCACCGTAACCTGGGGGGCGGTTGGGGCTGCTGGCTGGGCCTGGCCCTGAGCCGGAGCGGGGCCTTGGGCCTGGGCGGTGATGGCCTTGCTCAGCACCTCGGCCAGCTCAACTGCACGGCTGTGGGAAAGGGCAAAGGATTTTTGTACCACCGGCGCAGTGGGGGCGCTGACCCGGGGTACATCCACCCGCTGTAGGATGGCCAGGGCCTCGGCCTGCTGGCGAGCCGTACCGGTGATGACCAGGACGTTTTGCCCAGGCACCACCCGCACGGTAATCCCGGGCACTTCCTGTTGGACAAGGGCGGCCAGGGCTGTAGGCTCGCCCGAGCGCACCTGATAGAACTCCCGGACCACCGGCTCACCCGGCTGGGCCGAAGGCTGATCCACCTGCCCTCGAGCCCGATCCACCACTTCCTTAGGCCCCACTACGATCACGTTGTTTTCCAGCAGGGCATACGTGATGCGCCCATCGCCATAGGTGGCGATGAGCAGATCCCAGACCTGGCGGAAGGGTTTTTTGTCGATATCGGCGGTCACGCTCACATTGGGGACATCCCGCAGAATGGGGGAGAGCCCCACGCTGCGGGCCAGCGCGTCCAGGAGGGCTGGCAAAGGTAGGTTGACGCCGATGTTGCTTACGGGCTGGTCGAAGCGGGCATCCCGGGGCAGGGTGCCTTGGGCCAACGCCAGACTCAACACCACCAGAAGGGCAAGAAATCGCTTCATATTCACCGCCTAGGGAGTATCTATCGTCAGGTTCAGGCTCTCCGAACCTTGTACCAAGAGGGCTTCTCTAGCGCTCAGACTTTTGAGCAGCACGTCGCTGCCGGGGAGGGTGCGCCCTACAGGCAGCACCACAAATCCATCCTTAGTCTGGAAGATGGCCACACTGGTTGGGCCTAGAACCACACCCGAAAGCCGCAGGTTTAGCTCACGCACAAAGCGAGCCAGGCTGCTTTCCTGAACGATTTCCGGGCTCCTGGCCAGGCTGCTTTTAGGCTCGAGCACCTGGGCTAACCGGGTATCTATCTCGGCTCGAGCGAAGTCTAGGCTGCTACTGCCGCTGGTTGAGGGGGGTTGCCCATCTAGGGCAGCAGCCTCCTGGGCTGGGGCAGGCGTAGTGCTGAGCTCGCGTTCTAGCGGGGCCAGCCGGATAGGCAGCATGCCACTACCCAAAGGAGCCGCGCTGGGCAGGGTGGTGCGGGGTGCAACCGGGGCTAAACGAGCCTCTCCTGCAGGGGCAGCCGAGCTTGCCAAGGGGGTAGGGCGGGTACCTGGCAGGCTGGGGCTAGGCAGGGCCGTGGTGGGCTGGCGAACCTGAACCCGCGTGGTCTGGCTGGGAATGGGCTGCGCCGTCACTGCAGGTGCAGGAGTGGGTGGGCTGGCCATGGCGGTTGGGGTTGGGGCAGGAGCGGCGGTTTCGATAATTAGGGGAACGAAGGGGTTGGGGGGCACCGTTACCCGGGGGCGGGCCAGAGCAGCGTTGGCCGAGGTTTTCTCGGGTTCCTCCGCTTCGCTGGGCCGGGGAGTCTCTGTCACCAAGAAGGGCAGGGGGAGTACCTCGAGGGGCCGGGCAGTGGTTGCTGGTGGCGTAGCAGGGGTGGTAGGGGTACCCACGGGTGCAGGGGTAGGGATCGGAGTGGAGGGCTGTTGCGCAGTCTGACTGGGGCGGAAAAAGCCCAGGTACCAGACCGCCACGGCCCCGATCAGCAGGGCAGAGGCCAGAGCGATCTTAGCCGATTGGGGCATGCGCTGGAGGAAGTTCACGGCCGACCTCCGGGTTGAGCTTGCCCACTTTGGGCCTGCCCGGTGTAGGTGTAGACCGTCATGGTCAGGCTGGTATTGATAATGGGATTGGTAGCCTGGGCTTCCGTAGCGGCTGGCCCACTGCCACCCAGGGATAGGTTTAGGCCGGAGATGGTGGCGAAGCGCTGAAGGCCCTCGAGGTTTCTTAGGAAGACATATAGCTCGGGGAAAGGTGACTCTACCTGCAGGGCTAAGTTGGTAGCCCGTACACCCGCCACACCCTGGTTGTCCCCAGCCCCCCGGCTAAGGCTGCGCAGCACCACGCCGCTTTCCCGAGCTTGTTGGGCCAGCGAGGCCAGAACCCGACCGAGCTGCTCGGTCGGGGGCAACTCGCGCAGGAACTGCTGGCGTTCGGCCTCGAGGCGGGCAATAGTTTCGCGCAGCTGGGGCAGGGCGCGCTGAGCCGCCCGACCCCGGTCGCGCTCGGTGGTCAGGCGATCTACCTCGGCCTGTAGTTCGGGAATGCGGTCTTGAAGCGGCTGGGTTATCAGGAAGTACCAGATCATACCCAGCAGCACAGCCGCAACCATGGCCACGATGGCCCATTCGCGCTGGCCCATTCTAGCGAGAAGGGCTATCACTGCCTTCACCTCCTGTGGTGTTGCTGGCGGTGGCCTGGGGTTGGCTGACCAGGCCAATCGTTGCCCCGAAGGTATAAAGCTGCCGCTGTTGATCCAGGCTGGCGTTTTGGAAGTTGATGCCGAAGCGGGGCGAGGTTTCAAAGGCCTCCACAAAGCGGATTAGCGCATTCTGTCCGATGGCTTCGCCTTGTAGGCTGAACTCCACGGTGACCGGCTTGCCGTCGTAGAGGCCACTTTGTTGGTTGCTTTGGATTTCCTGGGGGGTGAGGACTTTGCTGCCGATGCTGCGCAGGGCTACCCCGAAGCGACGGCCCTCCCGGGGAATCTGGTTGATAACCTGGGCCAGGTTATCGGACCAGGGCACAAAGCGCTCGCGCAGTTGGTTGCGTACCGATAGGAGCTGCTCGAGCTCGCGCTGCTGCTGGTTGAGCCGGTTCTGCTCGGCGATAAAAGGCCTGAGCACGTCTACTTCCACTTGTAGCTGGTCGCGCTGGTTTTGTAGGGCCTGAACCTGGGATAAGGTGGAGAGATGCAGGAAGGCTACCACCCCCAAGACCGCCAGCACCACCGCCGCAGCTACCAGCCGCCACCAGCCCGGCTCGACCCGGCGGCGCAGGTTTTTGGGCAGGAGGTTGAGCTTAATCAAGCGGATTCACCCCCCGCAAAGCCAGCCCCACCGGAACGGTAAACTCCGGTGCGAGGCCGCGCAGGTACTCGAGGTCGAAACGGCTTTTGTCGATCTGGATGCCCTGCCAGGGGTCGGCGGTTTCCAGCGGAATGCCTAGGGTATCGCCCAAAAGTGGCACCAGACTGCGTAGCTTGCTGCCCCCACCCGCCACAAAACCTTGGTCTACGCCAAGGTCGCCAACCTGCACCCGGAAAAACTCCAAGCTTCGCCGTAGCTCGGTGGTCAGCTCAACCAGCACCGGGCGGATGGCATCGTACATGCGGGCCGGGTTGAAGCGCTCCCGCTCGGCATCGAAGTCCAAAAGCAGATCCTCATCTTCGGTGGGAATGGTGGCCAGGCCGTAGTTCTTTTTGGCTTCCTCGGCATCCATGAGGTCGAGGTTGAAGGCCTTGGCAATGGCTGTGGTAAAGTCCTTGCCGGATAGGTTGATCACACGGTTTAGCAAAAGCCGCTCTCCCCGGGTGAGCACCAGGGCTGAGGACTCGGCCCCGATCTCCAGGAACAGGGTGATGGGCTCGCGGTCGGTGGCCACCAGCCGATTGGTGAGGGTGCGCAGGCCAGCGAAGGGCTTTACGTCGATCACCAGCGGTTCAAGCTCCGAGGCCTTTAGGGCCTCCACCAGGCTAGCCACGGTTTCCTGCCGGGCTGCCCCGACGACGACATCCATTTGCTCGCCCTCGGGGATGGCCTCGAGGGGGTCTAAGGGTGCATAATCCAGCACCACCTCGTCGATAGGGAAGGGAATGTAGCGCTCCGCTTCCCAGCGCACCGCTTCCTCCATCTGCTTAATGGGCATCTTGGGCACCTGCAAGGTGTGTGTGATGACCGCCAGATTGCTGGCTGCCGTAACCACGTAACGCTTGCGGGTGCGCATCTCCGCCAGCATTTCTTTGATGAGGTCGGTCAGAGCGCCCGGTTCGGTGATGGAGCCCTCCTGGATGACCCCCGGAGGTGTAGGCCTGATGCTTAGGTTCTTCAGGCTGGGGGGAGTCCCGGACAGCTCGACCATCTTGATGTTGGCCGACCCAATCTCGAGACCTATGGCCTCGACCCTGGGTCTTAGTAACCCGCCAAAGAAATCACGCACGCTGCCCCCTTTCCCACTCTAAAGCTACGTGCCAGTATAACACGGTGAATCGCCGTAGCAGTGCCCATATGAACTACCTTACCCAGCCTTTAACCTCGTGGTGGTACATTTGCGCAATAAAGAACCTGGACTCGAGGCCCACAGCACCAGCCTTTTACAAAGCCCGGGCTACGGCCTCGGCGAACTCTAGGGTGGTGGCGTGACCACCTAGGTCGGGAGTGCGGGGGCCCTCGGCCAGTACCTTGTCGACAGCGGCTTCGATACGATGGGCCACTTGGGCCTCGCCCAGGTGCTCCAGCATCATGGCTGCCGAGAGGATGGCCGCGGCGGGGTTGGCGATGCCCTTTCCGGCAATGTCCGGGGCGCTGCCGTGAACCGGTTCGAAGACAGCGTACTTCTCGCCTATGTTGCCGCTGGCGGCAATGCCCAGCCCGCCCACCAGGCCCGCGGTCAGGTCGGAGAGGATGTCGCCGAACAGGTTGGTGGTGACGATCACGTCGAAGCGCTCGGGATTGCGCACCAGCTGCATGGCGCAGTTGTCAATAATGATGTCCTGGGTTTTAACCTCGGGAAACCGGGCCGCTTCTCCCAGCACGGTGTTCATAAACAGGCCCTGGGTCATGGGGAGTACGTTGGCTTTATGGGCCACGTGGAGTTGTTTGCGGGGGCGGCTGGCCGCCAGCCGGGCAGCGTACTGGCCGATGCGGGCGCTGGCCTTGCGGGTAATCACCGTGTCGGCAATGGCAATCTCCCCCTCCAGGTAGCTGCGCTCCTGCTCTACGTACAGCCCCTCGGTGTTTTCCCGCACCACCACTAGATCCACGCCTGGCCTCGAGCCCGGAATGGGGTGGTGTTTGGCCGGGCGTACGTTGGCAAACAGGTCGAGTTTGCGGCGCATGTAGCGGATGGCCCCAAAAAACCCCGGAACTTTTTTGGTGGGGCTGGTGGCTGCGCCAAACAGGGTTGCGTCGGTATGGGTGACGGCCTCGAGGGTCTCCTCAGGCACCGAGATACCTATTCGCTCGAAGGTTTCCCAGCCTGCCTGGGCCTCAACGAACTCGAGCTTAAGCCCGGTGGCCTGCAAAACCAGCTTGGCCGCAGGAATTACCTCATGGCCGATACCGTCACCTTCAATCAAGCAGATTTTATAGCTTTTCATCTCCCGTACTCCTTGGGCACAAAATCCCCCATAGGCATAGGCCCAGGTGGCGTTGTGCGCCCCATTCTATCGAAAACCGGCTCAACCGGCGTAGCCGCCTTCGGAGGGGGCGACCAAAGTAGTGTGCTGGGCTTTGGCCTGGTACATCCGGGTATCGGCTACCTGGAGCAGGGTGTCGTGGTCGCTGCCGTCATTGGGCAGGCTGGCGATGCCGATGTTGACCCCTAGGGGTAGGCCCTGGAATTGCAGTTCGGCGATAGCTCTAGCGTAACGCCTTGCAGCAACCAGGGCTCTGGGGCCATCGGCATGGAGGAGGATAGCGGCAAACTCGTCTCCGCCCCAGCGGAACAAGCCATCCCCGTTGCGGCGCTGACGCTGTAGGGCTTGGGCTACCGCTACCAGGGCTTGGTCGCCTACGGCATGGCCTAAGCGGTCGTTAATCTGTTTGAAGCCGGAAAGGTCCATCACCAGCAGGCTGATGGGGTAATGGTAGCGCTTGGCCTTACTGATTTCTTCTTCGAAGCGCTGGTCAAAAGCCCGGCGGTTGGGCAGGCCAGTCAGAGAGTCGGTCGAGGCCGCATTTTCTAGCATCTGGCGGTGGTGCAGTTCGTGCAGCACCGCGGCGATGGGGGGCACGAAGAGTTGGGCTACGCGCAAGGAGTCCGGGCCAAAGGCTTGGCTGTCGAATGTGTTGTCTAGGTTGAGCACGGCCAGGATGCGCCCTTGATAGGCGATAGGGATGCAAAGGTTGGTTTGTATCTCTTCGCTGCGGCTTTCTTTTTGAAAGACAATCTGGCCTCGAGCCCGTTGGCTGGCCTGTAAAACCTCGGTGCCTCGTAGGATGCGCGGTTTGCCAGCCTGCCAGTCTTCTGGGGGGCCGCTGTACCAGGCCATCTGCTCTTCCTGGCTAAACTCGATGCCTCGCAAGGCCTCGAGGTCGAAGCCCACAGAGGCGCGAAAACTAAAGCACCCGTTCTGCCAGACCAAAAGGCTACCAGCAGTGGCCCCTGGAACCTGCGCCACGGCGCTTTGCAGGATGAGACGGTACAGCTCCGCCTCTGGGGCACTGGCTATTTGCTGGCTGAGGCCTAGCAATACCTGTAGGTGTTGTTGGCTTAGAATGCGCTCCAAGGCCAGACCGATGGTGCGGCAGGCTGAGGCCAGCAGGTTTTTTTCCCGCTCATTCCAGCTTTTCTCAGAAGCGTAGCCCAATACCAGTACGTAGCGGCTACGGGGGGTGTCGGCCAGAGGAATCGGGTGCAGGGCCATGGCTACAATCCCGTGAGCCGCTACCTGAGGGATGGCCGAGGGTTCCTGTGGATAGGAATGGCTGTAGTAGGGGCGCTGACTGCGGTAGACCTCCCAGATCAGGCCCTGCTCGAGGGGGATGCCTTCCTGTGCTAAGCGCATATCGTCGGGGTGCGGTTGGCCCCCTAGCCCCAGGGCACGAAAGCGTTCGCCTTTTTGCTCAAAGAGGGCGGCAGAGGAGGCTCCCAGGGCTGAGCAGAGCAGAACGGTGGCCCGTTGGGCCAGTCCCTCCAAAGTTTCGGCAGAGGTTAGGCTGCTGCTGAGCTGAGCGATGAGTTGGGCCTCTTGATGTTCGGCTAGCTGGCTTAGGCGTAGGCCGACGGCTTGGGCGAACTGTTGTAGTCCTTCCACCTCCCAGGGGTCAAAGGGAGTGGTACGCTCGAGGTTCAGGATGGCCACTACCAGGTGCCCATCAAAGATGGGAAGGGCCAGCTCGCTAAGGGTAAGATAGCCGCCAGCGCGAACGTAGTCTGGTTCTTGGCTGACGTCCTTAATCAGTACAGTTTGCCGGGTTGAATACGCACGGCCTACCACGCTTCTAAAAGGCAGCCGTTCGATATTTGACCGCTCCATACCCCGGGCCACTACCAACCGTAGACCATCCGGAAAAGGTTCCCACACCGAGACATGGCCGGTTTCATCCAGCTGTACCAGTTCAGGCAGGGCTTTTAGGATAGCCTTCTGGCTACCCAACGACTCGCTTTCCCGCAAAGCCCGTAGCAACAGATCGAGCTGCCGGGAAACCTTTTTGTGCCGCCATAGGCTCCGCCGCAGCCGCCGGCCCAGCAGGTCGGCTAGAAAGGCTGCTAGAAGCAAAAAGAAGGCCTCTTCTAAGTCGAAGGGTTGGCTGTAGCGCACCGTCTCGACCAGAAGGGCCACAACCAAGGCCATAGCCCCGCCCCACCAGCTGTGGGCCGAAGCCAAAGCGGCCACCACCACCATAAGCAGGGGGAGTTCATAGGGGCGCAGGGTTGGGAAGAGGGGAACTAAGGCGTAGCCTAGAGCACAAAGGGCCACCATTCCCCAGGCTAGCCGTTCTTCCCAGAAGCGCATTTGCATTTGGCGCTAATATAGCAGAAAAACCTAGGCGTTTGCCTGGTGACATCCACTTCATCTTTGAGTGGAGGGAGGTAAGGCGGGTGTCTCTACCTGCGCCGCAATGAGGTAGCCGTTATGAAGACGGGCCTGGGTTTTGTGTGTGGCTTGCCAAAGGGATGGCGGCTTGCCTAGAATATTCGCTGTGCAAGGGGATTGCTTTGCAGCCCGAATGATGCGGATTACCCGACGATAGCGACCAGTAGCTATCGGCGGGGCGCGGTTGCGCCCCCGTTTTTTTAGCCGGGCCCAAAGTCCCCGAGGAGCAGCCATGAGCAAGACCTTCTACGAAACCGCCGCCATCGATTACGCCAACGCGGCGCCCCACATCGGCCATGTCTACGAGAAGATCATCTGCGACTTTCTGGCCCGCTTCCACCGCCTGGATGGCTATGAGACCAACTTTGTAACCGGTACCGACGAACACGGAGAAAAGATCGCTCGAGCCGCCAAGAATGCCGGACAGAAACCCCAGGCTTTCGTGGACTACGTTTCCGAGAAGCTCTTCCAGCCAGCGTATCAGCGCCTGCTCATTAGCTACGACGACTACATTCGCACCAGCTCTGAGCGGCACAAGCGCTTTGTGCAAGAAATTTTGCGCAAGGTCTACGAGGCTGGCGACATCTACTACGCCGAGTACGAGGGGCTTTACTCGGTGGGCTCGGAGCGCTACGTAACCGAAAAAGAGTTGGTGGGCGGTATTCTGCCGGGCGACTCCGAGCCACCGGTGTTGCGCAAGGAGGCCAACTACTTCTTCCGCATGGAGAAGTACCGGCCCTGGTTGGTGGACTATTTGCATGAGCACCCCGACCTGATCCAGCCCCAGGCCTACCGCAACGAGGTGCTGGAGATGCTCAAAGAGCCTATTGGCGACCTGTCCATCTCCCGCCCGAGGGAGCGGGTGCCCTGGGGCATCCCCATTCCCTGGGATGAAAACCACGTGACCTATGTGTGGTTCGACGCCTTGTTGGCTTATGTTTCCTCCCTGGCCAGCCGGGGTCTTTTCGAGAAGTTCTGGCCCTATGCCTGGCACGTGATCGGCAAGGATATCCTCAAGCCCCACGCTATTTTCTGGCCCATCATGCTCAAGAGTGCGGGCCTACCCATCTACCGCCGCTTGGTGGTGCACGGCCACATTCTGGCCATGGACGGGCGCAAGATGGGCAAGAGCCTGGGCAATGCGGTAGACCCCCTAGCCCTGGCCGATAAGTTTGGTGTGGATGCCGTGCACTATGCCTTGCTGCGCGACACTACCTTGGGTGCGGACAGCCCCTTTGGCGAGGAGGTGGTGGCCCAGCGGCTGAACGCCGACCTGGCCAATGACCTAGGCAACCTTGTATCGCGGGTGCGCACCATGCTGCTCAAGTACTGCGGCGGAGTCTTGCCGGAGCCTTCATCACCCGATAGCGAGATGGCTCGAGCGGGGGTGGCCCTGGCGGAAAAGGTGCGCAAAGAGGTGGATGCGCTGCGCATCCACTTGGCCTTGGAAGAGGTGCTGCAGTATGTGCGTAGCCTTAATCGCTTCATCAACGAGACCAAGCCCTGGGAGCTGGCCCGCGACGAAAGCCGGAAGAAGGAGCTGGAGGATGCCCTTTACACCGTGGTAGAAGGCTTGCGAATTGCTAGCGTACTGCTCGAGCCAGCCTTACCCACCAAGGCCAAGGAACTGCGGGCGGCTTTGGGCTTGGGAGACTATACCCTGGCCCAGACCGAGACCTGGGGGCTGGCCCCAGCGGGTACCCGCATCCCCCAGGAGGCCCCCATTTTGTTCCCCAAGCTCGAGGCCAGACCCGAGCCAGCCCCCCAAGCCGAACGCCCCGCCGCGGATGGCCTTATCACTATCGAGGACTTCGCCCGGGTAGACTTCCGCGTGGCTGAGGTGATTAAGGCCGAGAAGCATCCCAAGGCCGATAAGCTGCTGGTGCTGACCCTGGACGTGGGCGACCACACCCGGCAGGTGGTCTCGGGGATTGCCCAGTACTACACGCCCGAAAGCCTGGTGGGGAAGAAGCTGGTGCTGGTGGCCAATCTCAAGCCCGCGATGCTGCGCGGAGTGGAGTCCCAGGGGATGATTTTGGCGGGTGAGGATGCCCAAGGCCGCATTGTGGTGGTGAGCCCGGAGAAAGATATGCCCCCGGGGACGAAGATCCGCTAGGGCTTATTGGGCGCTTTCCAGGTCGGGGCGTAGGCGCACGGCCTCGCGCAGATAGACGTGCTTGACTTGGTGTTGGGGCAGGTCGGTGTTCCACAGCATCATCACCCGGATAACCCGCGGCAAAGCCCCAGGCACCGGAATCTCGCGCGAGTTGATGAGCGGCACCCGCTGCATGCCGAGCTGCCGGGCTGCCTCGGCAGGAAAGGCTGCGCACAGGTCGTCGGTGAGGGTAAAGATCATGGCCCCGATACTGTCGAAATCGGTAATCTGGTTGACCTCGAGCATCTTCTGCAACAGCTCGCGGGTGGCGCTTAGGATGGCCTCGCGGCTGTTCTCCTCGACGGTAATGGCACCGCGTACCCCTCTGACCATAGGTGGCGCGATTTTAACCCAGCTTGCCCTTGAGGGCTAGACCTGCTATATTGCATGGGTTGAACGCACGGCAAAATCCGTGCATAGGAGAGCCCGATGAAAGAGAACATTCACCCCAAGCTGGTACCTTGCAAGATCATCTGCAACGGCCAGGTGGTCATGGAGACCTACAGCACCAAGCCCGAGATTCACGTCGAGGTGTGGAGCGGCAACCACCCCTTCTGGACTGGCCAACAGCGCTTCGTAGACACGGAAGGCCGGGTGGAGAAATTCCAGAAGAAGTTCGCCGGCACCTACGGCAAAAAAGCGGCCAAGAAGTAATCTCTACCTATGCGGCCAGGCGAGCGTTGGCTCGCCTTCTTTTTTGCCTGGATGGTCTGGGCCGCGATATGCTAGGCCGCGGTTATGCGCCTACCCCACCTTCCCCATCACCGAGGCTGGATCGAGGTTGTGGTTGGCCCGATGTTTTCAGGTAAATCGGATGAGCTCATCCGGCGGGTCAAACGGGCCCTCATTGCCCGACAACGGGTGCTGGTGTTCAAGCCGTGTCTAGATGACCGCTACCACCAAAGCGACGTGTTCAGCCACGACGGGCAAAGGGCCGAGGCCATTGCGGTGGGCAGCTCGAGCGAGCTAAGGGCCCACTTGACCGAGCCTTTGCCCGATGTGGTCGCGGTGGATGAGGCCCAGTTTTTCGATGAGGGGCTGATTCCTTTGGTGATCGAGTTGGCTGATAAAGGGGTGCGGGTTATCTGCGCCGGGCTGGATATGGACTTCCGCGCGGAGCCGTTTGGCATTATGCCGGAACTTTTGGCTCGGGCTGAGTATGTGGAGAAGCTGCACGCGGTCTGCCCGGTCTGCGGGGCCCCCGCTACCCGCACCCAGCGCTTCGTCAACGGTAAGCCTGCCCGCTACGACGACCCGGTTATCCTGGTGGGGGCCAGCGAGGCTTATGAGCCGCGTTGCCGTAAGTGCCACACGGTGCCAAGCCCCCAGGTGCAGGAAATCCTCTGAGCCTTATTCGCGGGCTTTAGGCACCAGAAGCTCGAGTACGCCTCCTTTAAGCGAGGCTTGGGCGCTGTTGGGAACGATGGCCTCGGGCAGGGTAAAGCTCCGTCGAAAGGTGCCCGTAGGGCGTTCTTGGTGGGTGTAAGCGCCTTCTGGGGTGTGGCGTATTCCGGCCAGGGTGAGGGTCTGGCCTTCCTCGTACAGCTCGAGGTCCTCGCCTTTGACCCCTGGTACATCCACTAAAATGCGGTACTGCTCGCCTTCATCGAGGATGTCCACTGGGGGAGTCCACGCCTCCTGGGCGCCAAGGCGCTGGGATAGCGCCTCGAGCTGCTGGCGGATGCTCTGCAGACGCTCCATCGCATCGAAGCGTTCGATGGTCATACTTCCGAGCATATCATGAAAGGGTGAAAGAAGGCTGTTATGCACGACAAATCATCTGCCCAGCCGCCTATTCCGGTGCTGGCCGGGCCAACGGCCAGCGGCAAGACCGAGCTGGCCTTGCGGCTAGGCCAGGCCTTTCCCCTGGCGGTAGTTTCTGCCGATGCCAGCATGGTCTACCGCGGCATGGACATTGGCACGGCCAAGCCCAGCCTAGCCGAGCGGCAGCAGGTACCCCACTACCTGATCGACCTGGTCTGGCCCAACCAGGCTTTTAGCGTGGCCGACTACCTACACCAGGCTGAAGCGGCCATCGCCCGCTGCCTGGAGGAGGGGCGGTGGCCCTTGGTGGTGGGGGGAACCGGCTACTACATCCGGGCATTGTCGGAGGGGCTGCACCAGTTGCCGCCTCCTGATCCGGCTTTGCAGGCCGAACTGTGGCAACGTTTGGAAACCCAGGGCCTCGAGGCCTTGTGGCAGGAGTTGGCCGCCCAAAGCCCCCAGGATGCCCAGAGGGTGGGGCGCAACCCACGCCGTTTGGTGCGGGCTTTGGAAATTCTTTATCACACCGGCACCCCACCGGCCCGGCTGCCCCGCCAGGCCCCGCGTTTTCGTTACCGCAAGCTGATTTTGTGGCCGGACTGGGCCTGGCTCGAGCCCCGCCTGGAGGCCCGCATCGAGTGGATGTTTGCCCAGGGCTTGGTGGAAGAGGTGGAGCGGCTTCTTGCGGCCTATCCCCAGATGCCCACGGCCTTGCAGAGTATCGGCTACAAGGAGGTGGCCCTTTACCTGCGGGGCGTCTACACGCTGCCCCAGGCCAAACAGGCCATGCTCAAGGCTACCCGGGCTTACGCCCGACGACAGTACACCTGGTTTCGCAAGGAGCCGGGCGAGGTAGTCTACCTTCCAGCAGGGGGGGAGGCAGCCTGGCCGGGGCTGCGGGACTGGTGGGCGAGCCTTATATGATAGGGGCGGTATGTTGGCCCAGGAAATCGTGCAAAGCGTTCAGGCCGGCCAAACCTCGCCTGGCGAGGTGGTGCGGGCCTATCTGGAGCGGATTGAGCGGCTCGAGCCCCGGCTGCGGGCCTTTATCCGCCTGAATCCCAAGGCTTTGGAGGAAGCCCAGCAGGTGGAAGAGCGCCTGGCCCGAGGCGAGGCCCTGCCGCTGGCCGGGGTGCCCGTGGCGGTCAAGGACAACATCTGCACCCGGGGGCTACCCACCACCTGCGGCTCGAGGATGCTGGAGCACTTCGTTCCTCCCTACGACGCCACAGTGGTGGAAAGGTTGCGTCAGGCCGGGGCCATTGTGGTGGGCAAGGCCAATATGGACGAGTTTGCCATGGGCTCTTCCACCGAGTACTCGGCTTTTGGCCCCACCCGCAATCCCTGGGACCTCGAACGGGTGCCGGGGGGCACCTCGGGGGGCTCGGCGGCGGCGGTTGGGGCGGATCTGGTGCCGTTGGCCCTAGGCACCGACACCGGGGGAAGCGTGCGCCAGCCAGCGGCGTTGTGTGGGGTCTACGGTTTTAAGCCTACCTATGGCCGCATCTCCCGCTATGGGGTGGTGGCTACCGCCAGCAGCCTGGATCAGGTGGGTACTCTGGCCCGCTCGGTGGCGGATCTGGCCCGGTTGACCGATGCGGTGAGCGGCCACGACCCCCTGGACAGCACCAGCCTCGAGGTGGCCCCTCATTTCCAAATGGCGCTGCAGACCCCGGCCCAGGGCCTGGTGGTGGGGCTGGTGCGGGAGGCTTTGGCTGCAGGTAACTCTCCGGGAGTACTGGAGGCCATCGAGCGCTTCCGCCAGGTGATGGAGGGGTGTGGGCTGCGCTTTGTGGAGGTCAGTGTGCCCACCTTGGACTATGCCCTGGCCGCTTACTACATTGTCAACACCGCCGAGATTAGCTCCAACCTGGCTCGCTACGATGGCACCCTATACGGTCTTAGGGTGCCTGCCGAAGACAGCATCACCGCCATGATGCAAAGCCGGGAGCGGGGCTTTGGTCCAGAGGCTAAGCGCCGCATTTTGATGGGCACCTTTGCCCTATCCTCGGGCTACTACCAGGCCTACTACGGCAAGGCGCTGCAGGCTAGGACTAAACTCAAAGCTGACCTGGACGCGGCCTTTTGCCAGGCTGATCTTCTCCTCACGCCCACCAGCCCCTTTCCCGCTTTCCGCTTCGGCGAGAAAACCGCCGACCCGGTTTCGATGTACCTGGCCGATATTGACACCGTGGCGGTCAACCTGGCTGGGCTGCCGGCCATTAGTATTCCCGCGGGCTTTGAGGGCAGCCTGCCAGTGGGGGTGCAGCTCATGGCCCCACCGCTTGGGGATGAGCGGCTGTTCAGCGTGGCCCATGCCTTCGAGGAGGCTACCGGACGGGCCTTCGCTCGAGTGGCCCCGCTAGGCTAGAAGCCTTTGGGGTCACGCCCCTTAACGTTTGGGCGTTAAGGTTCGGTAAGGTTCTGTCTTATTTTTGCAAGCTGGGGTATACTCGCCCAGAGGCCTTTTATTGCAGCAAATAAAGTATCGCAGGATTAGCAGTGCCACCTGGCCTCGGCTTAACTGGCCCCGTTCTATAGGCCCGACTGCATATGAGCCCAACCCACTACCGCCTTGCCACCCGCCTAGCCCGCCACCTTCGCAGCACTGGACGTCCTCTGCCCGAGCAAGCCCTGGCCGAGCAGGTGCTGGCCTTGCGGGGGAGAGGAGCGGAGACACTGTTGCGTGGTCTGCTCGATGGGCGTTTTGCCCAGCTCGAGGAGGGCATTGGCCTGTGGGAGTGGCGCTACCCCTTTCCCCTGGCCGGGGAGGCCATCGTAGTTCTGGACGTGGAAACCACGGGCCTCTCCCCTGAGGAAAACGAGATCATCGAGCTGGCCTTAGTGCGCCTAGAGAACGGTCAGAAGCAGGTATTCGAACGCCTGGTCAACCCAGGAGTGGCCATTCCCCCTTTCATCAGCCGCCTGACCGGCATTCACAACAAAGACGTGGAGGAAGCGCCCGATGTGCACAGTGTGTTGGAAGAAGCCCTGCCGCTTTTGCAAGGGGCCACCCTCATCATCCAGAATGCCCCTTTCGACCTGGGTTTTTTGCTGCCCCGCTTGAAGCGCTTGGGCTGCCGCTTGGACAACCCTGTGGTGGACACCATAGACTGGGCGCGCAAAGCCCTCCCTGGCCTGACCAAGCGGGGCCTGGACGCGCTGGCCTGGGCGTTTGAGCTAGGCCCCATCCCCGGTCGTCACCGGGCCCTGGGCGACGTGGAAACTACCCTTCAGGTGGCCCACGAGATGTACTATATGCTCACTGCGGGCCAGCCCCTTCCGGCCTGGAAGCTCACGCATAAAAAAGCCTGCTAGGAAACCCTATGATTGCGCGCTACGTTCTCACCAGCGTCTGTCTCAGAAGCGGCACCATGAACCTGACCCAGTCCTTGCGGGTTTTCTTGCAAGGCAAGGATCGCGTTATCTTGCGCGACGAGGAGGGCGAAACGTATGAAGCGGTGGTCAACTGGCAACAGAACCGCCTCGAGGGTCTGGCTCCCTATTACGCCAAGCGGCGGCTAAATGTAAATGACCGGATTGCCCTGCACTTAGAGGCCGGTGAGATTGCTCTGGAAGCCCTGACCCCGGCGGCCAAGCCCGCCCGTCCCCGAACGGCGGAGACCCCTGCCAAACCGGCATCCCCTCCGCCCAGCGAGCTAACGCAGGAAAAGGGTTCCAAGCGCGTTCGGGTTACCCCTTACCCCAAGGAGGTGCTCTATCCCCACCAGCCGTTGCCCCCCGAGGGGCCGGCCTTTGCTACCGACCTCGAGGCGCTGGGCCTGGTGCGCGAGTCGGGCAGCGCACCCTGGGTTTTCCGGGCAGCTTTGGGCCGCCGTACCTTCCACCTGGCGTTGGCCCGTTTCGGCGAGATGGAGGCCAAGGCTTTGCTGGCCTACCGCTCTCAAGGCCGGGTGCAGTACGCCGCTTTGGTGGCGGGGGAGTCCTCCAAGGCCGAGGCCCTAGCCGAGATAGCCAGCGTGCGGCCTTCCGGGTTGGGGCAGACCGGCCTGGGCTTTGTCTCGCCGGAGGCGCTGACCCGGCTGGTCAAGCACAAAAGCGCTTTTCCTATTGGCCCTTTGGACCTCGAGCGCCTGTTGCGCCAGGGGCGGGTGGACTTGGAAAGCGTGGAGGCCCTAGAGCAGGAAATCTACGGGGTATTGCGGGAACGCAGCCATTTCTCTGCCGTGCTGGCCCTCCTGGCCGAACAGCCCCCCCAGCAGGTTTTCCTGCTGGCCGACCTGATGCCCATGGCCCGGGAGATGAACCTGGAGGCCGACCACCTGCAGCAGGTGCTGGAAAGCCTGAGTGGCCCACCCTTTTTGCTGCTCAAGCGCCTTTCGCCAGGGGAGTTTCTCCTGCGCCAGTCGGTAGAGGAGACCTTAGCCAACTGGATTGAGTACGCCGAGGTGATGCGACGCCGCCTGCAAGGGGTTTTTCAGCAGGGCTGAAGGCTACTTGAACAGGGCGTTGGCGTGGGCCTCGAGGGCCTGGGCGGCTTCCTGGCTCACGGTGAGCCGCAGCTTTAGGGCCAGCTTAAGGGCTCGTTCCTCCAGCTCGCTTAGGCTTGTGGCGGCCTCGATTTCAGCCAGGTAGCGAGAAGCCTGTCGGCCCAGTGTGTGCTGCAAGGTCTGAACCAGCTGAGCCTTGGCTTCAGCAAGGTCTGGGCGGCTAGGGGTGGGGGGTTGAGGCTGTTCTGGTGGGGTAGCCGCCAGCAGTTCCAGTAGCCCCTTGGCCTCTAGGCCCTCGAGGATTTCGCTCAACCGGTCCAGGGCCAGGCCGGTGCGTTGGGCCAGCACCACATCGCTGACTTCCTGTTGGCACAAAGCATAGACGAGCCGCTCTTCCCGCCCCAAGAGCTCGTCCAACGGCTTGCTGCTTTGACGGTAGATTCGCATGGGGGCCTCCGGCCTGGGTTCGCCACCCTAGGGCGTATTGTGCCATAGCCTGCCACGTAAGGTAAGGAAGAGCAGCCTAGCCCCCCAGGGCCTTCAATACAGCCTGTACTAAACGCAGCACCAGAAGTACAAAGATGCTGCCAAAGAGCAGAATCAGGGCCACCACAACCAGCAGCAGATCCACCGCCCGGCCCCAGACGAGCAGGGCTACCCCCAGGTAGCCCAGGGTGAAAAACCCGATGAACAGGTTGAGCTGGGATAGGCGCTCGCCGATGATACCCCCGGGGGCTTCGCGGCGCATCTGTAAACCAGTGAACACGTTGTAGGTCATGACCAGCAACCCCAGCACAATAAGCGCTTGAACCATACCATCACCTCCGGCTCGAGGATGCGTGCAGTATACCTCGGGCAGGCTGCTTGTAGGGGGTTTGGCTACATGTTTTCTATCAGGGCCTGGCCAAACTCGCTGCACTTGAGCAGGGTGGCACTGCGTCCTTCTGCGGTCATGAGGCGGTGGAAATCGTAGGTGACACGGCCCTGGGCGATGGTTTTGGTCATGGCGTGAATGATCAGGTCAGCGGCCTCGATCCAGCCCAGGTAGCGTAGCATCATCTCACCTGAAAGGATGACCGAGCTGGGGTTAACCTGGTCCTTGCCCGCGTACTTGGGGGCTGTACCGTGGGTGGCCTCGAAGACCGCGTGGCCGGTGTAGTAGTTCACATTAGCCCCGGGGGCGATGCCGATGCCGCCTACCTGGGCGGCTAGGGCGTCGGAGATATAGTCGCCGTTGAGGTTCAGGGTGGCAATGACACTGTACTCGGCGGGCCGCAGCAGGATCTGCTGCAGGAAGTTATCGGCAATCATATCTTTGATAACGATGGGCTTGCCGGTTTTGGGGTTGGTGAGGGTTTGCCAGGGGCCCCCATCTAGTTCCACCGCGCCGAACTTACGTTTGGCCAGGGCATAGCCCCAGTCGCGGAAAGCCCCTTCGGTGAACTTCATGATGTTGCCCTTGTGCACCAGGGTGACCGAGGGCAGATCGTTGTCGATGGCGTACTGGATAGCGGCTTCCACCAGGCGTTCGGTGCCCTCCTGCGAGACGGGCTTGAGGCCGATGCCGCTCGAGGCCGGGAAGCGAATTTTGCTGTAGGCTTTGGGGAACTCTGCCTTGAACCACTGCAAAAACCGCTCTACCTCGGGGCTATCCTTGGGAAACTCGATGCCGGCGTAGATATCTTCGGTGTTCTCGCGGAAGATGACCATGTTGACCAGTTCGGGGTGGCGCACCGGACTGGGCACCCCTTCAAACCACTGCACTGGGCGCACGCAAGCGTAGAGGTCGAGCTCTTGGCGCAGGGCCACGTTGATGGAGCGGATGCCGCCGCCTACCGGGGTGGTCAGGGGGCCTTTGATGGCGACGAGGTACTCCCGGATGAACGTTAGGGTTTCCTCGGGCAGCCAGATGGCCTCCCCATAGACCGCATTGGCCTTCTCGCCGGCGTAGATTTCGGCCCAGGCAATTCTTCGCCGGCCCCCGTAGGCTTTGGCTACGGCGGCATCTAGCACCGGCTGGGCGGCCCGCCATATGTCTGGGCCGGTGCCGTCGCCTTCGATGAAGCCGATGATGGGTTGGTCGGGGACCTGGAGCTTACCTTGGTGGATGGAGATTTTCTCGCCTGCTGGAATCTGGATTTTTTGGTATGCCATAGCGCTACTGAGCATAAAGCAATAGGGCCGGATGGGCCAAATTGAACTGGCTCAAGCCTGGGAGCGATCCAGCAGCTCGTAAAAACCCCGGGCGTTGTGCAGGTAGTGGGCCAGGATGCCGGGGATTAGGCTGCCGGTAAGGAGATAGGTGGCCCCAAATAAGAGTCCACCGCAGAAGACGAATAGGGGATAGCTCCAGGCCCGGCGGTCGGGGATGGGGTGGAAAGCGGTGAAGACCAGGGCCTGCAGCACCACTCCCAGCCAGCCGCCATACAGCGCGTTTTGTACGGCCCCACGAAAAAAGACCTCCTCCCCCAGGCCCGAGGCCAAGGCCAGCAGCAGAGCCTGAGGGTGGCGGATGCCTTCGGCCTGCATGACCCGGGCGAGCTGGCCGTGCAGGGCTTCGGCGGCTCTGAAGCTCTGGGGGAACAGACGCGAGAAGAGGCGCTCGAGGCCAAGCAAAGCCAGAAACAAAAGCCCAAAGGCCAGGGTGTCGCGCAAAGGATCGGGGGTTTGGAGGAAGGGGTAGCCGGCAGCGGCCATCCAGGCCAGGCCCAGGCCTAAGAGCCCCATTTGGAGTAACAGAAAAAAGCGAAGCATGGTTTGCGTTATAACCGGGCTTAGGCCAAAGGGCAGGATGGCGCCCGCTACAGCCCTTCGCTGCCGATATTGAAGCCCTGCTCGAGCAGCTTACGGGAGAAGGCCCGAAAGGCCAGTAGGGTCTGGGTGCGTTCGATGCCCTCGAGCTTGCGCAGGCCTAGGGTGACGATGTCGTCAAGCTGTTCGAAGTCCTTGAAGCGCAGGATGGCCACCAGGTCCCACTCCCCGGTCACCGAGTAGACCTCGGCCACCCCGGGGATTTCCGCCACGGCTTCGGCGGTCTCAGCGGTGGCCTCGCGGCGGGTTTGAATCAGCACAAAAGCAGTAATCATGCGGCGATGATACCCTGGGGAGGGGCGCTCTGGGTATGCCCTTGCTTAAACCGTCTGGTTGTCCTGGCTTACCGATAGCGCTAGAAAGTCGAGGACACGCTGGGCTGTCTGACGGCCGTGCTCGACTAAAGAGGCCAGGCCTGGCCCGGCCAGGTAGCTGCCGGTGAAGAACAGACCTGGGGCGTACAGTAAGGTCCGCTCGAGCTCGTCTTTCCAGCGGGTATGCTGCAAGCCAAACTGGGGCCTCGAGGCAGGCTGGCGAAAAACCCAGGCGGCCAGGGGGCGAACGGGGGTTTGCAGCCGCCGGGCTAGGTCTTGCTGGGCTAACCGGGCCAGCTCGGCCTCGCCTAGGTGGGCTGTTTGACCTAGAAACTCTGCTCGAGCCAGGCCCAGCCCAGGGCCAGCCTGTAAGAGGCGCAGGGCAGTACAAGCGTAGCCTTCACCCCGGGCAAAGAAGTACTCTATGGGCTCAGCGCTCACCGCCTCTTGGGGGTAGAGCAAGAAAACCTTGGCGCTGGGGTGGTGGGGAAAGTGGTTGAGCAGAGCGGTTAGCTGAGGGGCGGAGGGGCGCAGCAGCTTGGCTGCCTGGGGGGCGGGTAGGGCCACCACCACCGCCTCGGCCTCGAGCCGGCCCTCCCGCAGATGCACCTGCCAGCGGCCCACTCCGCGGCTTATGGCCCAGGCGGGCTGTTGGGTCAGCAGGTGGGCTCTGGCTTGGAGCTCCTGGCGCAAAGCCTCGATTAGGCTACCCATTCCGCTGGGCAGGTGAAGCCGCCCGTCGTGGGAGACCTGGCGGCTGGCAGCCAGCAGCCCTCCCTGGCCCTCAAGCTCGAGGAGTTTGCCTAAAGCCAGCCGAACTGAAACCTCTTCCGCCGGGCCTCCCAGCCAGGCCTCCAGGTAGGGCTTGAGCACCGGCCAGACCTCCTCCCCCAGTCGGCGGCGAAGGAAGGTTCCCAGCGACTCGTTTTTGACCGTCCGGCCTACAAAGCGCTCGGTTCGCAGCCGCCAGCGGGTAGCGCGGCTGAAGGGCAGTTCTGTAATGCGGTACAGGCCAAAGCCAGTGGAGGGATTTAGACCCAAGGGCAACGCCCAGTCCCGGCCCCCCTGGCGCACGATGCTGGGCAGGCTAGGCCAGGGAGCGGGAGGGAGGCCAAGCTGGCCGCAAAGCGCGGTTAGGGTACCTGGGCTGGATAGGAAAAACCCATCGCCGAGCTCGAGGGAAACCCCCTCCAGGCGAACGGTGCGGCAGTTTCCGCCAAGGGTAGGGCTGGCCTCGAGGAGGCTAACCTCAGCGCCGGCTTGGGCGACCCAGTAGGCCACTGTCAGACCGGCAAGCCCTCCGCCCACCACAACCACCCGGCTCATGGCCTGACCTCACGCCAAAGCCTTGGGGAAAAGGGGTGTGGGCGGCCACGGGCCAGCGTGGGATGAAGGCATGGCGGCATAGCCCCCAGATTGTATCGGGTAGGGGTGCCAAGTGCGAGGTGAAGTGGGCTTATTTGACCACAAACGTGTTAGCATAGCGCATCGGCGGTTTTGCCCAGGGGTGAGGTTTGGGCTAGATGGGCTGTTCCTAAGGAGAAACCATGAACAAAACAACCATTTTTATTTATCTGACGCTGGTGCTGGCCTCTTTGGGGCTGGCCCAGGCCGACCCGGCGGTAGCTACGGTGGGCCGCTTTACCCTGAGCAAAAGCCAGTTTGACCTGCAGTTCCACTTGTTTGTGCGCGATGTGTTGCAGCAGCGGGGGCAGCCCTATACGCCAGAGGCTGAGGAGGCTTTCGCTCCGTTTAAGCCGCAGTTCCTCGAGCGCATGGCCCGCGATCAGGCCATTATTCTGGCCGCAGAGGCCGCGGGTTTTGCTGCTAAAGAGGAAGCGATAGAGGCGGCTGTGGAGGAGGTTAGAGCCGAGTTCGAAAGCGAGGAAGCCCTCAACCAGGCCCTCGAGGAAGCCGGCATTCCCAGCATGGCGGCCTACCGCCGGCTGGTCTACGAGGCCCTGACCTACAACGCCTACCTGGAAAACCTGCTGCAGAAGCTTCAGCCCAGCGAGGCCTCCTTGCGCCTTCTTTACCTGGTTTCCAAGCCGCAGTTCAGAACTCCTGTGCGCTACTGCTCCGCGCACATCATGCTGGCCACTGCCCAAGAGGCCAACCAGGTAATTGCGCGCCTGGCTCGAGGAGAGCAATTTGCCGACCTCGCACGGACACTTTCCATAGACCCAGGCAGCAAGAGCCAGGGGGGTGACCTAGGCTGCGAGCCCCGGGGAACCTTTGTGGCTCCCTTCGAGCGAGCCCTTACCGCACTCAAGCCTGGGGAGAGTTCCAAAACCCCGGTTCGAACCGAATTTGGGTTTCATGTCATTTTGCTCAAAGAGGTTAGGCCGGCAGGGTTCCAGCCTTTCGAGGAGGTTCGCGGGGAGCTGGCCCAAGCGGTTCGAAGCGCTGCTTTGCAAAAGGTGCTCGACAATATCGTGAGCCTTACCCCTATCCGGCTGTTTCCGGAAAACCTCTAGGCCCAGGGGCTGGTGCTTGGTCGAATAGGCGGGGCTGTTTAGGTTTCGCCTAAGCGAATCTCGGGTAGGCCCCGTACCAGATGTTCATCGTGGGTGGCCACGATGACGGCTGTACCGAGGTCTTGGGCTAGGCTTAGCATCAGTTCCATCACCCGTTCCGCGTTGCGCCGGTCTAGGCTGCCGGTAGGCTCGTCGGCCAGGAGGAGGCGAGGGCGGTTGTAGAGGGCCCGGGCCACCGCTACCCGTTGCCGCTCGCCCCCCGAAAGGGCTTTAGGGAGCAGACGGGCTTTGGCCGCCAGGCCCACTTTAGCCAGTAGTTCCATGCCCCAGGGGAGGTCTACCTTGCCGGCCAGGTATCCGGGAACCAGGGTGTTCTCCAGCGCGCTTAACTCGGCTTGCAGGTAGTGGTGCTGGAAGATGAGCCCGCTGTAGAACAACCTTCGCCGGGCCAGGGCTTCTTCACTCAGCCCGCGGATGCTTTGGCCCTGCCAGCGCACATCCCCGCTTTGCAAGGGCAGCAGGCCAGCTAGAAGGTGCAGCAGGGTGGTTTTGCCGCTGCCGGAAGGCCCCAGCACCACCCGCACCTCGCCCGCTTCCAGCCGCAGCTTCAGTCCGCGAAAAAGCTCTGCCTCGGTATAGGAAAAGCCCAGGTCAGATGCCTCCAGTATCGGATGATTACCGGCTATTGGCAAAGCGTTACGCACCCTTGTAAAGTGTACCTGATGTTGGTAGACACGCAGGTGCTAGCCAAGACGCCGCTTTTTCAAGGGGTACCCCCGCAGGCGCTCGAGGTGGCGAAAGAGGCTTTCGTAACCCGCAACTACCCAGCCGGTAAGAAAATCTTTGAAGCGGGGGACATGGGGGCCGCCTTGTACATCGTTCAGACAGGGCAGGTGCGCATCTACCGCACCTACCTGGATGGCCGTGAGCGGATGTTCGCCTACCTGGGCCCGGGGGAAGTATTTGGCGAGATGAGCCTGCTGGACGACCAGCCGCGTAGCGCCTCTGCCGAGACCACCATGGACTCGGTGCTGCTGGTTTTGTACCAGGATTCCTACTGGAGCTTGGTGCGCAAGTGGCCGGAAATCCTACACAACCTCGCCACCATTTTGGCCCGGCGTCTGCGTGAGGCCGACCTCGAGCTCGAGGTTCTTTCCTTCGAAGAGGCCCGGGGCCGGGTGGCCTACGCCCTGACCAAGCTGCGCAAGCAGCGCTACGGCGACGGAACCAAGATGAAGCTAACCCACCAGGAACTGGCCCAACTCTCCGGAACCAGCCGGGAGACCGTAACCCGGGTGTTGCATGCCCTGCGGGAGGAGGAACTGGTGCGGGTGGGCTCTGGTTACGTAGAAATCCTCGACCCGGCAGGGTTGGAGGAAGTGCTTTTCGGTTTGCGCTAACCCTCTTGAACCCGGACAAACACATGTGAGACTCTAAGCTGGGATAAAAAGAGGGGAACCAACCAAGAAAGGAGGTTCCCCAGGTGCAGTTTACCACCGTTG
>NZ_AUHY01000034.1 GCF_000423425.1 Meiothermus rufus DSM 22234 | reverse complement strand
CCAGGACCCCTTTTCCCATCCGGGCCATCCAGGTGGATGGGGGCAGCGAGTTCATGGCCGAGTTTGAGGAGGCCTGCTGTGCTCTGGGGATTGCCTTGTTTGTGCTGCCGCCGAGGAGTCCTAAACTCAATGGTCACGTGGAGCGGGTGCAACGGACCTTTAGGGAGGAGCTCTATCCCCGGCCTCTGCCCCCCCGGCTCAGCGAGCTACAGGCAGAGCTGGATGCCTACCTGGACCACTACAACCGCCGAAGGCCTCACATGGCCCTGGGGGGTCTTGCTCCCTTGGAGTATTTAGCTATGATGCAGGAGGAGTCGGTTCCCCAGTCTCACATGTGTTGACCGATTACAAAGCCAAAATGAACCAGGTGTGATAGGATAAACAGCCGTGACTGCTGTGGCTGGAGGCCGCTGGGTTGCCGAGGTGTATGGCTGCAACCTGGAGGTACTGGAAAACCCCAAACTGGTCGAGCTGGCCCTGAAGGACGCCGTTATCAAGCTAGGGGCTCCTTCGGGAAGCATCCAAGCTACCGTCTACAAGTTCTACCCCCAGGGGCTGTCGGCCGCAGTACTCTCGCCGGTAGCCGCAGTGATGATGCACACCTGGCCAGAAGACGATGGCTCGGCTACCCTTGACCTGTACTTCTACAAAGCCGATGTAGACCCCGAAGCAGTGCTACGCGGGCTAGCCCGGGCTTTTGGTGCCCGAGAAGAATCGGCCTTTCGCCTCTGGCGGGGTGGTGCACACCCGATCAAACGGCGGCCCCCTCGAGCCCAGCCGTAAGGCCAAAAAGCCCCTGGGTTCTTTGCTGTGGAGGATTTATGGCGTACGGAATGTACTACCTCGAGCCGGTAACCCCTTACGAGGCCATCTACCGCCGCATGGAGCAGGTGCTAGCGGCAGGCAAAACCCCCTACCAGGACTACTACATCTTTCAAACACCCGCCTTTGGCAAGGTGCTGGTGTTGGACAAGGATGTGCAATCCACCGAGCGAGACGAGTACATCTATCACGAAACCCTGGTGCATCCGGCTTTGCTGGCCCACCCTCAGCCGCGGTCGGTCTTCATTGTGGGGGGAGGTGAGGGCGCCACCCTGCGCGAGGTGCTGCGGCATCCCACAGTGGAAAAGGCGGTGATGTGCGACATCGACGGCGAGCTGGTGGAGATGGCCCGCCGGCTCTTGCCCGAATGGCATCAGGGGGCTTTCGAGGACCCCAGGGCCACGGTAGTCATCGAGGATGCCCGGGCCTGGCTCGAGCAACACCCTGAGACCTACGACGTCATCATCGTGGACCTCAACGACCCGGTAGGCGAGGATAACCCCGCCCGGATGCTCTTCACCGTGGAGTTTTACCAGCTCATCAAGCACCGCCTCAACCCCGGCGGGCTATTGTCCATGCAGGCGGGCATGATTCTGTTGACCCATCACCGAATGCACCCAGTGGTTCATCGCACCGTCAGCCAGGTTTTCAAACACACCCGTAGCTACCACAACTACATTCCGGGCTTTATGTTGAACTTCGGCTTTATCGTAGCCTCCGACGCGGTGGACATCACCGGGCTGAGCGAAGGGGTGCTCGAGGCCCGCATTCAGGAGCGCAGCCTCCCTCTAAGGCACCTGGACGCCCATTTTATCGAGGCTATGTTTGTACTACCCAAGGACCTCAAGGAGGCCATCGCCACCGAAACCATGGTCTCTCGTGACGCCAACCCCTTCTGGCTTACCGAGGATGGCAAGGCCATGCAAACCAAGGCCTGATTTGTCCATTTTTCATGGCCGTGCTATAGAATCCAAACCATGCAAAGAACCCTTTTTCTCATCGTTGCTGCCCTAGCCGTGGTGGTCGCTCTTCTGCTCTTCCTGGTGCTCAGGCCTAAGCCCACCGCTACCCCCGCGGATGCTGCAGCGGGTGCCAAGTTTGTCATTGGCAACCCCGAGGCCAAGGTAACCGTAGTCGACTTCTCCAACTACCTCTGTGGGCACTGCCGCGACCACGCCAACGAGGTCTTTCCCCTCATCAAGCGCGACTACATCGATACCGGTAAAATCCGCTACATCTTCCGCGACTTCCCCTTTGGCGGCCAGGAAAACGTCATCCGGGCGGGTGAGGCCGCGGCTTGCGCAGCGGAGCAGAATCTATATGTGGAATACCACCTGGCGTTGTTCCGCGCCCAACTGCAATGGGCCGGCCTCAGCGGAAGCGCCTTGGACAGCTACTTTGCCGACCTAGCCGGCCAGATTGGCATCGCTCCGGCCACCTTTACGGAGTGCCTCCGCTCCGGGCGCAAGCGCGTGGGGGTGCTCGCCGATCAGAAGCTGGCCAGCGACTTGGGTCTCACCGGCACGCCCAGCTTCTTCATCAACGGGGAAAAGTACACCGGACAGCGTCCGTACGCTAGCTGGCGCGAGATTCTGGACAAGGCCCTTGCTGGCGAAACCCCTGCGGACACCGGGGGGTCCAGCAGCCCAGCCAAGCCCTAAGGCCCTACCCCAGCGGCACGGCCAAAGAAGGCCGTGCCGCTTCCTCGATCCGTGGAGGGGTGAAGTCAGGCTCGAAAAGGGCTCTTCAGCCGGTAGCGCAGCAGCTCGAGGTACATCCGCAATCGCATGGCCAGCCCTCTCCACAATCCCCGCTTCTGCTCCTTCATGACCTGGCCTGCCCCCAGCAGCTCCACGTAGGCCCAGCGGGCCCGGCTTTTGGCCAGGTGGTCGGTGATGGCCGGCTCAGGCCAGCGGCCCGCGGTTAGGTTGGGCACGCTCTTGAGCCAACGGGTGGTACAGGCCCGCTGCCCAGACAGGTGCGGGGTGGCACGGTTGCCAAAATCGGTCATCAGGCCGCCCGAGCGGAAAACCCCGATGGCCATGTCTAGCTGTCCGCTACGCACCGGGGCCAGGAGGGCCTCGAGGTGTTCTGCCTTGAGGCCCACCAGGTCGGCATCCAGTAGGAGCAGATAGGGTGTTTGTACTTGGGCTAACCCCGCCGCTAGGGCCTGGCTCTTGCCTTGGTTCTGACTGAGCCGCAGTACCTGGGCTCCGGCCTGGGCTGCCGCCTGGGCGGTGGCATCGCTCGAGCCATCGTCCACCACCAACACCGGCAGGCCGGCCTGCCGCGCCACCTCCACCACCCGCCCGATGCGGGCCGCTTCGTTGTAGGCTGGGATGAGCACAGTGGTGTCCGATAGGCGCATATTACCCACCAACCAGATTACGAATGTCGTTGATGGTCACCAGCATGATCAAAAGGATGAGAAAAACAAAGCCCCCATAGGCTAGGCGGGCCTCGAGCTCGGGGCGGATTCGCCCTCCGGTAAGGGTGTTGAGCAGCAACACCAAAATACGACCCCCGTCCAGCCCCGGTATGGGCAGCAGGTTAAAGACCGCCAGGGAAAGGTTGATGGCCGCCAACAGGCTGGCCAAAGACACCAGGCCCTGCTGGGCCGCTTGCCCTGTAATGCCCACGATCCCAACCGGCCCGGCCACCCCCTGGGCCTGCTGGCCTAGCAAAATGCGGGCTATGCTGCCGACAAACTCCTGCACAAAGCGGGGCACCACCACAATCGTCTCTCCCACGGCTCGAGCGAAACCCTGGAAGAAGTTAAGGCGGGTATAGCCCACCACCTCGGGCCGGTAGACAATGCCTAGCCGCTCTTGTTGTCCATCCCAATAAAAGCGCAGGATGACGGTTTCCTCGCCGCGCAGCACCTCGAAGGTCTTCTCCCCTACCCCCTGGCGGAAGCGGGTCACCTGGTCGAAGGAGGCGAGCCGCTCCCCGTTCAGGCTGAGAATGCGGTCGCCTACCTGAAAACCGGCTTTCTCGGCCAGGCTACCGGGCACGACCTCGGTCACCTCGGCCCGGGTCTGGGGGATGCCCTGCACGGCAGCCAGAGTAGCCAGCACACCCCAGGCCAGCAGCAGGTTCATCACCACCCCCGCCACCAAAATAAAAAACTTACCCAGGCTGCTAATCCGGGCGTAGCCGTGGGTGTCCCCTGGCATCATGCCTTCAATCTCGGCATAGCCCCCAAGCGGAATGGCATTGAGCCGCCAGGTGGTTCCCCAGCGTTCAAACTTCAGCAAGGTAGGGCCAAACCCTACTCCGAAGTTCTTGACCCCTACCCCCTGCACGCGGGCGGCCAGGTAGTGGCCTAGTTCATGGACAAAGATGCTAAGGGAGATAATCAAAAGAAACCACAACAGGCTCATCGTTTGCTCCCAAGGGTAGGGCTCACCATCGGGCCCTCGCTTTCAGGGCAGCCTGGGCCCAGCGGCGGGCCTCGAGGTCGGCCTGGTAGATATTCTCCCAGCTTAGCGGGGCCTTGGGGGTTTGCTGCAACACCTTTTCCAGTATACGGGTAATCTCCAGGTAGCCGATCTGCCCCTTGAGAAAGGCCTCCACCGCCACCTCGTCAGCCGCGTTGAGCACTGCTGGGGCCAGCCCCCCCATCCGCCCGGCCTGGTAGGCCAAAGCCAGAGCTGGAAAGCGCCCAAGGTCGGGAGGGAAGAACTCCAAGCGCTCGGGAATGGGGGCATCACGGAGGGGGGTGGGGGGGCGCTCAGGGTAGGTCAGGGCGTACTGGATGGCCAAACGCATGTCGGTAGGGCCCAGCTGGGCCTTGAGGTTGCCGTCTTGGAAGCGCACCATAGAGTGGACATAGGCCTGAGGATGCACCAGCACCTTAACCTGATCGATGAGCAGACGGAAAAGCTGGACGGCTTCAAGCACCTCGAGGCCCTTGTTGAACAGGGTAGAGGAATCGATGGTCACCTTGGGCCCCATCTTCCAGCGAGGATGTTTCAGGGCCATTTCCGGTGTAACCCTGCTCAAGTCGGCAGGCTCCCACAGAAACGGCCCCCCAGAGGCGGTTAGGATCAGCTCGGCCACCGCCTGGAAAGGCTCGCCCACCAGGCTTTGGAAAAGGGCCGAGTGCTCAGAGTCCACCGGGATGATCTCGGCGCCGCTTTGCTGGGCTTCCTGCCACAGCAAGGGCCCCGCGGCCACCATGCTCTCCTTGTTGGCTAGGGCCAGCCGCCGCCCCTGTTGCACCGCCGCCCGAACCCCCGGCAGACCGGCCAGGCCAGGAATGGCCCCCACCACCACATCGGCTGGCCAGGCTGCGACCTCGGTCATTTCGGCCAGGCGCAAGCCAGGAAAGCGTTGGCGCAACTCGGCGGCAATTGCGGCATCGGCCGCCACCACCTCGGGTCTCCACTCGCTAATCTGCTCTGCCAGCAACTCGAGGTTACGACCTGCGGCCAGCCCCACCACCCGGTAGCCCCGCCAGCGGCACACCTCTAAGGTCTGGGTGCCAATCGAGCCGGTGGAGCCAAGAACCACAACACGCTTGGAGGTATGCTTCATCCTCTCGTCAGTGTACCTTGGACACGGGCGTTGGAGATGGGCCTATATGAAGATGGTCAGCAAA
Organism: Meiothermus rufus DSM 22234; assembly: GCF_000423425.1. Classification (GTDB taxonomy): domain Bacteria; phylum Deinococcota; class Deinococci; order Deinococcales; family Thermaceae; genus Meiothermus; species Meiothermus rufus. The sequence goes on along the minus strand of NZ_AUHY01000034.1, from coordinate 24,405 downwards.
TAGTACGTAAGGGGTACAGTAAATAGGTGGGAGTCCATCCGGTCTAGAAGTCCCCCGTGGCCGGGGAGGAAATGGCCCGAGTCCTTAACCCCACAGTAGCGCTTGAGCATCGACTCGGTCAGATCGCCGAGCTGGGCCGCGAAGGAGAGCACCAGGTTGAAGGCAAAAAGCTCGATGGGGCGGAATAAAGCAAAGGGGCTCTCTGGGTAGGCTGAGCGCACCACGGTAGTAAACAGGAATAGGAGCAACAAGCTGACGGCAATCCCCCCGATAGCCCCTTCCACGGTCTTGCCCGGGCTAATCGTAGGGGCCAGCTTGCGCCGGCCAAAGTAGCGACCTACAAAATAACCGCCAATATCGTTGGAAAAACTGCTCAAGAGGGGCAGAACCAGAATCCAGGTGCCTATATCGCTATTGGGTGAGTGGCGCAAAAGCAGGAAAAACCCCAGGGTCCAGGGCAGGTAGAGGAAGGCCATCAGGCTGTAGGCAAAGCGCTGGATGTTGGCCCCAGCGACCAGCTCTGCACTAAAAGCCCCGATCAAAACCAGCCCCAGGGCAATTTCACGCCAGGGCACGCCAGGGTAAGCATCCTGGAGTTGGGGCAGGCTAAACAGCAGCATGACCAACCCTCCCCCGATGAGGAAGGCCATGTTAAGCTCAACACCCTTGTTGCGCAGCATGTGGCGCAGCTCGAGGGAGCCCAGCACCAAGATAAAAACCAAAGCAGCGAATAAAAAAATACGGCCCTCGAGGATGACCAAAAACAAGACCAGTAGTGCAACCAGCGAAGAGAATACGCGGGAAGCCAGAGAGGAGTCGGAAGGGGTAGGGCGCTGCACGGTAAAAGCATATTAGCAAAGGATAAAAACCTCTCCCCTGAGGAGAGGGGTTCGGGATTTTGCTACTAGGGTAAAAACGACCAGCCGTTACGGTATTTGAGCAACAGGGCTTTTTCCACCAGCGCTTTGGTGAAATCCCCCAGGACATTGGGCAGCATTAGCTGGAACTGGCGCGGAGGAAAGAGGTGGTTTCCTAGAATGATCACTTCCTTGTTCCCGGCATCCATCACACAGACCGCGGGCATGCTTCCAAAGGATTTGCAGTGTAGGTTCTGCGTATTGCCCCGCAAAATCTCCCGGATGTTGCTGGCTGCTACTTTAGCCATCTCGTCGGTGGGAAAACCAGTTTTGGGTACCCCAAAGGGCACCTCACCTTTGAAAGGATTGGGCACCTTAGCGGCCAGGCCCACCGCGAAAACATTGGGATAACGGGTGCTCTGGTAGCCGTCGGAAACCTCCACAAAACCCTTTTCATCTACCAGTTCGGGCGTGCTTTTCATCACCTCTGCACCCTCAAAGGGAGGCACCAGCATGGTGAAGCGCGAGGGCAACACCTCGCCGCTGGAGAGTACCACCCCCTCGGGGCGTACCTCGGTAATGGCGGCATTGACCCGGTACTCAATGCCCTGCATCTTGAGGAAGGCTTTGAGCATGGCCTCTCCTCCCCGCATACCGCCAATGCCAAAGTGGCCCAGCGCTGGCTCTGGGGTAACCCAGGTAATCGATACCTGTTTGCGCTTGCCTGCTTTGCGCAGTTGGTGGTCGAAGTTGAACAGGTACTCGTAGCCAGCCCCCATGCAGCTAGCCCCTGGAACCGCACCGATCACCACCGGGCCGGGGTTTTCCAGAAACTTCTTATAAGCTTCATAGGTTCTCTCGGCATCGGTTGGGGTGAAAATCGAGTGGGAGTATCCCTTAGGCCCTAGCCCAGGTACCGCCTCCCAGACTAGCCTGGCCCCGGTGGCCACGACCAAAAAGTCGTAGTTGAGGGTGGTGCCGTCGGCTAGCTCTACCTGGTTCTGGTCGGGTTTGACCCGGGTGGCCTCGCCGTGAATGAACTCGATACCTCCGCGGCGGAAGGTCTGCTCCGCGTCGAAGGTGATGTCCGAAACCTTGCGCCGGCCAAAAGGCACCCAGATTAGTGAGGGAATGTAGACGAAAGTCTTCTGCCTCGAGACCACCACGATGCGGGCCTCCTTACCCACCTTCCGCTTAAGCTCGAAGGCACTGGTCATGCCGCCAAAGTTTCCGCCAAGTATCAGGATGGTTTTCATAGCCTTCTCCCTGGTTTTCAAGGTACTACTACCCCAAGGGGGTATACAGGGCCAATCGTCCCGTACATCTAGGGGCAAAGCCCAGGCGCGGCAAAAAGCGCCCTGTCAGCGGTGGGTGTACCTCAAACCCTGGCCGGGGTTGTACACTATGTGCTTGGCGACCCCTGGGGTCGAACTCGAGGTGTGTTGTGGCAGAAATTTTGGAACGCGAAGGCTACAAGGTGAAAATCAAGGTGGAGGTTCCGGCCAGTCAGGTCGAGCAAACCTATCAGTCCATCCTGCAGGGGTACGCCCAGCGGGTAAAGCTACCGGGTTTTCGCCCCGGCAAAGCCCCGGCCAAAGTGATAGAGGCCCGCATCGGCAAGGAGTCCCTGCTGGAAGAGGTGAAGGAGGCCCTGCGCGACCAAACCTTCCCCCAGGCCGCCCGTGAGCTGTCCTTGCTGCCGGTGGGCGCGCGGGTGCTGGAGGAAAGCCTAACCTTTGGCCAGCCCTTCGTCTACACGGTGGAAATCGAAAACTACCCCGAGGTCAAACTGCCCCACTGGCAGAGCTTTCAGCTCGAGGTCGAAAGCCCAGAGGTGAGCGAAGAGGTGGTCAACCGTGCCTTAGATGAACTGCGCACCCGCTACGGCGAGATGGTGGCGGTAGAGCGCGAGGTACAGGAAAAAGACCACGTCTTCATCGAAACCGAAGACGGCGGGCGCTTCCCGGTGATTATGGAGAACGCCCAACCCCATGTGCGGGAGGTTCTGCTGGGCAAGAAAGCCGGCGATGAGGTGCTGGTACCGGTCAAGGATGGCGAAAAGGTCGTACGGGAGGTGAAAACCAAAATCCTCGAGGTCAAGGCGCTGCAATTGCCCGAACTCGACGACGAGTTTGCCAAAACCGCAGGGGAAGAGAACCTCGAGGCCCTGGTGCAGAAGGTGCGCCAGAGCCTAGAGGCCCAGTTTGCCCACGAGACCCAAAAGCGCAAGGCTGAGCATCTGCTAGACAAGCTGGCCGAGGCCCTCGAGGTGGAAATCCCCCCCAGCATGTTGCAGCGGGAACAGGAAAGCCTCTTGCAAAACCTGGCCCAGGACTTCGCCGAACGCAACCTCGACCTCAACGCCTACATCGCCTCGCTGGAAAAAGAGGGCAAGCTCGAGGAGTTCAAGCAAAATCTACAGGAGAACGCCCAAAAGCGCCTGCGTCGCTCGCTGGCGGTGGAGGCCCTGGCAGAGGAACTCAAAACCGAGCTGAGCCAGGAGGAGTTTGAGGCTTTCTTGGCAGAAATGGCCCGCGCCTACCGCACCACCCCAGCCCGGCTGGTAAGTGAGCTGGGGCCCGAGGCCATCGCCCGCCTGCGCATCCAGCGCCTACACGACAAGGCCCTGCTGGAAGCAGTAGCTAGGCTCGAGGGCTAGCCTATGTGCACCAAGCCCCCCTCGGCTTCCTAGCCCGGCATAAAATAAGGTCTATATGGTAGTTCCTTACGTTATCGAACAGACCGCCCGCGGTGAACGGGTCTACGACATCTACAGCCGCTTGCTCAAAGACCGCATCATCTTCCTGGGCACGCCCATCGACGCCCAGGTAGCCAACACCGTGGTGGCCCAGATTCTTTTCCTGGCCGCGCAAAACCCCAACCAGGAAATCCGCATGTACATCAACTCGCCCGGGGGGGACGTGGACGCCGGGCTGGCTATCTACGACACCATGCAATTCGTTTCGGCCCCGGTCTCGACCATCTGCGTGGGGCTGGCCGCCTCCATGGGGGCAGTGTTGCTGGCCGCTGGGGCTCCAGGCCGGCGCTATGCCCTGCCCCACTCCAAGGTCATGATCCACCAGCCTTGGGCCCGGGGGCTGGGGGGGCAGGCCACCGATATTGCCATCCAGGCTGAGCAGATTCTCAAAACCCGCAAGGTGCTCAACAGCATCCTTGCCCGGCACACCAACCAGCCTCTGGAAAAGGTAGAACGCGACACCGAGCGCGACTACTATCTCAGCGCCGAAGAAGCCAAGGCCTACGGTCTGGTCGACCAGGTGGTGAGCCGTGAAACGCAGTAAGCCTTCCTGTAGCTTCTGTGGGCGCAAACACCCCGAGGTGGCCCAGCTGGTAGAGTCGACCCTGGGCGAGGTCTACATCTGCAATGAGTGCGTGGAGCGAGCCCAGGAGCTCTTGGCCTCCGAGTCGCGGCCTGGCTTTGCTGGCCCCCGCCACCTACCCAAGCCCAGTGAAATCAAAAGCTTCCTCGACCAGTACGTAATTGGGCAAGAGCTGCCCAAGAAAATCCTGTCGGTAGCAGTCTACAACCACTACAAGCGCCTAATGCACCCCGAGGCCGAGGTACAGAAGTCCAACGTACTGCTCATCGGCCCTACTGGGACAGGTAAGACCCTCTTGGCCGAGACCCTGGCCCGCCTGCTGGACGTGCCCTTTGCCATCGCCGACGCCACCACCCTGACCGAGGCCGGTTATGTAGGCGAGGACGTAGAGAACGTGCTGCTACGGCTTTTGCAAGCAGCCGACTTCGACGTGCAGGCGGCGGAAAAAGGCATTGTCTATATTGACGAGATCGACAAAATCGCCCGAAAGTCGGAGAATCCCAGCCTGACCCGGGATGTCTCCGGCGAGGGGGTGCAGCAGGCCCTCTTGAAAATCATCGAGGGTACCACCGCCAATGTGCCCCCTCAGGGCGGACGCAAACACCCCCACCAGGAGTTCATCCAGGTCAACACCCGCAACATCCTGTTTATTCTGGGCGGGGCTTTCGAGGGCCTCGAGCGCATCGTCCAAGCACGGGTAGACCAAAACCCCATCGGCTTCACCCGGCCCAAGAAAAGCGAGGAGAAGCCAGAGCCCATCCCTGAAGACCTGGTGCGCTTCGGTCTGATTCCCGAGTTTGTGGGCCGGGTACCGGTCATCGTGCCCCTCGAGCCTCTCGATGAGGAAGCCCTGGTGCGCATCCTGACCGAGCCAAAGAATGCCCTGGTTCGGCAGTACCAGGAGCTGTTGCGCATGGAGGGCATTGAGTTGCGCTTCACCCCCGCAGCGCTGCGGGAGATCGCCCGCCGGGCCTTAAAACGCGGCACGGGGGCCCGGGGGCTGCGCGCTGTGGTGGAAAAAGCCATGGTGGAGCTGATGTTCGAGCTACCCGGCTCGGGGGTCAAGGAGCTACTCTTTGACCTACCCCACCTGGACAAACCCCTAAAGGCCCTGGAAGAGGCCCGCCTGCGCCAGGCTTCCTAGCGTATCTGCCCTACTTTTCTCTCTTTTTGCAGCGATAGAATGATCGCATGAACCTTCTCTACCGAGCCGCTAGGGGCGAGCGCCTTTCTGCCGAGGAAATCCGCCAGCTCTATGACCTGCCCCTGCCCGAGGTGGCGGCTGTAGCCCACGAGCTGCGGCTAGCCCGCAGCAACCCTCGGGTGGTCACTTACCTTATCGACCGCAACATCAACTACACCAACATCTGCACCGTGGCCTGCAATTTCTGCGCCTTCTACCGCACCCGGCGCCAGGCCGACGCCTACACCCTCTCCTTCGAGGCGATTGGCCACAAGGTAGAGGAGCTAATGCAAATCGGAGGCCGGCGCATCCTGATGCAGGGGGGGGTAAACCCCGAGCTGCCCTTCGAATGGTACCTCGAGCTTTTGCGCTACCTCAAAACCCACTACCCCGAGGTGCGCATCGATGCCTTTAGCCCTGAGGAAATTCTGGGGCTGGAAAAACTCACCGGGCGGGACTGCGCCGAGCTGCTAAGCGAGCTTAAGGCCGCAGGCTTGGACGGCCTGCCGGGAGCAGGTGGGGAGATTCTGGTAGACGAGGTGCGGGCCAAGGCAGCCCCAGCCCGTATTCGCAGCCGGGACTGGTTCCGCATCCTGGACACCGCCCAGCGCCTGGGCCTCTACACTATCGCCACCATGGTCATCGGTTTCGGCGAGACCCTAGAGCAGCGGGTAGCCCACCTGTTGCAAATCCGCGAGCAACAGGACAAGGCCCTGCAAGAATACGGCCAGGGCTTTGCCGGTTTCGCCATGTGGACCTTGCAAACCGAACACACCCGCCTGAAGGGCAAGGCTCCCGGGGCCACCGCCCACGAGTACCTGCGGCAATTGGCCATCGCCCGCATCGCTTTGGACAACATTCCCAACCTCCAAGCCAGCTGGCCCAGCATGGGCTTCAAGGTGGCCCAGGCCGCGCTGTACTACGGCGCCAACGACTTTGGCTCCACCATGTTGGAAGAAAACGTGGTCAGCAAAGCAGCGGGTCACAATCGCACCCACGCCACGGTGCGGCAGATTGTGCGCCATATCGCCGATGCGGGCTTCGTCCCGGCGGAGCGCGACCCCTTTTACAACATCAAACACTACCCCGACGTAGAGGCCATCCTCAACGAGAAGCCCCCGCTGGCCCTGCCCCTGGCTTAGTTTCTAAAAACCACCTCCTCGCGCTGGAAGCTGCGGTAAGCCAGCCAGATCGCTAGTCCTGCGTGAACCAGGGTGGAGGCCCAGGTCAGCGCTAGCTGAACCGGGGTAGCCGCCCCTTTGACAATGGCGTCCAGGGCCAGCACCGCGTTGAAGAGGGGCAGGAGGAAGTACCAGTCCTGGGGCCGGAAGAAATCGGCGAACTGCAAAAGCAAAATAGGCAGCAGCATCAGCAGCAAAAGGGGCGATATGTAGCTCTGGGCCTCCTTGTAGCTGCGGGCATATAACCCCAGGGAAAGCATCAGGGCGATGACTAGCAGGGCGAAAAGCAGCGCGGTAAGGGCGATAGCCAGGTAGCCCAAAGGCTCGAGGGCTAGGCTCCCTCCTAGCTCTAGCGGCCTATCGCCCCGGGTGAAGGCCGCAAGCGGCTCGGCAAAGCGAGCCCGCACCACACCGCCCCCCAGCAACAATCCCACAAGGGAGGCCAGGGTGGAAAGAAGCGACATGACCAGCACCGCTAGCCCCTTGCCCAGCACAATCTGGTACAGCGGCACCGGTGCCGCCAGGAGAGCCTCGAGAGTACCTTTCTCCTTCTCGCCTGCGGTCGCATCCACCGCAACCGGCATCCCCCCCGACTGGATAAACATGACCAGAAAATAGGGAATCAGGAAAGCCAGTAACCCTGCGGCCCGTTCCTGCGGGCGCGAGGCATCCCGGGTCTCGATTTGGAAGGGCTCCAGTAGCCCCGGGTCAATCCCCTGAGCCTGCAAGCGCTCGGCCACCTGCCGCTCCTTGTAGGCTTGTAGAACAGCCCTTACTTTCTCTACCACCAAAGCGCTCTGCGTAGCCCCACCGGAAAGCCGACCATAAACGGTATAGCGGCCCTGGGCATAAACCAAAGCGGCCTCCACCTGGCGCTCGGCCACCGCTTGGACAGGATCGGGCTGCTCGATGGGATCGAGGCGGGCTTTCCTCAGTTCTTCCACCAGCGAAGGGGGAATCCCCACCACCGCCACCTTCTGTACGTCCTCCTGGGTCTTGCGGGCCGTGCTGCCCAGAAGCAGAAAAGGCCCGAACATCAGCAAAGGCATGAGGAGGATAGGCAGAACCAAGGTGCTAAACAGAAAACGGCGCTCCCGCACCACGCTGAGTAGCTCTTTGCGGGCAATGATTAGGATTTCGTTCATAACCCCCCTAGCTGGCCATAGTCTGCTCGAGCCGCCGGATAAAGGCCCGCTCCAGGCTGCCCGAGCCTAGCTTCAGGGCCTCTGCTAGGCTCCCCTGGTAGACTAGCATTCCTTTGTCTAGGAAACCCACCCGGTGGCAGACCTCCTCGGCCTCGCTCATCACATGGGTGGAGTAGACCAGGGTCTTGCCCAAGCGGGCATACCGCTGAACAAAGTCCAGCAAAGCCCGGCGGGCAAACACATCTAACCCGGCGGTGGCCTCGTCTAACAAAAGCACCTGAGGCTGGTGCAGGATGGCTCGAGCGATCACGATTTTTTGCTGCATACCGGTAGACATCTCCCGCACCTGCTTTTTCAGCAGGCCCTGATCCATCTGTAACAGCTCGGCCGCCCAGGCGATACGCGCTTTGAGCTTGGAACCCCACAGGTCGTAGAAGCTGCCGAAAAACTCGAGTACCTCGAGGCCCGTCAGCTTTTCGTAGACCCGCATACCCCCATTGACGATGCCCAGGTTCCGCCGCACCTCGAGGGACTGCCGCCCCACCTCAAAGCCCGCTACCCGCACGGTTCCCGCGCTGGGCTTAATCAGGGTGGCTAGCATGCGCAAGGTGGTGGTTTTGCCAGCCCCATTGGGGCCCAATAGACCGTAGACCTCGCCCGGGGCCACCGTAAAGGAAACCCCCCGCACCGCCTGAAAGCGCCGGTAGCTTTTGTACAGGTCAACCGCCTCTATCACGCCCCTCAGGATAAACAATCGATTGCGGAGCCTATCCTCACGCAAACCCGTGGTAAAGCTTGAGCATTGCGCCCGCCTGCCGATACGGCGTCAAGGTATTGCCTCGCGATGCGAGGCCGGGCCTGGACAGGGCCTTCGGGCATAGCCATACTATGCTTCCCGAGAAGCCCTGGACTTTAGTCCGGGGAGTCGTCACGGCTCCTGAAACTCGCCCTTGATGCCCTCCAACACCACCACGTCGCCCGAGTCAAGGTGGTAAAGCAGGCGGGTTCCTTCCACGAAGCCATCCTTGTTCTGGCTGCGCACGGGCTGCGCTTGAGTGCCAAAGAGATAGGCCACCCGATCTTTTTCCCGCACCAGGGCGACCTCGGCGGTGGTGGTGCGGCCTTTCTGTACCAGCCGTACCTCGCCAAAAAGCTGCAGAATCTCCTCGTCTACGTTGTAGATCATGCGCTGGGCCCCGCCTTGCAAGGGCTTTTCCCCCGAGCGCTCGAGTTCGATAGGGCCCGCGATGCGGGCCTCGCCGCTTTCGTTGTCGTAGTCTAGGCGGCTACCCCAGGCCCGGCTCTGGCCTTGCCGCACCTCCACCGCCCGGGGGGCCGGCTTGAGGTAGAGCTCGAGGCGGTCCTCCTCCTCGAGGTAGCGGGCCGTGCCCCCGGTAAGAAAGACGAAATCGTTGACCTGGCGAACCTGCTCTACCCGGGCAATGGCCCCATAGGCCCGGGCGTCCTCGCCAAAACTAATCTGCACCCGGAAAGGTGGAGGGTCGGCAAAGAGGGAGCGCACCAGGGAAGGGCCCTCCGGCTTAGCCCCAATCTGCACATCAAAGGCCTTGAGGGCCCCATCGTTTTGCTCGGCCACCTCAAGGCGCACCTCCTGCCCTACCCGAAGGGCCTCGAAGGAGACCTCCTTCCCCTCCTGCCAGTAGCGGGTCAGTCGGTCGGTAACAAACACCCGCTCCCCTATCCATAGGCGTTTGGCCTCCGGGTCCAACGCGGTAACCACCCCCCCATACAGGTCCCGTAGTTCGATGAGCGCGGGGGGGTCGTCCGGGCCGGTCTTGACCACCACAATCTTCTTACCTCGGCGCTCTATTTCAGCCGTGGTCTGGAAGGAAGGTTCAGGATCGGTCTGGGCTAAAGCAGCCAGCAAGAACAGCCCCAACAACAGCCAGAGCCAACCCGACCCTCTCATCTTCCCTGCCGCTACTCGCCTAGCTTGCGGAAATCGCCCAAGGGCAAACGGGGGGCTTGGGCCAGCACCCGTACCTGCGAGCGGTTGACGTTGTGCAAAAGGGCATTACCAGAAAGGGTGGCCCGCTCCTTGGCGTTCACGCTGCGGGCCGGCACACTCTGATTGCCTACCCGCCCGGCCAGGATGGTGGCCTCGCCGGTATTGTCGTTGTAGAGGAGGCTGGCCCCGGTAGTGGTGATATCCCCATCCACCAGGATCACCCCCCCTGTAGCCAGCAGGCGTTTCTCCTCGGTCAGACTGCGGACTTCCCGCGCGCGGATGACCAGGTCGCCCTTACCCTCCCGTCGCCGGATCAGCACCACCTCCTTGGCATCGGTAAAGACCGCCAACCCCCGCTCCTCTTCGTAGTACACCGTATCGGAGCGGCCTTCCTGCCGACCGTTCTTTAGACTGACCCCCCCCTCGCTGGTTGAGACATTGGTGTCCACATCGAAGGTCATACGGGGGGCGCTGACCTCTACCGGGTCACCGCCTTTTTCCTTGGCTTCCTGGCGCATACGGGCATTCCCCTCGAGGACCCCCCGCCCGTTGGCCTCCCGGTAGACCAGCCGGGGGCCGGTCGCGGTCATGCGGTCGCGTTTGACCGTCACCCCTCCCTCAAAAGAGGCTACCCGCTCCCCTTCCGCCTCCTGCATGGTCTTGCCCTGGGGCGCCTCGAGGGTGGCCTTGGTGGCGTTGATCTCTAGGTCCTTGACCCGGCCAATCACCCCTCCAGGCCGGCCCGCCTCGTAGACCCAAGGGCCGTGGCGCAGGTTGCCTGAACGCGTCCCTCCCGGAGCCTCGAGGGTGATGATGCGCTGTTCTTTGCTCTGCGCCAGTACCAACAACGAAAGGAAAACGAAGACCCATCCCAAACGCTTCATGAGCTACCACCTTCGATGGGGCAGGGGGGCTTTTCCCCGCCAGAGATAAATGTTTCGATAGGGTCGCGCCAGCTAGGGTTCTCGATAGCGAAGTCGCTTTTGAAGTCGCGGCCTTTGACCTCGAGGCTAGGCGCGGTGATGTGAACGCTAGGCGCGCGGAACCCCTCGCGCTGGTCGATGGTCACTGGGGCCTCCCCGGGTCTGCCCAGGTTCACCGTGTAGCACCCCTTAAGAATTTCCACCCGGGCGTAGGGCAGCCGTAGGTTGTCGGAGCGGTCAATGGTCACCTCGGGGGCAAAAAGCCGCATGTCCAAGCGGCCTTCCACAAAGCGTTGCCCCGAGTGCAGACCCCTCACCCGGGCCTCGCGGGAGCTGGGGTCTTGTTCAACGATTTGCGCAGCAAACTCCCAGCGGGCCTGGGGGTCTTGCTCGGGATAGAGGGTGAGCCGGACGTTTTCCAGCCGCACCCCCCGGTCGGGGGTCGCAGGGGTAGGCAACGGACGGCTGACTAAAAACAAAGAAAAAGCCCCTATAGCCAGCAAAGCGAGAGTGGCAAGGCGAACCACGGCTAGAGCCTAGAAGCTATAGGGCTAAGAAGCGTGAAGCCAAGGCCAAAAAAACATAAGCCCGGCCCGCGGGCCAGGCTTTTGGGTGTCTCAATGGTCTTTATTGGGTAGACCTTTGTCTTTGACCAGAAAGATGAACATCAAAAGCAACAGAAAGATAACAATGGCGGCAGCGATGGTGATGATTTCGTCCATAGCCACAAAACCTCCCTCACCACTCTATCATCCACCCTACCCCCATCACAAATCTCACCCCCATCCCATACACTGGTGGGGTGACGCTGCCCCGGGTGGCCCTGTTAGCCTACGATTGGCTGCTGATTGGCTTGGTTCTGCTGGTCAATCTGGTGGGGCTGCTCACCCTCTACAGCGCCGCCCCCAGCCCTGGGGTTTGGCTGCAGCAGCTTCTGGCCTTCCCCATCGCCTTAGCGGTGGGCCTGTTGGTGCAGCTACTCTCCCGCCGGCAGGTGTTTTCCTGGGCCTTGCCGCTCTATTTGGTCTCGTTGGGGCTTTTGGGGCTGGTCTTGGTCATAGGGCGGGAGATCAACGGGGCCAGGGCCTGGTTCAACCTAGGACCGCTAGCCTTCCAACCCCTCGAGGTGGCCAAAATCGCGTTGGTTCTGCTGCTGGCTCGAGTACTGGCGGCCCGCCCCCTGGAGCATTTGCTGGACTATGCCTTGCCTCTTCTGCTAGTGGCCCCCATTCTGGGCTTGGTGCTTCTCCAGCCCGACCTGGGAGGGGCGCTGGTCTTGCTGGCGGGAATGTTGGGGATGCTCTTTGTACGGGGTATGCCCACCCACCACATCCTGATAGGGCTAGTAGCCGCAGCCGTTTTGATCCCCACCGTGGTCTGGCCCAACCTAAGCCCCTACCAACGCAACCGGGTGGAAATCCTCTTCGATCTTTCCAAAGACCCCCGCGGCACCGGCTTTCAGCAGATTCAATCCGCCATCGCCATCGGTTCAGGAGGCCTGATGGGCAAAGGCTTTGGCGCAGGTACCCAGACCCAGCTGGGTTTTGTGCCCGAGCGCCAGACCGACTTCATCTTCGCTGTGCTGGCCGAGGAGTGGGGGTTTATAGGCGCAGTCGCTCTGTTGCTGCTCTATGCCCTGCTCTTTTTCCGGCTGGGCCGCATGAGCCTGGAATGCGTGCGGCTGGAAGACCGGCTGGTCATCGTTGGGGTATTGTCCATGCTGGCCTTCCAAGTAGCGGTCAACATTGCCGTTACCCTGGGGCTGGCCCCGGTGACCGGCCTCACCCTGCCCTTGGTCTCCAAAGGGGGTAGCAGCCTGGTGATGGTCTATCTGGGCATCGGCCTCGCCCTTCTACTACACCGTGACCGGTATCGCGAGGTTTGAAGCGCCTTCACACTTCTGTTACGCAAGGCCTCTACACTAAAGGGTGAACCAGTCGGCGTATACTGGTGCAAAGGAGGAAGCGCAATGCCTGTAGGCCCTACCGAGCTGTTGATCATCCTGTTGATCGTGGTGCTTCTGTTTGGCGCCAAGAAACTGCCCGAGCTGGCTCGAGGCCTGGGCCAGTCGGCCCGCGAGTTCCGCAAAGGCCTGAGCGAGGAGGAAAAGAAGCCCGAGGAAACCAAGGCCGAGCAGAAGCAGTCCTGAAGCTAAGCTGCCTCGGCGGGAATAAGGTGCAGATAGCGCGGCTCGAGGGCTACCTCGAGCCATTGTCCTTCGGTTAGACCAAGAAGGGCTTCTTTGTAGCGGGGCAGTAGAAACTCCAGCCCCACTGCCCCCACCATGAGCTTCCCCCGCAGGCGCAACCCCTGCCGACGCAGGCTTTGTACCTGGCCTCGCAGGCGGTTTTCCCCTGCATCGGTAAAAACCTCCTCTGGACGGATGCCCACCCAGACAGGCTGGCCGGTAGCCGCCCAGGCCGGGCGGGGAGCCTTGAGTAAGCCCAGGGAGGAGTCTACCTGCGCCCAGCCTTCCCCGAGCAAGGCGATGCGGCCAGGCCAGAGGTTGCGCAAGCCTACCAGGCGGGCTACCTCGAGGGTGGCGGGCTGGGTGAAGACCACCTCGGGCGGCCCCTGCTGCACCAGCCCTTGCCTAGTCAACACCCCCACCCAATCGGCCCGCTGGGCCAGCCACTGGTCGTGGGAGGCAGCCAGGGTGGGTATGCCCAAAGCCCTGAGCCGCTCGATAACCCCACCAAACACCTCCTCGCGGGTGGCCCCATCCAGGGCGCTGGTAGGCTCGTCCAGCAGGAGAATCTGCGGCCGACGGGCTAGGGCCCGGGCCAGGGCCACGCGCTGCTGCTGACCTCCGGACATCTCGCGGGGATAGCGCTCGGCTAGCTCAGCCATCCCCATCTGGTCTAGGTAGGCCAAGGCCTGGACCTTGCGCTGGACAGAAGGCAGGTGGGCTAGGGAAAAGGCCACGTTTTGCCAGGCCCGCAGGTGGGGAAAGAGGGCCAGGTGCTGGGGCAGGTAGCCCACCGGACGCCTTTCGGGGGGCAGGCCGGCAAAAGGCTCCCCCTGAGCAGGAATAAGCCCGGCCAAGGCCTTGAGCAGGCTGGTCTTACCCACCCCGCTCTCCCCTAGCAAAACCGTAAAACCCCGCACCTGCAGCCTCAAGGATAGGTTTACCGGGTGCTTGAGGGCATACGCGATCTCCATAAATCCTCCAGGGTTCGCACCAGGTACACCAGCCCCAGGCTGACCCCCAGCAGCACCGCCGCAGCCTCGCTGGCCCGCTCGAACTGCAGGGCTTGTACCTGGTCGTAGATGTAGATGCTCACCATCTGGGTCTTGCCGGGGATGCTGCCGCCCACCATCAGCACCACGCCAAACTCCCCCAGGGTGTGGGCAAAAGCCAGCAGGGTAGCGGAAAGGATACCGGGCCAGGTGAGGGGTAGGATCACCTCGAGCCAAACCCTTTGCCAGCCCGCCCCTAGGGTACGGGCGGTTTGAATGAGGTCGGGCTCGAGGGCCCGAAAAGCCTCGCGATAGCCGTTCAGGGCAAAAGGCAGGCTAAAAAGCACCGAGCCCACCACCAGCCCCTCGAAGCGGAAAGCCCAGGTAAAGCCCAAAGTCTGGGCAATGGGGCCGTTCTGCCCTAGCAAAAGCAACAGGTAAAAGCCCAGCACCGTAGGGGGTAGGGTCAGGGGCAGCAGCACCACCGACTCCAGCAGCCGCTTCCCCCAGAAGCGCTTATGGGCCAGCACCCAGCTCAGCGGTATCCCCAGGGCCAGCAGGATTAGGGTGGTCACCAGGCTGACCTCGAGGGTCAGCCGCAGGGTCTGCCAAAACACGGGGTCACTCAAGCCTATCCCCCGGCAGCAAGAAACCATACTGACGCAGAAGCTGGTGGGCCTGTGGGGTGGCGATGTAGTCATAGAAACGGCGCACAGCAGGCCGATCCTGGCCCCGCAAAATCACGTAGGTCTGGTTAAGCCGCAGGTGGCTGCTCAAAGGGGCCAACCAAAACACCCCACCCTGGGCCATGGCTGGGCTTTTAGCCAGAGCCAGGGCTATGAGCCCCAGGTTGGTACTGCTGAGGGCCATCTGGGCCGCCTGGGCGATGCTTTCGCCATAGACAAACTCAAAGCGGGGCTTCCCCCGCCGTAGGATCGAGATATCGTAGTAGGCCGGAATCCCCGCAGTCATCTCCTCCCAGCGCACCGGGCGAGTGGGGCGCAAAAGGCCGAAACGCTCGAGCAAACTTACCGCAGCCCGGCCATAAGGCGCGTGCACGGGGTTGGCTAAAGCCACCTGGGTCACGCGAGGGTCGAGCAAAATCCTAGGTCCCAGGACGCGAGGGTCGAGCCCTTGGCGCACCAAGCTGTGGGAAGCCCAAATTACCAGGCGCCCCACCGCGTAGGTTCGGGCCGTCTGCGGCTCAGCGAGGCCAGCTTGCTCGAGCAGTAAGGGAAAAGCCTCGTCTGCTGAAAAAAAGATATCCGCTGGCAGCCCCTGTTGCAGCTGGGTATAAAGCTTGCCCGAAGAGCCAAAGCTAAGGGAAACCCGCACACCAGGGTTCTGCTGCTCAAAGCTGCGGGCAATCTGACTCAGGGCGAACTGCAGGTCAGAGGCCGCCACCACCCGCACCGTATCACCCTGGGCTAGGGCAAAACCCAGGAGCCAAACCACCCACCCTAAGCCACGCACGCCATACCCCCAAGAAGTTACAGTGTAACTATACCTGCCCCCCAAACCCCTTGCAACTCCGAGCGCCCCCTAATCGCGCAATAGCTGGGCAATAAAGCGCAAACTGGCCTTGGCCATCTCAATGCGCCATAACAAGGAAACCGCCTGCACCCCTTGGGCCCCTGGGCGTTGAGCCATCAACTCGTACAGCATGGTGCGGTACACCTTTTGCTGCGCCTGCAACAAGGGCCGGACATCCTGCTCCAAACGCATCAAGAAGGCAATTTTCAAGCGCAAATCCGAGCGGCCGTAGCGCAGGCGGGTTACCGGGGTATAAAGCCAGCTCAGGGCACTACTCCGGCCATCCTCGGTAAGGGCAAAAAGGGTTCGCGGAGGGCCAACCTGTCCTTCCTCCTGCCGTACTACCGCTACTAGCCCGCAAGCCTCGAGGTGCTCCAAGGCACGGTACACCTGGGTTCGCTGAATACGCCAGATATGCCCCAGATCCCCACTAGGGGCAAACAAGGCCGCAATGCGGAAGCCATAGGAGGGCTGATCCAACAAGGCCGCCAGCACTGCCCAGTCGGTGGTGGAAAGTTTTTGTAATGTCCCCACAAATCTAGCCTATCGCATCCTCAACGCTACCACTGGCTCGCTGCTTCCCTCGAGCCCTACGGTAAGCAAGCCTGGGGAAAGGCGTGGCTAGGGGATAGCTATGCGGCTTCGGCGCTCACCTACTTGCTGCGGGGTAAGCCGGCCTCCACTGGGATTGCGAGCCGCTGCCACTTCGGCAGGGGCAAATGCACGATGCTCGCGTGGTAGCAGCTTGTCGTTGCCCCAGGCATTGAGGATGTAGTTGAGCAGGGCAGCGATCTGTTCATCGTTGAGCTGGGCAAAAGCCGGCATAATCCCGTCGTAAAGCTGGCCCTTGATCCGTACCGGGCCTTGCATCCCGAACAACAGGGCATAGATAAGGTGGGTACGACCCTCAGGGGTTTTGCTTAGCTCAACCGCGTGACCCGCCAAGGGAGGAAAGGCCCCGGGTTTACCCTGCCCGTTGTCTCCGTGGCAAAAAGCGCAGTTCTGTTGATATAGCTGCGACCCCGTCTGGGCCAGTGCCAAACCCAGAAACAGCAATGAAGCCAAGAGGGTTCGCATGGCTTGAGTATAGCCTCACCCTGCCTTACAAAAGTAAGAATTCCCCCTCATCACGGCTAAACACCCCGCCTATTTTGGGTGTGGGGCGGCTGTCCCCAACCATACCCTAGGCCTTTCCCCTGAGAAAGGTGCGAAGACCCCAATTTTGGGGTCTTCGCACAAACCATCGGCAACTAAGCCGAACGAGCCTTGGCGGCTGTCCGGCGCTCTTGCTCGCGGCTTTTGTACCAAACCACCAGGGCCGAGACCACATAGATCGAGGAGTAGGTGCCCACCACGAAGCCCACCAGGATGGCCAGTGAAAAGTCCCGCAGCACCGGCCCCCCGAGGAACAGCAAGGCCAGAATGGGCAACAGGGTAGAAAGCGAGGTCATCAAGGTACGGGAGAGCGTTTGGTTAATGGAGGCGTTGACAATTTGGTAGTAGCTTTGCCCCCGCATGAGCTTTTGGTTTTCCCGGATACGATCGGAGATGATCACCGAGTCGTTGATGGAAAAGCCCACTATGGTCAGCAGGACAGCCACAGTAGGGATGGAAAACTCCAAACCCAGCAGGCTATACATCCCTGCCACGATGGCCACATCGTGGCCCACCGCAATGACGCTGGCTACCCCAAAGACCCAGTCGAAGCGGAAGGCTACGTAGACCATAATTAGCGCCAGGCCTATCAAAACGGCCAGGATGGTGTTGCGGCGCAGTTCTGCCCCAATGGCCGGGCCCACCGTCTCTGACTGGAGAATGGTAGCCTGCAAGCTCTCTTGAAACTTGCGCTCCAGCTCGAGGCGCTGTTCCTCACTCACCTGCCGCACCCGCACTGAGAACTCGTTCCCACTCACGCTGGAAAGCGAGGTGATTACCGACTCAGCGCCCCGTACCTCGGCGATGCCCGCGCCGTCGAGGAAGCCGCGAATCTGCTCAGCCCGGGTGCTTTCCGGTACCCGGATGGTAAAGGCTGTACCCCCAGTGAAGTCAATGCCAAAGTTAAAACCCTTGACCAAAACCACTCCAGTAGCCAGTACGGCCAGGGCCAAAGAGGTTGCGGTCACATAGCGGGCCGCCCGCAGAAAATCGATCCGGGTACCCCAGAGCCAGTAGGGAGGCCGAACCTCGCGTCGGTCGCCGATGGTTTCCAGCAGCCAACGGCTGAAAACCAGGTTAGAAAAAACCGAGGTCACCACACCCAAAGCCAGCATCACCGCAAAGCCCCGTACCGGGCCGGTGCTGTACTGGTAAAGGGCTGCCGCAGCCAAAAGATGGCACATGTTCACATCCAGGATGGTAATGATGGAATGGGAAAAGCCACCGGGAATGGCCTGGCGGAACTTCTTGCCCATTTTGAGCTCTTCTTTGATGCGCTCAAAGGAGAGCACGTTGCCGTCTACTGCTGCCCCTAGGGTCAGAATTAGACCCGCGATGCCCGGCAAAGTCAGGGTGGCGTTGAGCAAAGAGATGGCCGCCAGGAGCAGCACTGCGGTGTACACCAGGCCCAAGGCCGCCACCAGCCCCATCCAGAAGCCGTAGTAGGCGAAAATCAGAAGGAAGAGCAGCAAAGCTCCGATAATACCGGCCTTAATGCCCGCGCTGATGGCGTCTTGGCCCAGGGTGGGGCCAATGGCCCGGGTCTCGGCCACCTCGAGCTTGACCGGCAGCGAACCCGAACGCAGCACCAAGGCAATATCCGAGGCTTCCTGCAAGCCGGAAAGCCCCTCGATAACCGCCCGCCCCCCGGCAATGGCCTGGCGGATAACCGGGGCGGTGTAAACCTTATCGTCGAGCACCACTGCAAGCTGGCGGTTGACGTTGGCCCGGGTAGCCTCCTCAAACTTCCGTGCCCCCTCGGGAGTGAACTCCATCTCCACCTGAGGCCGGCCAAACTGGTCGAAGGAGGCGTTAGCGGTACGCAGGTCGGCCCCGGATAGCAGGGGAGGGCCTAGGTCTTCGAGCTTGTACAACTGCTTCTCCAGCTCGGCCCGCCGGGCAGCCAAAGCGGCCCCACTCAAGCCGGAGTTGCGCAGCTGCTCATTGATCTGCGCTACAGTGGTGCCCTGGGCCCCAGCATTGACGATACGGAACTCCAGCCGGGCAGTCTGGCCGATCAGGCCCAGGGCCCGCTCTTGCTGATCCTGCTTTAGCCCGGGCAGCTCTACGATGATGCGGTCGCTTCCCTGAAGCTGCACCAACGGTTCGGCCACACCAATGGCATTAACCCGGTTTTCGATGACGGTGCGGGCCACCTCGAGCTCCGTACGGGCCACTGCAGCATCTGGGTTGGGATTAACCGCACGCAAGGTGATGCGCAATCCCCCCTGTAGATCGAGGCCCAGGCGGATTAGCCCATCGGCGGGCAGCAAAGGGTTTTGTGGGTTGCGGGCTTCCCAAGGCCGGAAAAGCCCCACAATGGCTCCTAGAAAAAGCAACAGCAGCAGAAGGCCTTTCCACTGATGATTCGTCATGGCTTTCCTGTTCTTTGCGCTAAGCGCAGTATAGAAGGCTTGGGGTCTGAGCTATTTAGGGGAATAGTCCTCCAACACAACGCCCTTAACCGCCGTCGGTTTGCAAGCGCGCGTACAGCAGGTAAAGGCGGCTTGATGGTGCGGGTGGCGTGTAAAAGGAGAGCCAGGCCATAGGGGCCCACGAGGCCTGGTAATCCCAGCTCTCTAAAGACAGGCTGGCCAGCCCCAACGCGCTCGGGCTGAGCTTGCTTTTGACCTCGAGCAGCGGCTGGGGCAGGGGTACTGCACGCCAACCCTGGCTTGGGCCACACTCCAGCGCAACACAGACAGCCTGTGCCCAGTTTCCCGGCCAACCATATAGACCGGGGCCCCAAGCCATCCAAAATAGGATGGCCAGAGCGAACCAGCGGGGCCAGCTCCTCATACGTGCCGCCTATACTCTAAGGCTCGGGGGCGGATTTGACCAGCTCTAGCGCTAGAGGCAAAGGGCCAGCCTGCAACAAAGCGGCCAGTCGCTCCACCTCTTCTTGCGAGGCAAACCCCTGCAAGCGCAAAGCTCTGCTGGTGATAGGGGCCCGGAGGGTCGGGGCTAATACGATGCGCCCATCCACCTGCAAAGCGACCCGCCGGCCCAGGTTCTCCGCGCTCAGCCGGGCAAAGCGGGCCACCCCTTCCCGCCGCAGGCAGAGCACCAGGGCGGGCCGGCCCGAGGGGCTTTGGCCCGATTGCACCTGCTCGAGGTCGCGGTTGGTCAGGAAGGGAGCCTCGAGGTCAGAGGGCTCAAGCTGCGCCATAGGCTTGTCCGTTGCTACCGTCTGAAAGGACATCTCGCCGCGCTGCGTCAACAGGGCCTCTAGCCCTTCGCGCTATGCGCCCTCGCGGAGGTAGGCCCAACCGCAGCGCCTCGCCCCGAACCTCGAGGCAAAACCCCTGTACTCCCAAGCCCCTAAGCCGGGCCCCTAGGAGGTCACGGGTTCTGGCTAGGCTGCGCGGGTCTGCCCCATCCACCGGACGAAAGTCTCGAGGGAAGCCGCCACGGCCTGGGCCTGGCGATTCTGCTGCTCGCCTAGGCCACGAAAAAAAGCCGTCAGGCTAGCGAAGAAAACCACCAGCAAGGCCAGGGGGATCAAGAGCAGTACAGCCTCGAGCAGCCAACGCGCCCGGCTTGGCATGGTTCCCCACCTCAGTCTGTGGCCACCTCGACCTGCTGGCTGGCCTCGAGGACATCCCCCTCCTGGAAGTCGGTAAAGCCCTCCAAGAGAATTCCACACTCCAGGCCCTGGGCCACCTCGCGCACATCGTCTTTGAGGCGCTTGAGGCTTTCAATCCGGCCTTTCCAAATCTCCTTGCCCTTGCGCAATACCCGGATATCGGCGTTACGGCTAATCTTGCCCGAGGTCACCATACAACCGGCCACCACCCCACGCGAGAGCCGGAAGATGGCCCGCACCTCAGCGGTACCCAGGAGCTCTTCCTTGTATACCGGCTCGCGCTGGCCACGAACCATCTTGCGAATCTCGTCCACCAGCTCGTAGATGATGCGGAAGTTTTGCAAGGGTACACCTCTTTGCTCGGCGGCTTTCCTGACCGAGCCACTGGGATTGACATTGAAGGAAAGGATGGCTCCCTGGGCTGTGGAGGCCAGCAGAACATCGGACTCGCTGGGGGCGCCTACCGCCGCCAGCAACACCTTGATCTGGACCTCATGGGTAGACTCTTTGGCCAGGATGTTCTGGATGGCCTCGAGGGACCCTTGGGTATCGGCCCGGATAATCAGGTTGATCTCTTTCTGCTCAGCCTCGCGCATACTGCGCATCAGATCGGCAATGGTGCGCCCCCGGCTCCGCTCTGCCGTGGCCTCCTTGGCCTTGCGCTCCTCAATACGCTCCTCGGTAATCTCCTTAGCCGCCACCTGGTCGGGCACCCAGGTAAAGGTCTCGCCCGCTACCGGTAGCTCAGAGAAACCCAAGACCTGCACCGCGCTGCCGGGCCCAGCCTCGTTGCGGCGACGCCCCTCAGCGTCGAGCATAGCCCGTATCTTGCCCCAGTGCTCACCAGCCACCACGTAGTCGCCCACGTGCAAGGTGCCCTGCTGCACCAGCAGGCTGACCAACACCCCGGCCTGTTTGTCAATGCGGGCCTCGAGGATCACCCCCTGGGCCTCGGCCTTGGGATCGGCCCGAAGATCCTCCAGCTCCGCAATGAGCAGGATAGTCTCGAGCAAAGCCTCCACACCCTGGCCCGTCTTAGCCGATATGGGCAAGACCTCCACATCCCCCCCGTAGGCCACCGGCACCATCCCGAGCTGCATCAAGTCCTGGTGAACCCGGTTGATGTCGGCACCGGGCAGATCCATCTTGTTGGCCGCAAAGACTATCTTGGCCCCCGAGGCCTTGGCGTGGGCAATGGCCTCTTTGGTCTGGGGCATCACCCCCTCGGTGGCCGCCACCACGATCACCGCAATATCGGCCACCTTGGCGCCCCGCTGGCGGATGGTGGTAAAGGCCTCGTGGCCGGGGGTATCGATGAAGACCACCGTACCCTGGGGGGTTTTGACCTCGAAAGCCCCCACGTGCTGGGTGATGCCGCCCGCCTCCTTCTCGGCCATACGGCTTTTGCGCAGGTAGTCCAACAAGGTGGTCTTGCCGTGGTCTACATGCCCCATGATCACCACCACGGGAGGACGGTGGGGTATGGCCTTGCGGGCCTCCTCAGCCCGCCGGGCTGCTTCGGCAACGCGTTGCTCCCCGATTAGCTCCTTGACCGCTGTGGCGGTGTCCTCCTCCAGAGTGCTGGCATGGGATTTGTAGGCCACCCCCATCTCATCCAGCAAGGAAAGCAGCTCGTCATTGGTCATGCCCAGTTCTTTTGCGAGCTGATAAATTCTGATTTTTGCCATGCTGACCTCCTGTTTGCCTATGTCGAAGGCTTGCTGGCCTTCACGCTACCCAAAACGAGTTGTAATGCCTGTGAAAGCTCCAGGGCCTTTGCTCCAGCGAAGCGGCGTAGCTTCTTCTCGGCCCAGCAGGCCGGGTTATCGGGGCAGACATAAGCCCCCCGCCCGGGCTTGCGGCCGGTAGGGTCGAGCACTGGGCCTGCGGGGGTGAGCACAATCCGCAAAAGCTCCCGCTTGGGGCGGCGCTGGCGGCAAGCCATGCACTGTCGGATGGGGATATGCTTACCCTTGGACATCAAACCTCCCTGCAGGCCCAGGCCGTAAATCTACTCGCCGTCTTTGAACAAGCTCTCAAAGCGGGCCTTGGCGTCCTGGGAAACCTTGAGGGCCTCTTCCTTCTCGGCAGCCTTGAGCAAGGCCGCATCGAGGTCGGTGATCTCCTCGGCTTCCTCGAAGTCTATTTCGTAGCCGGTGAGCTTGGAAGCCAGGCGCACGTTCTGGCCGGACTTACCGATGGCCAAAGAGTGTTGGTCTTTGGGCACCACCACCTTGGCCCGGTTCTTTCCCTCCTCGCTCGTTTCAATGGTAATCTCCCCCACTGTAGCTGGCGAGAGCGCGTTGCGGATGAACTCCTTGGGGTTGGGGCTCCACTGGATGATGTCTACCCGCTCGCGGCCCAGCTCAGCGGAAACCGCCTGGATGCGCTGGCCCTTGTGCCCGATGCAGGCCCCGATGGGGTCTACGTTGGGGTTGTGGCTCATCACCGCTACCTTGGAACGGCTACCCGGCTCACGGGCAATGGCCTTAACCTCCACAATACCCTCGGCAATTTCGGGTACCTCCTGGCGCAAAAGGTAGCGCAGAAGCTCCTCGTGGGCACGCGAGACCACCAGGCTGGGGCCTTTGGCGGAACGCTGTACCTGTTTGAGGTAGACCTTGAGCCGCTGGCCGGGGTAGTAGCGCTCGGTGGGGATTTGCTCTTTAGGGGGCATCAGGGCCTCCCCCCGCCCCAGCTCCACATACACGTTGCCGCGGTTGTCCACTCGAGCCACACTGCCGGTAACCACCTCGCCCTCTTTGTCCTTGTACTCGTTGTGTACGCGGGTGCGCTCGGCCTCCTTGAGGCGCTGGGTCAGCACTTGCTTGGCAATCTGTACGGCAATGCGGCTAAACTCCTCAGGGTCGACGGGGAACTCCATCTCCTCCCCTACCGATACCTCAGGGTCGTATTTTTGTGCCGTGGCCAGGTCGATTTCTTTGTCGGGGTCTTCGACTTTTTCCACCACCCGCTTGATCTCCAGTACCTCGAGGCTTCCCTCCTGAGGGTCCAGGTGCACCTCTATGATGGGGCCCTTGCCCTCCTCCTCGACCTCTTTTTGGCGGAAGCCCCGCTGCCTTAGATAGGCCAGCCGCAGGGCCTCCTCGAAGTTCGAAATCAGCTCCTCGGCGGTGACCCCGCGCTCAAAAGCCACTTGGGAAAGCGCGTCCACGAAATCTTTGTTCATCTTTTCCTCCTTTTCTCCTGCTCACTAGCGGGGCTTGTCGGGCCATTCCGCCAGGTTGGCCTTGAAAGTACCCAGCTTTAGGGTACGGGTTTGCTGGTCGTCCAGTAAAAACGTCACTTCATCTCCCCTAACCCCGTGCACCCGACCGGTAAAGTTTCCCTCCGGGCTGCGTACTTTGGCCTTAAGCCCCAGGAAACGCTCAAAGTGGCGGGCAGTGAGCAGGGGACGCTCCGCACCGGGCGACTCGAGCTGCAGCAAGTAGCGCTGGGGCAGTTGGGCCTCGAGCTGGTCGAGATGAACCTCCAAGGCTCGGCTAGCCCGCTCCAAGTCGGCCACCGAGATGGGCACCTCGTCCTTACGCTCGATGCGCACCAAAAGCAGCGGGCTCTTACCCCCGCGCTGCAGGGCGACCTCGAGTACCTCGTAGCCCATGGGCGACAACACGCCCTCCGCCAGTCTGTCTAGCTCCACCCACACACCTCCTCTCCAAGCGAGGGGGGTGGGCTTGCACCCACCCCCCTTGAATCCCGGGAGAACTAGCAAGAATAGCTTATCACCAAATGCCTCAAGGATAAAGTGAGGCAGGTTGCCAATTTGGGATGGCGCGGCTTTAGCTCAAAGAAAACCCCCCTCCGAAGAGGGGGTCTTGGTGCCGGGAACAGGACTTGAACCTGCACACCCTTGCGGGCGCATGACCCTGAATCATGTGCGTCTACCAATTCCGCCATCCCGGCACAAGCCTCAGGGCAAGAAGAATACTAGCCAGTTGGGCCTTTTTCGTCAAGGGGGTGTAATCGGTCAACACATGTGAGACTGGGGAACCGACTCCTCCTGCATCTTAGCTAAATACTCCAAGGGAGCAAGACCCTGTAATCGGTCAACACATGTGAGACTGGGGAACCGACTCCTCCTGCATCTTAGCTAAATACTCCAAGGGAGCAAGACCCCCCAGGGCCATGTGAGGCCTTCGGCGGTTGTAGTGGTCCAGGTAGGCATCCAGCTCTGCCTGTAGCTCGCTGAGCCGGGGGGGCAGAGGCCGGGTATAGAGCTCCTCCCTAAAGGTCCGTTGCACCCGCTCCACGTGACCATTGAGTTTAGGACTCCTCGGCGGCAGCACAAACAAGGCAATCCCCAGAGCACAGCAGGCCTCCTCAAACTCGGC
>NZ_AUHY01000033.1 GCF_000423425.1 Meiothermus rufus DSM 22234 | reverse complement strand
CGGGAGCGGGGTTTGAGTCCGGCCAGGCCCTTTTCTTTTAGGGCTTTTTTCCAGCGGTGGTAGGTGGCCCGGCTGATCCCCACCAGGGCCTGGATCTCCTTCCAGCTCTTTTTACTTTCACGCAGGGCTTTGACCAGTCGGAGCTTGCGCAGACGTTCCTTGACCTCTGGGTCGCCTGCTTTGGCCTCGGCCAGCCTCTGTGCTTGTCTAGCGCCTTGCCATATCTCTCGGCCAACGGTGGTAAACTGCACCTGGGGAACCTCCTTTCTTGGTTGGTTCCCCTCTTTTTATCCCAGCTTAGAGTCTCACATGTGTTTGTCCAGGTTCAGCTACTCGAGCAAAAGCGCCACCGCGGCCCGTGGCATCGCGGTGGCGCTGGCCTGCTATGGCTCAGGCCTGGGCCTGCTTAGACTGGATGAAGTCAATCGCATCCTGCACGGTGCGAATCTTCTCCGCTTCTTCGTCGGAAATTTCAAGGCCAAACTTGTCTTCCAAGCCCATGATCAGTTCCACCGTGTCGAGGCTGTCCGCACCCAGGTCTTCGATGAAGCGGGCTTCGGGCACCACCTTTTCCGCATCCACACCCAGCTTGTCTACAATCACCTCTCTAACATCGTCCAGGATAGCCATTTTATAACCTCCGTTACCTCTAAGTTACGCCCAACGTGCGGGATTGTACCACATCAAAACCAGAAGGGGGCTTGACCCTATACTACCCGATGGCCCCCGAATCCCATCAATGGGGGGTCAGGCCCCCATCCACGCACAGGGTTTGCCCGGTGATGTAGGCGGCATCCTCGGAGGCCAGAAAAGCCACCGCCTTGGCCACCTCCTCGGGCCTCCCCAACCGGCCCGCCGGAATCTGCCGAAGGTACTCGGCCACCACCGCCTCGGGCAGCTTGGCGGTCATATCGGACTCAATAAACCCTGGGGCCACCGCATTCACGGTAATGCCCCGGGTAGCGTACTCTTTGGCCACAGCCTTGGTGAAGCCGATCAGACCGGCTTTGGCTGCCACATAGTTGGCCTGGCCGGGGTTACCCAGTATCCCCACCACGCTGGTGATGTTGATGACCCGCCCCCATTTGGCCCGCATCATGAGCTTTATGGCCTCGCGAGTGGTGTGGAATATGGCACTCAGGTTCGTAGCAATAACCGCGTCCCAGTCTTCGTCCTTCATTCGAATTAACAGGGTATCGCGGGTAATGCCCGCGTTGTTGACCAGCACCTCCAACCCCCCTAAAGCCGCGTGGGCCTCAGCCACCAGCTTTTGTGCAGCCTGTGGGTTGCTCAGGTCAGCCCCCAGCACCACCACCTGGGGCGCTCCTAGGCTTTTGGCCTCGGCAGCGGTGGCCTCGGCAGCAGCCTGGTTGCCGGCATAGTGCACTGCTAGGGCGTATCCCCGCCGGGCCAGCTCGAGGGCAATGGCTTTGCCAATCCCTCGCGAGGAACCTGTAACCAGTGCTTTACGCATATCCCCTCCGTTATTAGGCCAGAGCAGCCAAACCGTCGGCAATCTCCTGCGGACTGGTCAGGGCCCGGGCCTCCACGCCTTGCAAGGTACGCCCGACTAGCCCGGTCAAAACTCTACCCGAACCGAACTCGAGGTAAACCCCTACCCCCTCTCCCTGCAGATGTTGCAGTATTTCCACCCAGCGCACCGGATGGGTAATCTGCTCCAACAAAAGCTCCCGAATGGCCTCGGGTCTGGACTCGGGCCGGGCCAGCACGTTGGAGTACACCGCAAAGCGGGGCGGGTGCAGTTCCACTAGCGAAAGGTCGGCCCGCAGGCGCTCTTGCGCCGGGGCCATCAGTGAGGAGTGAAAGGGAGCCGAGACCGGCAAAGGCACCACCCGGGCCCGCTGGGCCTTCAGCACCTCTATGGCCTGGGCTACGCCTTCCGCAGTGCCCGAGATGACGGTTTGCTCGGGCGAGTTGTAGTTGGCTATCTCCACCCCAGGAATACCCGCCACGAGTTCCTGCAGAACCTGGGTCGGCAACTTGAGCACCGCGGCCATCGCTCCGGCGCCCACCGGCACAGCTTCTTGCATGTACTCGCCCCTTTTACGCACCAGGCGTAAGCCATCCTCCAAGCTCAAGGTACCCGCCGCCACATGGGCGGTCCACTCGCCCAGGCTGTGCCCAGCTGCCGCCTGGGGCAGGGAACCTCCTGCTTCCAAATACGCAGCAAAGGCCGCATACCCTACGGCCAGTAGGGCCGGCTGCTGGTTGGCGGTAAGCTTTAGCTCCTCCTCCGGACCCTCCCACATCAAGCGCAGCAGGCCCGGCAAAGCCGCCTCAGCCCTGTCCAACACCTCTCGCGCTGCCTTGGAGCCCTGATAGAGGGCCCGGCCCATGCCGATCTCCTGCGAACCCTGTCCGGGGAATAACGCGGCAATCATCAGTACCCCCTAACCTAGTCCGGCTGCCACCAGGTCAACACGCTAGCCGCCCAGGTCAGGCCCGCACCAAAGGTGACAAACAGGATGTTATCGCCGTTATGAATCCGGCCCGCATCCAGGGCTTCCTGTAGGGCAATGAGCATGGAAGCGGTGGACGTGTTGCCGTAACGGTCTACGTTCACCCAAACCTGTTCAGGGGGAAGTTGCAGCCGTTCGCGGGCTGCTTCGATGATGCGGGCATTGGCCTGGTGGGGAATCAGGTACTTGATCTCTTGGGGGGTAAGGCCAGCCTTCTCGATGGCCTCGAGGGTGGCGGTATTCATCACCCGCACCGCAAACTTGAATACCTCCCGCCCATTCATGTAGGCGTACTGGGTCATGGGGGTTCCATCCGGCAGCTTATCGGCCACGCAACGCAGCATAAGCTCTCGCCCCCCCGAGCCATCGGCTCCCAGCACAAACGAACGGAAGCCATAGCCCTCGGGCACCGGCCCAATCACTGCGGCCCCCGCCCCGTCGCCAAACAGCACCGCAGTCGAGCGATCGGTGTAGTCAAGGATTTTAGAGAGGGCCTCTGAGCCAATGGTCAGCACCTTGCGGGCTAGGCCGCTTTGCACCATGGCGTGAGCCTGGGCCACGGCGTAGCCCCAGCCAGGGCAGCCCGCCAGGAGGTCGTAAGCCCCCGCCTTCAGGCCAAAGCGATCCTGCACCAGCGCCGCGGTGGCCGGAAACAGCGCATCAGGGGTATTGGTGGCCACAATGACCAGGTCCACCCCATCCAAAGCGCTTTCCCCATGCCGGCGGATCAGGTCTTCCACCGCGCGAAAAGCCATGTGCGAGGTGTACTCTCCCTCCGCAGCCAGCCTACGCTCGCGAATGCCGGTACGGCTCACAATCCACTCGTCGGAGGTGTCGAGGATTTTCTCGAAGTCGTGGTTGGTCATCACCCGCTCGGGGGTATAGGTACCAAGGGCAAGGATACCTGTATTCAACACTGCCTCCTATAGGGCCCACACAACCTGGGGCACTTCAACAAAGATAACACCCCTACCCGCCTGTGCAGCGGGTGTGTTCCTTGAACCCAGTTCAAATCGGCACAAAAAAAACAGCCCAGGCGGTTTTTCCACCTGGGAGGGAGGTGAGCAGAGGTTCAGGCCTGAACTTCCAACACCTTTTTCCCCGCGTAGTAGCCGCAGCTATCGCAGACGGTGTGGGGAGGAATTTGCGCTCCGCAGTTGGCGCACTTGATCAGGGTGGGAGCCGTCAGAGTAGAAACCGCAGCCCGGCGAATGTCGCGCCGAGACTTGGAGACTTTCTTCTTAGGTACCGGATGCTTGGCCATTTCAGGTCACTTCCTTTGGAGAAACCAACCCCTAAGGGTCGTTTTCCGCAAACCGCTCTCCAATCTACTAGCTGTAGGGCAAAAGGTCAACCCGATCCCCCTGTTTGAGGCCAAGCTGCTCGCGGGCATTGCCTAGGTGTACGGCCACCTCAAGCAGCCCCGCGCTACCAATATAGGCCAACGCAGCCCCCACCGGCACCTCAGCATAGTGGGTTGCCACGGGAATGCGATGGTAGCGGATGCGCACCGTTTTGCCCCGAAGCTGCCCTGGAGTGGCCAGCAGGGTAGTGATGGCGTTACCAAAGCGGTCAAAGGTGAGGATTTCCCCCTGGTTGCCAAAGTGGAGATGGATGGGCAAGCGGGTTAGCGCAGACACCGGCAACTCAGGGCCAAAGCGGTGGGGCTCTACCCCTGCAGCCAGATAGGCCGCCACCGGGCCGAACACGTCCCGCCCGTGGAAGGTAGTTGATTTACGGGGCAGGTGGTAGGCGGGATTCTCCAGCTGATAGGCCTTCCGCGGAGGGTCTTGCAGGTAGGCCAGGGTCAGCAGTCCATTGTCCGGGGCTACGTAGCAAAGCCGTTCTCCAACGACCAAAATGGCGCGGCGGCTCGAGCCCACCCCTGGGTCTACCACGGCTAGCACCACCGAATGTTTGGGTAGGTAGGGCACCGACTCGTAGAGAATGTAACTGGCCCGATGCAGGTCGCCCGGAGGCAGGTTGTGGGCCAGGTCGTGAATCACCACCCCCACAGCAATCTGCCGCATGACCGCTTTGACTACCGCGGCATAAGGGTCGGCCAGGCCAAAGTCGGAGAGGAAAAAAATCTCGCGCATCGCTTAGCTACCCAACAACGTGCGCACCCAGGGTAGATTGCTCACCAAGGCCAGGATGATCCCTGCCAAAACCCAGGCCACAGCCCCAGCCAGAACCCCTTTGGTGCGCATATAAAGCCAGCCCAAAAACAAACTGGCCATTAGAAAGTACACCGTGGGGCCGGGAATCGCCAGGGCAAAAAGGGCTGGAATCATAAAAACGCTGAGCTCCTTATAGCGCTCTTTGAAGATCGGATACCCCACCCCTCGCACCACCAGCTCCAGCAGGGCCAGGCCAAAGAAGACGGGATACATGGGGCCCAGCCCGCTCAAGCCCAGGGGCCTAGCGATGTAGGCATACACCCCCAGCAAGACCAGCAGCACCAGGCCAGCCCAGGTCCCCTCCGCCCAGCTCGAACGCGGCCCCAAAGCCTGAGCCATCCCTTCGCGACCCACGCCGGCATAAGCAATTAGCAGGGCAAAGCTTCCCAATAGAAAATAAAACACTGGGCGGACAACCTGCCCCTGGTGGGGGGTAAACAGGGCCAGCAGGTTCTGGTAGAGCACCTGGCCAATCCCCACCGCAGCCAGGCCCGCCAGCAGCAAGGACAGAAGCAGCCATAGGTGAATAGAGCCAGGGCCATAGCGCCGCTCTGCGCCCATCTCTACCGTGCGCGTGGGCTCAATTCGGCTTTCTCCGTAGAGCAGCACAACCAGGTACAGCAGAAAAAGCAACAACCAGGGCCAGATTTTGCTCAGCAGGCTGCTGGGCAGGCTCACCCGGGAGGAAAGTTGTCGAAGCACCAAAGCCCCTTTGTCGAACTCGCCCAGACCATAGTAAACCATGGCCAACAGCCCTAAAGTCCGGGTGTAGTCGGCCTCGAGGGGCCCCAGACGGGGTAGCACCTCCTCCAGCGCCTCAGCAGCCGCCTGGGTATCCCCCAAAAGCCACATCAGGCGGGCTCGAGCCAGTTGTTCTTTGGGGCTGTTGCCCAGCAAACCCAGAGCCTCCTGTGGACGGCCCAGCCGCTCGGCCAATCGGGCTGCTCCTAGCCGGGCCTCTTCCGAGGCGGTCACCCGGCGGAAGGTATCGTAGGCCTCCTCGTAGCGCCCCAGCGCCTCATAGACCTGGGCCCGCAAGAGCACCGCCTCCGTGCTCAATCCCCTGGGCAGCCGGGCCAGCGCATCGGCAAGACGGCCCAACAAAAGCAGATAACGCGCCTCCAACAGGGCTACCTCGGGATCCTGCGGGCTGGCCTGTAGCAGTTTTTGCAAGAAAGGCTGGGCTGCATCCGGGTTGTTTTCCTCCAGGGCAATTCGCGCTAGCAGCCTAAGGCTGGGCTGGTGGTTGGGGTCGACCACCAGAGCAAGCTGGCAGGTAGCCCGGGCACTGTCCCGCACCCCCTGGTCGTACAGCGTCTTGCACTGGGTATAGTAGCCCTCTGCCCCAAGCTGGGCCTTAGCCGTTAAGGCAAACAGGGCGATTCCTACAATAAAAGGAACCGCTCGTAACATCGTCATGGGGGTAGTGTAACATGGGCTTTTGCGCCCCTCGCCCTCAAATGCACCTCTGGTCAAGCGCTATAGCCTCTGCCGCACCATCCTTATTTTCTGTAGAATCCTTGCGGCATAAACGTGCCCAGAGGTGGAATAAGCATGAAACGTTGGGTGCTCTGGATGATACTGCTGCTCTCTATGGCCTGGGCGCAGAACCCCACCGCAGTGGGAAAGCTTGTGGACGAAGGAAAGTTTCAAGAAGCCTACGAGGCTGGGCTACGCCTGGGCAGCGCCGAGGGCCTGGTGTTGGCGGCTCGAGCCGCCAGCTATTTTGCCGGCTATCTGGCCAAGGACAGCGAGAAAGCCGAGTGGTTTGGCCGGGCCGAGGCCGCCGCCCGCCAGGCCATCCAGGCCGACAGCAGCAACCCTGAGGCCTATTTTGAGCTGGCCCGGGCCCAAGGCCGCCTCTCGCAGTACCGCGGCATTCTGGAAAGCCTGGGGTTGGCCAGCAGCATCAAGGAGAACCTGGATCGGGCCCTCCGGCTCAACCCCCGCCATGCCGGGGCCAAGGTGGCGCTAGCCCTGTGGCACCACTCGCTGGTCTCCAAAAACGTGGGCTGGCTGTATGGGGCCAGCGGCAGCCAGGTGATGCCGCTGTTCAACGAAGCTATCCAGCTCGAGCCCCAGACCATCATCCACCGGGTCGAGCTGGCCGGGGTACTGGCTGCCCAGGGCAAAAAAGAGGAGGCCCGCAAGCAGTACGAAGCTGCCCTGGCCCTAAGCCCCAAAACCGCTGCCGACCGCTACGACCTCGAGCGGGCGCGGCGCGAGCTTTCCGCCTTGCGCTAGCCCCCTCGGCCCACCTCGAGCTTTGGTACAATCTGGCTGGGCAGGCGCCCTTTGCAATGCAATTTCAAAAGGAGTTTTATGAACGACCCTTTTAGCCGGATTCCGGGCTGGAGCCCCCAGCAGCGGGTGGGCCTGTTTGTGGATACCCAAAACCTCTACCACTCCGCCCGCGACTTCTACGGGCAAAACGTCAACTTTGAAAGCCTGCTGCGTTACGCTGTGGGCAACCGACAACTGGTACGGGCCACCGCCTACGTAGTCGAGCGCGAGAACGATACCTCAGCCTGGCCCTTCATCTACAAGCTCTCCACCATCGGCTTTAGGGTGCGGCGCATGCAGCTAACCCTAAAGGAAACCACCGACGAGGGCCGCCCCATCTACGAGGGCAACTGGGACATGGGTATTGCCGCCGATATGGTTCGCCTGATGCATACCCTGGACGTGGTGGTGCTGGGCAGCGGCGATGGCGACTTTGTGGAGATTGTGGAGGTACTGATGGAGCGGGGCATCCGGGTCGAGGTCATCGCCTTCAAGGAGACTACCTCACAAAGGCTGATCGACGCGGTGGATCGCTTCGTGCACCTGCCGGATATCGAGAACGCCTTCGTGCCCAGTAAAGAGCGAGCCCTGGCTCCGAAAACTGAGTAGGCGATGACCCTCGAGGACTTCGACTACCATCTCCCCCCTGAGCGCATCGCCCAAAGCGGGGCCGAGCCACGCGATGTCGCGCGGTTGATGGTGGTGCGGCGAAAAACCGCTCAGATCGAGCACCGCATCTTCCGCGACCTGCTGGCGTACTTAAAACCCAAAGACCTGCTGGTGCTGAACGAAAGCAAGGTCATCCCAGCCCGCACCTTCGCCACCAACCCCCAGGGCACCCGCCTCGAGGTTCTGTTGGTGCGGGAGGTTCCCGGCACAAACCCGGGGGAGGTCTGGGAGGCCCTACTGAGACC
Source organism: Meiothermus rufus DSM 22234 (assembly GCF_000423425.1). Classification (GTDB taxonomy): domain Bacteria; phylum Deinococcota; class Deinococci; order Deinococcales; family Thermaceae; genus Meiothermus; species Meiothermus rufus. The sequence continues at coordinate 24,062 of NZ_AUHY01000033.1, read as the reverse complement.
GGCCCGGCGGGCCAGACTGGGGGCCCGGCTAAGCTTTGCCGGTGGCCTAAAGGCCACGGTAGAGGAGGTACAGGCCGATGGTACCCGGGTGCTGCGCTTCTCCCAAAACCTCTGGCCCCATCTGGAAAAAATCGGCCAGACCCCCCTACCGCCCTACATCCGCAGCCCTGTAGACCCAGCGCGCTACCAGACCGTCTTTGCCCATACCCCAGGCTCGGTAGCCGCCCCTACCGCCGGGCTGCACTTTACCCCCGCGCTTCTAGAGCGGGTGCAGGCCCTGGGGGTAGGCGTGGCCTATGTCACCCTGCACGTAGGCCCCGGCACCTTTAAACCCGTTCAGGGCGACCCCGATACACATGCAATGCACCTCGAGCCCTACGAGGTTCCCCCCCAGACCGCCCAGGCCATCCGCCAGACCAAGGCCGCCGGGGGGCGGGTCATTGCGGTAGGCACCACAGTGGTGCGCACCCTGGAGACCGCCTACCAAAGCGCGGTCGGCCAGGTCGTAGCGGGAAAGGGCGAGACCCAGCTTTTCATTCGCCCGGGCTTTGAGTTCCGGGTAATCGATGCCCTGATCACCAACTTCCACCTGCCCAGGTCCACCCTTCTGATGCTGGTCTCAGCCTTTATGGGGCACGAGCTGATGAAACAGGCGTACCAAACTGCTCTGGCCGAGCAGTACCGTTTCTACAGCCTGGGCGACGCCATGCTGATTCTCTAAAGGCTATGCCTCCACCGGCTCGGGGCGCTCGAGGACGCGGGCTGGATTGCCCACCACGGTAGCCCCGGGGGGCACCGGCTTGGTCACCACCGCTCCGGCCCCTATCCGGGCCCCATCCCCCACCCGGATGGGCCCCAACACCACCGCATGAGCCCCCAGCAGCACCCCGTTGCCAATGGTGGGGTGGCGCTTTTCCCGGCTAAAGCCCGTGCCACCCAGGGTAACCCCGTGGTACATGAGGACATCATCACCCACCTCGGCCGTCTCGCCGATCACAATGCCCATCCCGTGGTCAATCACCACCCGGCGGCCAATGCGGGCCCCAGGGTGAATCTCCACTCCGGTCAGCATACGGGTCAGGTGGGCCAGGATGCGTGCCAGCAGTTTGAAGTTGGCCTGCCAGAGCCAGTGGTTGAGCCGGTGCATCCACAACGCGTGCATCCCCGGGCTGAACAGCACAGCCTCGAGGGGCCCCCGGGCGGCAGGGTCCCGCTCGAGGACAGCCTGTATGTCTTCACGAAAGCGTTCGAGGATACCAGGCATGGGTAGGCTCTATTTTGCCTGGGAAAGGCTGCCAGCGAAAGCTACCCAGGTGACTTTTACCCCCTCAGGCCTCTACGGAAACATTGTCTAGATTCAGGTTGGTGTAGACGTTTTGCACGTCGTCGAGGTCTTCCAAAGCCTCCACCATGCGCAGTACCTTCTCGGCCTCTTCTTGGCTCAGGCTAACGGTGTTTTGCGGCAACAAGGTGATCTGCACATCCTCGGGCTTGAAGCCTTTGGCCTTGAGGGCATTGGCCACGGTGTAGACCTCTTGTGGGTCGGTGTAGATTTCCAGACCCCCCTCGCTTTCCAACAGGTCGATGGCCCCGGCCTCGATAGCCGCTTCCTGAGCCGCCTCGGAATTGGTCTTTAGCCAGATGTACCCCCGGCGGTCGAACTGCCAGGCCACCGCCCCGGTAGCCCCTAAGCTTCCCCCGTGCTTGTTGAACAGGTGACGGACCTCGGCTGCGGTACGGTTACGGTTGTCGGATAGGGCTTGCACGATGACCGCCACCCCTCCTGGGGCATACCCCTCGTAGACCACCTCTTCGTAGTGGCTGCTCTCCTCCTCACCTCCGGCCAGGCGCTTCAGCAAGCGCTCAATGTTATCGTTGGGAACATCCGCGTTGCGGGCCGCCTCAATCTGGTTGCGTAGTTGGACGTTGGCGGCAGGGTCCGCACTGCCCCCAGCCCGGGCCGCAGCGGCAATAAGGCGCAGATACTTGCTGACCATCTTGCCCTTTTTTAGGTCGTTGGCGGCTTTTTTTCGCTTAATCTGTGCCCACTTGCTATGACCAGCCATACTTCACCATCCCCCAGTATACGCAGAAGGGAAGGCCCCGCCAAAGCTTGAGGCCTGGCTCATTCACTTCATTCCAAAGGCTCTAGGATGAACGGCAATGAAACGTTGGTTGGTTCTGTTCACCCTATTGTCCTTAGCGCTGGCCTCGAGGTTTGCCGGTTTCGAGGTGAAGCCCCGAGGCAACTCTGAACTCGACATCGGCACCGGCATCTACACCCTGCCTACCGGCGGTACCATCACCGATAACCGTAGCGGACTGGTGTTGGAGGCCCGCTACATCCAGTACAAGGAGGGCGAGTTCATCCGGGCCCGCGAGGCCACCTTGCGTTCCCGGGAGGGCAACTTCAACGCGGCTAGCCTAGAGTACCAGCAAACACCCGATACCCTGCAGATGAGTGGGGTACGCTATAGTTCCCAGCAGATCAAAGGCCTCTCGGCCCAACAGGGGCTGCTCTTGAAGGAAGATATCCTGGTGCTCAAGGGACAGGTGCGCTCGAGCGACCCCCTGCTCGAGGCCCACACGGTGGTGGTGGACACCCAACGCCAACTGGCGCTGGTGCTGGGGAGCTTCACCTACCGCGACGGGGCCACCACCCTGCGGGGCAACCGCCCCGACAGCACCCTGCTGCTCAACTTTGCCGAAGGCAAGGTGCGGGCCAACACCCGTGTACCCCCAGAACTCTTTAGCCGCCTGCGCCCCTACGCCGATAGACTATAGCGTGCGAATGGAGCACGGCCAAACTGAAGAAGCAAAGGGGCGGGCGGCTTGTGCCAGCGTGGTGGGGGCTTTGAGAAGGCCACGCGTTGCAGGCCAAAAGGCCAAGGCTACAGGGCAAAAGGGATGGATCAGGTTCCTCTTTCCTTTTCTCCTTTTGACTTTCCTGCCTTGCTCCGGGCTGGCCTGGGCCACCCCCTGCAGCGAGCAACCCTACACCCTCGAGACCCCCGAGGGGCTAGCCGGTGGAGGCAACCTGGAGTACGACGGCGAGGTGGCCATTTTTAGCGACGGGGCTTGCCTAGAAACCAAGGGCCTAACCCTGCAAGCCCCCGAGCTGCGCTACGACCAGAGCAAGGGCGAACTCAACGCCCAAAATATCGAGGTACAGACCCTCCGCTACCGCTTCTTTGCCGAGGTGGGTGTGGTGCGGGAAAAGGTCTTACAGGCTCAGGGCATCCGGGCCACCTCCTGCCGCTGTGGCGACGACCTGCGCCTTTTCTCGGAAAGCCTGCGCTTCGATACCCAAAGCGGCGAGGTGGTGCTGGAGGAGAGCCGGCTCGAGGTCTACCGCTTTGGCCTGGCCCACTTTCAGGAACTACACCTAAGCCCCAACCAATCCCTGAGTGAGACCCTAGGCTTGGGGGCCGCCCCTCCCGTCCGGCTGGACTACGACCAGGGGTGGAATCTGGGCCTGGAAAACTTCCCCTTGCTGGAAGCCCGGCTCTCCCCCGAGACCCCCCTGACCCGCCTGACCCTGCTGGGCCTGCGCCTAGGCAGCCCCGACCCAGTGCTGCGATTGGGCCTATCGGTACGGGAAAAAAGCCGCCAGGCCCGCTTCGAACTCGACTACAAGCCCAGCGGTGTGGCCAGCCGGGGCGAGGTAGTGGAGGGGCCTATCTTCTTCCAACACGATAGCGAAAAGGGACGCTACGCCTTTGGGTTCAAGCAAGCCCTGACCCTGGGGGCTTTTACCCTCACCCCCTTCGCCTGGATAGCCCAGGACTGGCCCGACGGCAGCCCGGCCAGCCAGACCCAGGGGCTGGCCGCCGGGGCAGAGCTACGCTACCGCTACGCCCTAGAGGAAGGGCCCTGGCGCTTTCGCCTCGAGCCTTTTGTTGTGCTGGGCCTTTACGACCAGCCCCAACTGTACCTAGCCTACGGGGGGTACACCGAGGCCCACTACAGGGGGGCTTTCGACCTGCGCCTGGGCTATGCCTGGGCCGAGGCCACCCCAGGACGTTTCTGGCTCGAGCGCCGCGAGGCCACCCAGAAGCTCTCCGGCCGTCTGCAATATCAAAGCCTGAAACTCGAGGCCGAACACGACTTTCGCAAAGCCCAGACTCAAGGCAGCCTGCGCCTGGGGCATGCCCAGGACTTTGGCGAGGTGTGGGCCCAGTTTAACGGCTGCTGGGCCTGCGTGGGCAAGACCCTGAGCAACGGGCGCGACGACTGGGAACGCCGGGAGCTGGTGCTGGGGTTTACCCCAAGGCCCCTCGAGTGTACCGAGGCCATAAGCCTGGCCCCTTTCCTCGGGTATGATTTCCTGCGCCAGGGGGTGAGCCGCTGGGGCCTGGAGTTGCGCTATGCCGACTGCTGCTTCATCTGGCGGCTGGGCTACCAGGAAATCCGCATCGCCCAGCACCCCGACGAGACCGCTAGTGGCAAACTAACCTTCGGACTGGAAATTCGATGAAGCACCTCGACCGCTACATCCTGCGCGAAGCCCTGCCGGTTTTTGCATTTGGCCTCTTTCTTTACGTGGCCTTCGGCCTGATCAGCAACATCCTGCCCCGGGCCCAGTGGATGGGCACCGCCGAACTCAAAAGCATCCTCAAATGGCTGGCCTTGCAGATTCCTGCCGCCACGGTACAGGCCCTCCCCATCGCGGGTCTCTTGGCGGTGATGCTGGCCTTTGGGCGGCTGGCCCGGGAAAACGAGCTTTTGGTGATGCAAGCTGGGGGCATCTCGCTGTTACGGGTAGCCCGATTTTTTCTGCTGGGAGGACTTTTGCTAAGCGGACTCTCGCTGGCCCTCTCGGAATGGGTGGTGCCCTGGGCTAACCGGGCCACCCTCCTGGTCTACTGGAACGAGCTGGTACCCGAGCGCTCCGCCCAGTTTCGCCTGATAGGCCGGGAGCTGTCGGTGGGCGAGTATGTTCTGCGCTACGAGGGCTTCGACCGGGCCAGCGACGAGCTACAACAAGTGCGCCTGGAACGCTGGCAAGGCCAGACCCAGACGGTGGTGCTGGCCCAGCGCGCCCGGCTGCAGGGGCAGCAGATCGTCTTCCGCGACTACCGGGTGTTCACCCTAGACTTTTCCCAACTTCCCGTGCCCGATTTCGCCAGCCTAAAGGAGGCCGAGGAAGGGTTAAGGCGCATCTTCCGTGCCCAAAACATCGGCCAGCCTGGGGCTGAGCTCACCGTGCGGCTCTCCCTAAGCCGGGAGGATTTGGAGGCTCGCTACGCCGGGGGGGGGTTTGAAAACCCCACCCCGCTTTCGGAGTGGTGGCAAAAACTGCGCAACCCCAGCACCCCCCCCGCCGAGCTAAGGGAGGCCCAGGCCCAGTGGCACGCGGGGGTAGCCCTGGCCTTGGGCAACCTGATGGTGCTGCTGCTGGCCCTGCCGGTAGCCGTACGGCGGGCCACCAGCCCGGGTACAGCGCTGGCCCTGGCCCTGGTGCTCACCATTGCCTATTACGTGGCTTTCAGCACCGGCAAGGTGCTGGCCCTGACCGGCCCTTTGCCCCCCGCACTGGCTGCCTGGGGGGCTAACCTGCTGGGCCTGGCCGTAGGCTTCTGGTTAGGCAAGGGAATTTATCGCTGAAACAAGGTAGCTCCATGATACCGATTCTTGACCTCAGACAAGAGTACTTGGAACTGAAAGCCGAGATTGATCAAGCCATCGGGCGGGTGCTGGCCTCGGGTGGCTTTGTGGGGGGCCTCGAGGTCGAGGCGCTGGAAGCCGAGCTGGCCGCCTACCTACGGGTGCCCCACATAGTAACCTGCGGCTCCGGCACCGACGCCTTGGTACTCGCCCTGCGGGCCATGGGGATAGGGCCCGGGGACGAGGTGCTCACCACCCCTTTTACCTTCATCGCCACCCTCGAGGCCATCCTGCTGGTAGGGGCCACCCCGGTGCTGGTGGACATCGACCCCCATACCTTCAACCTCCAGCCGGCCCTACTGGCCCAGGCCCTCACCCCCTACACCCGGGCCGTCCTGCCGGTGCACCTGTACGGCCAGGTCGCGCCCATGGGAGAGATTCTGGCCTTTGCGCAACAACACGGCCTGTGGGTACTGGAAGACGCCGCCCAGGCCATCGGGGCCCGCTACTGCCCCACTGGCTGTCAGCATCCGCTAGAGGCCTGCCGCTGTACGCATCCCCTGGCCGGCACCCTGGGCCATGCCGGGGCTTTCAGCCTTTACCCCACCAAGAATCTAGGGGCCTACGGCGACGGGGGCTTCGTCGCTACCCGCGACCCCCGGTTGGCCGAGGAAGCCCGCCTGCTGGCCGTGCACGGCTCCAAGGAGCGCTACCACCACGTGCGGCCCGCCGGCTACACCTCGAGGCTCGATGCTTTGCAGGCCGCCATCCTGCGGGCTAAGCTGCCCTATTTGGAAAGCTGGAACACCCGCCGCCGGCAGATCGCCCAGGCCTACAACCAGGGACTCAAAAACCACGTGCAAATTCCTCAGGAGATGCCCTACGCCCTGCACATCTACCACCAGTACACCGTGCGCCACCCCGAGCGCGACCGCCTGGCCGCCCATCTGAAGGCCCAGGGCATCGGCAGCAGCGTGCACTACCCCGTCCCGGCCCACCTCCAGCCGGCCTACCGCCACCTAGCCCCCCAGGGCAGCCTCCCTGCCGCCGAGGCCGCGGCCCGTGAGGTGCTAAGCCTACCCATGCACCCCTTTCTACGGGAAGACCAGGTGGAAAAGGTGATTGCTGCAGTGCAACGTTTTGCTTGAAAGAGGCACATTCTTCCCCACCCGCCCGGCTTATACTGGGGTGCCATGTCGGAGAACCCCTTGCTGGAAATTCACTACGATATCCCCTTTCAAGAAATAAAGCCGCAACACATCGAACCTGCCATCCAAACCCTTTTGGCCCAGGCCGAGGCGGAGTTCCAGGCTATTCTGCGGGCGGAGGGAGCGCGCACCCTGGACAACACCTTGCGCCCCTTGGATCGGTTGGGCGAAAAACTCTTTTATGTTTTTAACCTGGTAGCCCACCTCGAGAGCGTGGCCAGTACCCCCGAGCTACGCGCAGCCTACAACGCCATCATCCCCCCCATCACCGCCTTCAGCACCAAGGTGCAGCTTTCCACCGAGCTCTACCAGGCCCTCAAAGACCTCGCCGCCACACCCGAAGCCGCCCAGCTCAGCCCCGACTGGGCCCGCTACCTCCAGCTAAGCCTGGATGAGTTCCGCCGCCAGGGGGCCAGCCTACCCCCGGAGAAAAAGGCTCGCCTCGAGGCCCTCAACACCCGTCTCTCGGCGCTAACCACCCAGTTTGAGCAAAACCTCACCGACTCCACCGCCGACTGGGAACTCTACCTAGACGAGACCCAGGTGGCCGGCCTGCCCGAGAGTGCCCTCGAGGCCGCCCGGGCCAGCGCCCAGGCCAAAGGCCGTGCCGGCTACCGTTTCACCTTACAGCAGCCCAGCTTCCTAGCCCTGCAGACCTACCTCGACGATGCCGAGATCCGCAAGCAGGTCTACCTGGCCTACTATACCCGGGCCACCGAGCCAGGCCGCGATAACCGGCCTCTGATCGAGGAAATCCTAGCTTTGCGGCGGGAAAAGGCCGAACTGTTGGGCTATGCCCACTTCGCCGACTACGTACTGGAAAACCGCATGGCCAAAAACGCCGAAAACGCCCTGCGTTTCGAGCAGGAGCTACGTGAGGCCTACGAGCCCTATTTCCGCCGCGAGGTGGAGGCCCTACAGGCTTTCCGCCGTGAACTCGAGGGCCCCCAGGCGCCCCCGCTGGCCCCCTGGGACATCGCCTACTATGCCGAAAAACGGCGCAAAGCCCTCTACGACTTCGACGAGGAGGCCCTGCGCCCCTACTTTGCCCTACCCCAGGTGCTGGAAGGCCTTTTCGAGATCGTGCGGCGGGTGTTCGGCTTAGAGGTACGCGAGGTAGAGGGCGTTCAAACCTGGCATCCCGAGGTCAAGACCTACGAGATATACCGTGAGGGAAAGCGCATCTGCCGCTTCTTCACCGACTGGCACCCCCGGGAAAACAAGCGGGGTGGGGCCTGGATGAACACCCTCATCCGGGGGGTACGCCAGGGCGATAGCACTGAGCCCCATCTAGGCCTGATCTGTGGCAACCTCACCCCCCCCGTGGGCCACCAGCCCGCTTTGCTCACCCACCGCGAGGTGGAGACCATCTTCCACGAGTTCGGCCACCTCCTGCACCTGGCCCTCTCCAGCGTGGAGGTGCGCAGTCTGGTCGGTACACAGGTGGCCCGCGACTTCGTCGAGCTGCCCAGCCAAATCATGGAAAACTGGTGCTGGGAACGCGAAGCGCTAAATCTGTTCGCCCGCCACTACCAGACCGCAGAGCCCCTGCCCGAAGAGCTATTCGAGAAGCTCCTCCAGGCCAAAAACTACTGGGCCGCCAACCTGGGTATGCGCCAGCTCGCCTTCGGTATGGTGGATCTGGCCCTGCACGTCCACTACACCCCTGCCCAAGGCGATGTGGTGAGCTATGCCAATGCGGTGATGCAGCCCTTTATGCCGGCTTTGCTGCCGGAAAACTTCGCTTTCATAGCCAGTTTTTCCCACCTTTTCGGCCACCCGGTGGGCTATGCCGCGGGCTACTACTCCTACAAATGGTCCGAGGTGCTCGATGCCGATGCCTTCTCCCGCTTCAAGGCCGAGGGCATCTTCAACCGCCAGACCGGCGAGGACTTCATCACCCATATCCTGAGCAAGGGCAACGCGGTAGACCCCGCTGAACTCTTCCGCCGCTTTCTGGGCCGCGACCCCAACCCCAAGGCCCTGCTGGCTCGGTCGGGGCTGCTGGACTAAAAAAGGGCTCGAGGTTTTCCCTCGAGCCCTCTCACTGGCGCCGACTACTTCTTGTTGCCGTCGGTATCGTATTTGAGCACGAAGAGGTCTTCCTGGCCTTGGTTGGTGTAGTTGTCGAAGGCCCCTTTGCTCCAGCCGGTCAGGTAAACCTCGCTGCCCCGCACCGTAACCGCCAGCGCAATTTCGTCCTGGCTGCTGCCTTCCTGGCGAGCCCAGGCCATAGTGCCATTAGCGTTGTAGCGCATGAGGAAGACGTCCTTACCTCCTTGGTGGGTTGCGGTTTCATCTACCGAGGTGTTCACCTCGCCGGCCAGGTAGACGTTACCCACCGCATCAAGAGCCAGGCCATAGGGGGCAATGAAAGCTGGATCGGCGGGGCTATACTGCTTCAACCAATCTTCGCTACCATCGGGATTGAGCTTCCGCACAAAGAGGTCGGTGCCGCCGTTGTAAGGGAAGTCAGGCTCGAGCGGCCCCGCCACATAGCCGGTAACCACCACCGCCGAGCTCGAGGCCGCCAGGCCGGTAGCCCCATCAGAGAAGGGCGTACCGAAACGCTGGAGCCACTCCCGTGTGCCCGCAGCATCGTACTTAACCACGAAAGCGTCGGTGTCTCCTAATGTTCCAATGGCGGTTTCACCCAGCAGACTGCCCCTGGCAAAGCCAGCAGCGTAGATGGCGTCCGCACCACCCACCGCTACTGCGCTAATGCGGTCGTTATCTGTAGAGCCGAATTGCCGAACCCAAACCTGGCTCAGGTCGCTGGCATTGAGCTTGTACAGCACAGCATCCTCGCCCCCAGCGTTGCCGCTACCTCCTGCAGTGTAGCCCCCCACATACACGTGGCTTCCCTCGACCGCCACTGCGCTGGCCCCGTTCTCCACATTCGGCGTAGCTTCGTCAAACTTCACCGAGGCCAGCCTATTACCAGCGGGGTCCAGCTTGAGCACAAAGCCCTTGAAGGCGTTGGCGCTCACCACAAAGGCAGCACCCACCACATAAATGTTGCTATCCGCATCGGTGGCCACACCTTTAGCGCTCGATTCTACATTATTGGGATTGGGGAGATCGCCCACAGTGAACTGCTTAACCCACATCCGGCTTCCGTTGGGGGCATACTTGGCCACCACCACATCGGGGTAGGGTGCAGCAAGTTGGCCCAGCTCACCCAGCAATCCACGGGAAAGTCCCGCCACAATCAGGTTGCCTTGCGCATCGGTGGTAATGGCTGTACCGATGTCGGCTTCACTGGTGGCTAGCCACTTGGTATAAGGTGCGCACTCCACCACAATATTGGTCACATCAGCCCCGTTCACGGTAACGCTGGGGAGGCTAACACTACAAGTCTGGGCCGGGTTGCTGGGCTGGGTCTTCACGCTAAGGAGGTAAGTGCCGTTGGGCAGGGGCGTATCGAAGGTAAAGGAGCCATTGGCACTGATGGTCTTGGTCTGGGTTCCTAACTCCAGCTCCAACCCCGAGCCGTTCAGGTAGCGCACCTCACCCCCCACGGTGAAGGTCGGAGGCGAACTGACCGTAAGGGTGGCCACTCCAGTCACACTACCCACCTTGGCCCGGATTTGGGCATTGCCCATAGCTACCCCGGTGGCCACACCGCTCGAGTTCACCGTGGCTACGGAGGTATTGCTCGACTCCCAGGTAAAGCTCACCCCAGGAATGGGGTTCCCATTGGCATCTTTGGCCACCGCGGTAAAGCTCTGGGTCTGGCCCACCTGTATCGTGGCCGTGGCAGGGGTTACCTCGATGCTGTCTACAGTAGGAGGAGGAGTGGTAACGGTAAGGGTGGCCGTCCCGGTCACACTACCCACCTTGGCCCGGATTTGGGCAGTGCCCATAGCTACCCCGGTGGCCACACCGCTCGAGTTCACCGTGGCTACGGAGGTATTGCTCGACTCCCAGGTAAAGCTCACCCCAGGAATGGGGTTCCCATTGGCATCTTTGGCCACCGCGGTAAAGCTCTGGGTCTGGCCCACCTGTATCGTGGCCGTGGCAGGGGTTACCTCGATGGTGCTAACGGTCGGTCCACCCCCTCCCCCACAGGCCGCGAGGAAAAGGGCTACTGCTAGTAAGAAAAACCAACGATAGTTCATTACCGAACCTCCTTCGGCGAATGTGGACCTTGATTGATCCTAGGTCTAAGTATAGTCAGACCCGGCCACTTTTAATGCCCCTTGCACAGCAAGTGAAACGTGCATAACCCATTGGATTAACGACGGTGAAGGGGCTTTCCGTACCGAAGCTAGAAAGAAGCTTTAGCAGCCTCCAAAACGCCAATGGCCCCGCGACTTTTTTCTGCCCCTTGCATCCGGCAGAAAAAGGGAACCGGGCGACCCTAAAATAACGCAACCATAACGGAGGCATTAACAGCCTAGGGCAGTCTTGGTGTCTGGTTTATTGCGAAAGAAAGGCAACAGCTTGGCCTCGAGGGCCTATGCGCTTTGGCCCCTCACACGCAAATAACGTTCAAAACACAAACCAAGGACTAAGAGGAAGCCTCGAGCTTTGTACTCTTGCCTCGAGCCAGGTCTTTGCGGTAAACACCGAAAAGAAAGCGACTCAGCACGCTATGCTGCACAGCCTCGCTCAAAAAAACCGTGACCACCAGCGAAGCCAAAAGAAGCAGTCCATACTGCCCGATGGCTGGTATGTTCCACTGCACCACGAAGTAACCCAGCACCACAATTACCGTCTGGTGCCAGATATAAAAAGGATAGACCCAGTGGCGCGCTCGATCCAAAAACGAAGAGGGTTTGTTGAGGTATTTCTGTGCATACGCTAGGCTAGCCAAGATGGCGGCAAAGGCACCCAAATCCCTGAGAATCCAGTAAAAATGGTAAAGAGGAAAAACCAAACTATGGTTATACTCCTCCCTTGGAAAAAGAACAGCGAATAAATAGACCTTGAGCGTCACAGCGATTAAACTCACCGCTAGAAAGGAGCGCCTTAGCCTAAAAACCAAGGCCAGCAGGCTAGGTCGGGCGTAGAGCAAAAAACCCAGCCCAAAGAGAAAAAAATAAAAAAGTAGGTTTTGCAAGTCCTCTACCAACCCTGGATGTCGGCGCAACAGCACTGATAACAAAAGCGCTACCCCAAGAAAGGCCATCAGCAGCAACCACAACCGCACGGGCGACCCATGCAGCCAACCCTCGAGCTTTGCCAACCCCAGCTGCCCTTTGGAGCTACGCCAGTAGAGAAAAAGGGGCAAAACCAGGAGCGAGAAAATGAACAAATACAAGAGAAACCAAAGGTGCTGGGTCGTCAGGTGGCCTTCTTTCCCCAGCCATAGCCCTGTTAAAAACTGAACATACGTGCCGCTAAAGTGCTGGGGGTCGCTTGGGCTAAGCGAGATGCGCCAAATGTACATCTGCGGTGGTGTAATCAGCAAAACACCGACCCCTAAGGGAACCATTAGCCTTTTGAAGCGGTCTAGGACATATCCTCGCGCCGTGCGACGGCCCAAGGCAAAAGCAGTTGCCGCACCGGATACAAAAAACAAAAGGGGTAGACGAACAGTGGTAAGGGCCTCCTGGAAAAAGGTAAGCCCCGCCAGAAAAGACCCTTTAACCAGCCAAGGCCAGGCATCGAAGGGGCGGCCAGCATGAAAAACCAACCCCAGGAATACGGCAAGCAAACGAAGCCAGTCTAGGTAGAAAAGCCGCTTTTGCATTAATCCAACCTGCTATACCCCTGCTTTTTCCATTCTAATGCTAAGCCCCTGGACTCTTTGGGTTATTTGGCCCCCTTATAGTTTTCTGGCCAACCAAACCAGGCTAATGGCCTCGGCCAATAAACGGGGTTGCTGCTGCATACGCTCGGGGGTATAGGTTTTGGCTAGATCGGTACCGGGCTCGAGCAAATCCTTTAGGAGGGCCTGACTGGATACTAGCTGCGACTGTAAATGCCTTCCCAAGCCGACTAAAAGCCAGTCTTGGATCACATCAAAGCCTCGCTTATAGCGAGCCAAACGTATAGGTTCGGGGATTTTATCGCGGGCAATCTGGCGTAAAGCCCATTTGCCATAGCCATTTCGCAGCTTGAGGCTTACCGGCAATGCCAGGCCAAACTCCATCACCCGGTAATCTAAGAAAGGTAGACGGCTCTCAATGCTGTGGTACATGGAGTTACGGTCCTCGTAGCGTAACAAAGTGGGCAAGCTATAGCGGGTTACATCAAACATCTGGCGCACCCAAGGGGCCTGCTCCGCGCTGGCCCCCAGCTCAAGGGGCCTTCCCGGAAGACGCAGATTGCGGCTGTGGCTTTGTCCAGTGTAACGCCCTCGATTTTGCCAGAACAGGCCGATTTTATAGAGTTCAGCACCCAGTAGCTGAAGCGAGCCCAAAGCGAAGTGGGCCAGCTCGCCGTAGCGGCGGGTGTGCCACAAGTGGCGCAGTTGGAAAAGAAAAAACTTACGGTAGCCCATAAATCCTTCATCTCCACCCTGCCCCCCTAGCAGCACTTTGTAGCCCTCTGCACGGGCCCTTTGGTAGACAAAGTTCTGTGCCAGAATACTCAAAGTGGGAAACGGTGCGTCCTGAGCCTCGAGGGTCTCTTCAAAAGCCTGTATCAGAGCATCGGGTGAGAGTTCAGGCCAAACGAAGTGCACTTCGATGCCAGCCTTCTGGGCCAGGGCTTGGGCCAGTGGCCCCTCGGAGCGCTCAGCCTGAGGGTGGCCGTAACAAAAACCCACCACATGCCCATGGGCCTGTGCAGCCATGGCTGCTACTAGCGAGGAGTCCAGCCCTCCCGAGAGGGAGACGGCAAGTGGCACATCGGAGCGCAGTCGTAGGGCAACGGCACTTTTTAGGGTTACCTCGAGGTGCTCTAGCAAAACCTTTTCTTCCAGTGCAGCCAGTTCCTGCACCCTTAGGGCAACCCGTGTGGGCAGGTCGTAGTAGCGCTCTGGTTGAACTCGAGGCTGGTGAAGGTCAACGCAGGCATGGTGCCCAGCTGGTAGCGCATGAAGACCGACGTAAGGGGTGATGTCGATGTCGTCCTCGTAAACGTAGTAAAGCAGGCCCCGGTGTACGTACTCGAGGTTCGGCTGCAGCCCAAAATGTCGGGCCAGGGCCGGCGTTGAAGAGGCAAAGGCCAGCACCCCGCCTTGCATTAGGTAAAATAGCGGCTTAACCCCAAAGCGGTCTCGCACCAGCCAGAGCTGCTGGGCCTGGGTATCCAACAGAGCAAAAGCGAACATACCGATAAAACGTTCCCAGGCAGCCTTTCCCCAGGCCTTGTAGGCTTCCAATATCACCTCTGTATCTCCCTGGGTGCGAAAATGGTGGCCTAGCCCCAAAAGTTCTTGGCGTAGCTCGAGGTAGTTGTAAATTTCGCCGTTGAAGACAATACAAAACCGCTGGGTATGGTCCCATAGGGGTTGGTTGGAGTGCTCAGAAAGGTCGATGATGCTCAGTCGGTCATGCCCAAAAACCAAGGAGCCCGAGGCCTGGGGTAAAGCCAGCACCGCCTGAAAGTCGGGGCCCCGACGAAACTGGCTCTGTACCACTTCGCCCACCACCCGCCGCAGGTCTTCCTCTGGCCGATTGGGTGAGAAAGCTCCGGCAATCCCGCACATTTAAATCTCCCTCTTTCCCGAAATCTTTGGTTGCCACAACCGCTGGTACAGCTTGGTGAGCTTAGTAAACTCAACACCCCAGTTCAAGCACTCCTCAACCAGCCGCCGCCCGCGCCGCCCCATGGCTTCTGCTTCCTCTGGGTGGTCGAGTAGCCACTGAATAGCTTTGGCGATGGCTTGGGGGTCCAGTGGGTTTACGAACAACCCGCACTCCTCTCCATTCAAAGAAGCTCGCCACAGGGGAAAATCAGAGGCTACAAAGGGTATACCCGCCATCATGTATTCGTACATTTTGGTCGGTTGGGAGACCAAAAAGCTAGGAATAGGGTGCAGCACAACCAGGCCAATCCGGCTCTGAGCCAGCACCTCCAGTGTCTCGGGGCGGCGTTTATAGCCCAGATACTCCACCCGGGAAAAACCGGGCATCTGTTCAACCTCGAGTCGCAGATTAGAGGGGGCAAATTCACCAATCAGAACCAGTTGCAGCGGGTGATTTTGCAGATATCCCATCGCCTGCACCATCTCCATTAACCCACGAACTCGGGTGATGCTACCGGCATATAGCACCCGAAAAGGTCGTTCCTGGTAAGGGCGATTCCGAAAAAAGGCTACTTCCTGCGGATGAGGGAAGTTTTGCAACAAAATCGTCTTTTGTGCTGGAAACCGGGCAGCAATAGGCTGTGTTACTGCTACAATCCCGCTCAACAATACTCCTGCAAGCCGTTCTAATAGGCGCATTCCTGCAGCAATTAGCCCACGAAGGGGCTTGGGAATCCAAGCCTTGCTTTGAATATCGGTGGGCACATCTTCGTGCACATCGTAAACGACTCGCTTTCCCAAAAGCCTGAGCAATAGTCCTGCTGGGATCAGTTCCGGATCGTGAAAGTGATATATATCGCCTTTTTCCGCCAAAGCTCGTCGAAAAACCGCCCAGACAGACCCCAGCATGCGTCCCAGGCGACCCTTAGGCTTAGCAACAGCACAAATCCGAACACCTTCACGCTCCTCGTCGTGGCTGTGGGGCACCACCAGCTTTACGGGATAACCCGCCTGGGCCAGGCTCACACATTCCCGGTGAAAAATTCGCACGTCATACGGCGGGTGAGCCGAAGTCATGTGCACTATGGTGGGCAAAGGTCGGCTCATCTCCAATGCACGATCATTCAAAGCGCACCTCAAACAACCGGACCCAGGCCACCAGATTAATCCAGCGCCATACTCTGGAGTCAAAAGTTCTTTTGCCTGACAGAATAGAGGCAAATTCGGCCCTGATCACTTCTTTTTTGAGCGGCTGAATATTACTCAAGGCTTCGGTATCGAGCACTTGCTCAACCCAGGGGGCTAGTTGGCTCATCCAGCTCTGCTCTGGAGTAGCAAACCCCACCTTATCTTTACGCTCCAAAATGGCTTGCGGCACCAAACCGTGCATAGCCTTGCGAAACACCGCTTTGGTCTGGCCTTGGGGTGAAAGTATGTAGGCTTCAGGTAGATTGAGCAGTAACTCGACAAACTTGGGGGTAAGAAAGGGCACCCGGCTCTCGATGGAATGCGCCATCGAGTTACGGTCCTCGTAGCGCAAAAGCTTAGGCAGGCTGGTCTCGGTTAAAGACTGCAGAAGCTCTCCCCGCAAAACCTCGCGGCCATGGGGCCTGCGGGGTGAGGCCAAGCGAACCCCACGCTCAACAAACCAGTCCACCTTCATCCAAGCCGGTACCAGTTCCTGTCCTATAAGACGTCGGGCCAGTGATTCCCAGCCAGGGGGAAGTAAAAAGCCAAGGGCGCTCTTCCAAGTATCTTTGAGAGCTGGCTCGAGCTGGCTAGCCTGCAGGAAGGCCAAAGCCTGGTTCCAGTTACCCTGCTTCAGCAACGAAGCCAGGCGGGCCCCACCATAAATTGCATAGCCTGCCAAGAGCTCGTCGGCCCCCTGGCCATCCAACATAACCTTAATACCGGCCTCTTGCGCCAAACGAAACACGCGGTACTGTGCATAGATACTGGTAGAGCCAAAGGGCTCACCTTGCACCTTAATCAGGTGATCCAAATCGGCAACCAGCTCCGCTGCGCTGGGCCTGACCTTATGGACTCTCGCCCGGGCCGCCTGGCCCACCAATTCGGCCCAAGGCTCCTCCGAGACACCCCCATCGGCCACATAGGTAAAGGTATGTAGCTCGAGGTCGGGCTCGAGGTAACGCATGGCCATCACAATGGCCGAGGAATCGATTCCACCCGAAAGTGCCGCCCCTACGGGTACATCCGAACGAAGGTGCAGCCGAATATTCTGCAAAAAATGCTCGCGTACCTGCTCAGCCGCTTCAGCAAAGGAAACCTCGGAAATTGGCTCCAGCTGGGGCTGCCAGTAGCGGATGGGCTGGGAAAGCTGTGGGTTATCTAGGTCTATGTGCAGGTAGTGGGCTGGCGGCAATTGCTTGACATCAGCAAAGAGTGTCTCGCCTCCATCGTCGGTCAAGCCAAAGCGCAAGTAGCGATACAGGCGCTGGGGATTCACCTTGCGGCTTACACCCTCGAGCTCTAACAACACCGGTATCTCTGAGGCAAAGCCCAGCCCTTTTGCAAAGCGGCAGTAATACAGCGGCTTGATCCCAAAAAAATCTCGCACCAGGTGAACGCTTCGGGTCTTTTGATCATAAAGCGCAAAAGCAAACATCCCCTCCAGGCGGTTTAAGCAGCCCACCCCCCACTGGGACCAGGCCGCCAACAGCACCTCAGTATCGGAACCAGAGCGGAAAGAATAACCCAGAGCTAGGAGCTCCCGGCGTAACTCGAGGTAATTGTAAATCTCACCGTTGAACACTATGTGATAGCGCCCATCCGGACTGGACATAGGCTGAGCCCCTAGGGCCGAGAGGTCTAGAATCGAAAGCCGGCGATGAACCAACAGGAGTGAGCCCTCTTTCTCTGTCCAGTCCTGGCCTTTACTCAGTTCTCCACCAGCCACCAACCAGCCGTAGTCGTCCGGACCCCGATGCTCCAAACCCCTCAAAGCCGTAACTGCCCAGGCCAAAGAACCCGGTTTATGCAACACGATACCCGCAATTCCACACAAAGCCGTTCCTCCCAAGCACTAGGGCAAGGCCTCGCGCAAGGCCTCAACCACAGCATCCTGGGTACTATGGCTCATTTGGGGCCAAATGGGCAGCGACAGCACCTCCGCCGCGGCTCGCTCGCTTTCAGGCAAGCGCAGGTTCAGATGTTTGTAGACAGGAAGGCGGTGTAGGGGCACCGGATAGTAGACCATGGTACCCACCCCTCGCTGGGCCAGCCGGGCCTGCACAGCATCCCGCCGCCCATTAAGGATGCGTACGGTATACTGGTGAAAAACGTGCCCTGGGGTGAGCTGGGGGGTTAGGAGGCCCTCGAGGTCTTTGAGCAGCTCGTTATAGCGTTGAGCAATAGCTCTGCGAGCCTGGTTATAGCGCTCGAGGTGGGGCAACTTAACCAACAAGATAGCGGCTTGTAGGGTGTCTAGACGAGAGTTATAACCTATCATTTCGTTGTAATACTTCTTGCGCGAACCGTGGGTCCGCAGCATCCTGGCCTGCTCGGCCAAGCGATCGTCGTTGGTAACGAGCATTCCGCCATCACCATATGCACCCAGGTTTTTTGAAGGGAAAAACGAAAAGGCCCCTAGATCGCCAAGGGTGCCGGTAAAGCGTTGGGGTTGGCCTCCCTGCTCGCCTACATAGCGAGCTCCAAACGATTGCGCGCAATCCTCAAGCACCCGCAAACCATACTTCTGTGCAATAGAAAGAATTGCCTCAAGCGGGGCTGGGTTTCCGTACAAATGCACGGGCAAAATCACCTTGGTGCGGGGAGTAAGGGCAGCTTCGATCTGGTTTGGATCGATATTGAAGGTCTGCGGGTCGATGTCTACGAAAACCGGCTGGGCACCCACTAGACTAATGGCCTCTGCCGTGGCAAAAAAGGTAAAAGGACTGGTAATTACCTCATCACCAGAACCGACCCCCAAGGCTCGCAAGGCAATAATCAACGCGTCTGTACCGGAGTTCAAAGCCACCGCATGCTTCACATCAAGGTACTGTGCCACTCGTTGCTCAAACTCAGTCACTTCGGGCCCCATAATGAACTGACTCGAGCGCAAGACCCGCCGAATAGCCGCGTTCAGCTCATCCCATAGCTCGTCTACCTCGGCGCTCAAATCGAGAATGGGTATCTGCGTCAAGTTTTTCATGCCAGCCTCCGCACTTCGTAGGGGCCCACTTTCTGGTAAACATGACCGATGGAGTCGGTGACGGTATCGGAGCGGCTAAAGTCCAGCCTATCTCCATAGGCACTCATCCAGCCAATAATTCGCGCCGGTACCCCGGCCACGATGGCATAAGCTGGAACGTCTTTGGTAACCACTGCTCCTGCCGCCACAAATGCGTACTCATGCAGGGTAACGCCAGTGACTATAGTGGCATTGGCCCCAATACTAGCCCCACGCTTAACTAGGATTCTGCCATAATCTTTTGCCGTATTACGGGGAAACTCGCTGCGGGGAGTGAGTACGTTGGTAAAAACCATGCTAGGCCCACAAAATACGTAGTCCTCGAGTTCAACCCCCTCGTAAACCGATACATTATTTTGAATCTTAACTCCATTGCCAATCTTAACGTTGTTTGCCACAAAAACGTTCTGCCCCAAGGTACAGTTTTCCCCTATCTCGGCGGTAGCACAAATATGGCAAAAATGCCATATTTTGGTGCCTTTTCCGATTTTAGCTCCCTCATCAACAATTGCTGTTTCGTGCTTGAAATAGTCCATAGTCCCTCAAAGTTGGTATCCGACCGCAAAGCTTCCCGCCCCAAAGGCATCCCGCTGGTAAGATCTATTTCTCAGCGGATTACCTCCCTCAATAAAAAGGGGTGCTTGGTCATCTGGTTATCAACAACAGGCAGTGTACGAATCTTGGCTACCGCTGCAATCGCCTCGTAGGTATCATCAAGACCGAAACCCTGTCCCGCTAGGGTTCGCTCGTAAACTCGTGTGTGCAATTCGGTAAAACCTTCAGAGAACTCGATCTCCTGACCATCCAAAAGCATCGAGCGGAAGGTACGCCTACCTTGTTCACGCAAAGAAAGCGGAACATAATTCACATCAATCGAAAGAAACCAACGAACGCGCGCCCATTCAAGCTCCAAATAACCTGCAACCACCGTGTCGTCGCGCCGGTGTACCTCAAGGTGCTGCACTCGACCAAAAAGCCAGACCAGCATGTCGAAAAAGTGGACGCCGATATTAGTAGCCAGGCCGCCGGACTGCTCTACCTTGCCTTTCCAGCTACGGTGATACCAGGTTCCCCGGCTGGTAACGTAGGTTAGGTCTATGGTGCGCACTTTGGGGGACTGGCCTTCTAACTGTTGCTTAAGTTTTAACAAAGCCTCGTGGGTACGCAGCTGCAAGACGGTCCAGACTCGCCGCCCGGTCTCGGCCTCGAGATCCTTTAAACGAAGAATCTCCTCAGGATTGAGCACCAAGGGCTTCTCGCAGATAGCGTCTGCTCCAGCACGCAAAGCCATGTGGATATGGGAAGCGTGCAAATAATTTGGCGTAGCAATAGAAACGTAATCTACTTGCTTATCAGTACCCTTCAGGTCGTAAAGATATTGCTCAAACAGCTCCGGCTGGGTAAAAAACTCCGCCTCGGGAAAGTAAGAGTCCATAATCCCCACCGAATCGAAAGGATCAAGGGCGGCCACTAAAGTGTTACCCGTATCCTTGATGGCCTTAAGATGGCGCGGTGCAATGTACCCTGCCACGCCGGTCATAGCAAAATTTTTCACGGCTCCCCCCTATAAAAGCACCACATTAGGGCTCTGGATTCCCCGTGTGGCGTAGCGCGTGTCTAAAACAGCTTTAGATAGTCTAACCACTCGCTCATAATCCACATTCTTGTGATTGGTGGTGATAATAACCAGATCCACCGCCCCCAGCAACTCATCGGTTAGCTCAACGCTATCCGCCACTACACCGTGCTCCTCTACATGGGGCGTCCATTCATCGTGAAAAACCACCTCTGCACCGCCTTTTTTCAGCAGTTTGTAGACCTCAATTGCTGGACTCTCGCGATAGTCACTTAGATTGGCTTTATACGCCATTCCCAGCAACAACACCTTGGCTCCCTTCAACGGCTTACCCATCTGGCTCAGTACTCGGATTGCCTTTTCCACCGTAAACTCTGGCATTTTACGGTTGATCTCTCCCGCCAGGCTAATAAAGTGGGTGTTAAAGTTGTATTCCTTGGCTTTCCATTCAAGGTAGTGGGGGTCTAAAGGAATACAGTGTCCTCCTACCCCAGGGCCTGGGTAAAAGGGCATAATCCCAAAGGGTTTGGTGAAGGCGGCGTCCAGAACCTCCCACACATTGAGGCCCATACGGTCGCACAGCAAGGTAATTTCGTTGACTAAAGCTATATTCACTGCACGAAAAGTGTTTTCGAAAACCTTGACCAGTTCTGCCGCCTTGGCACTGGACACGGGCACCACGTGCTCTATGGTCTTGCTATAAAAAGCCACCGCCACCTCGAGGCTCTCTGGCCCTACACCCCCTACCACCTTATTGGTGTTCTTGGTGGTATAACGGGCATTGCCAGGGTCTACTCGTTCGGGGGAATGGGCCAAGAAGAAATCTCGGTTGAGCTTCAAACCGCTGGTTTGCAGAATCGGCAGCATAACCTCCTCCGTCGTACCAGGGTAGGTGGTGGACTCGAGGCTGATAAGCTGACCTGGCCGGAGGTACTTGGCAATTTCGGCAGTAACCCCTTCCACATATTGAAGGTCGGGAGCGAGGTTCTTAGTAAGCGGGGTTGGAACCGCAATTACAATTACGTCGAGCTCTGGAACGCAGTCGAAGCTGGTCGTTGCCTGAATCAAACCTCGACCCACCAACTCCCGCAGGTCCTCATCTTTTACATCACTGATGTAGTTCTGGCCTGCATTAACCTGGGCTACTCGCTTGGCGCTGCGGTCAATACCCACCACAGCATAACCCACCTTGGCTTTCTCTACGGCGAATGGCAGGCCCACGTATCCCAAACCCACCACGCCTACCCGAGCTGTTTTATCCTCGATCCGCTGCAAAAGACTGGCTTTGTAATCCATGGTCTGGTTCATACGCTCTCCTTATTCATAGAATCTTGTTTTGGGCTGCCCGAGGTTTTCTGCTCGAGTTGCTTGAGCCACCCTCGAACAAGGCTAGACCAGCTGAGGTTTTCTTCCACATAACGTCGGCCATTAAGGCCAAGTTGAGATGCCAACCCAGGGTTCCGCGCAAGCTCCATAATGTTTCGAGCCAGAGCTTGCGGATCCTCTGGCTTGCTAACCAAGCCCGCCTGGGCTGCCTCAATTAAGCGGGCTCCCTCTCCTTGTCCCACGTAAAGGATGGGTTTGGCACAGCTCATCCCCGCAAATATCTTGACCGGGCGGGTCATCTCGAACAAAGGTGAGTCACGTAAGGTGGAAAGCCCTGCCAAGGCAAGCGAGTAAAGCCGAGCAATGTACCCTGGAGGCTGAGGGTCCAGAAAACGCACATTTGACAAAGCCATCTCCTGCGCCATCCGCATAAGCCGAGGTTTCTCCGAGCCATCCCCAATCAGCAGCAGCACAATCTGGGGATCGCTTAAGTACTGCACGGCTTGCAAGGCGACCTCGAGACCATGCGCATACCCATGATTCCCCGCGTACAAAATCACTTTTTTACCCTGCAAACCAAGCTCCTCAGCCAAGGCTTGGTCTGGTGTAAGTGGGCGAAAAACTTCGGTATCAACTCCATTGGGCAAATAAAGCAGCTTCCGTTCGGGAACTCCCTTTTCCTCCAAAAGAATCTTGTAAATCCCTTCGGTAACAGCCGTCACGAAACCTGCTTTGGCATAACTCCAAGCCTCGAGGTTCTCAGCTAAGCGAAGTAGAGGCCCCTCCTTCATCAAACCCAATTGGCGTACAGAGTCCGGCCACAAGTCAGCTACATTGAAAATGAAGGGGACGCGGTAGCGACTAGCTGCAAGGTAAGCCGTAATACTAAGAAAGAGAGGGGGCGATTCCACAAAAATGTAGTCCGGCCGCTGAAGGTGCAAAAGCCCTCCGATGGCGCTGAGCATAAAGCTAAAGTAGTTGAGCAAGCGCTTAACCCCGGTGCCCATAGATGGGTATATCCAAGTGCGGTACACTCGAACCCCTTCCCAGAACTCCTCGAACCAAATCTTGCCCCTATATCCATCAAAGACCTGCCCCGTCGGGTAGTTAGGCATAGCCGTCACTACCTCAACCTGGTGTCCAATCCGAATCAGTTCACGTATAACCGAAGCCAACCTTACCTGGGCCGCCCCTATCTCCGGCGGAAAGTATTGGGTCAAAAATAAAAATCTCACCGCGCCTCCGATAAAAAGAGTTCCGCCCCATGTAAAAAACAGGCTTTCAAAAGGCGGTTCACCTGTGTCTTGAGGCCATTCTTAAAAAGCTTTATACAAACCATCCTAACTTACCAGTTTAGACCGCCTTCTCAGTACCGGTAGGTTTTTTGCCTAGCTCTTGCGTTACCGCTAACTTCTAAAAACTGTGAACGCAGTGCTTCATGAGAGCGTAATAGATAACGCTATTAACGCTTCCTCTTAGCGCACTTCAAAAGGCCCCAAGTCAACGGCGGCACCCTTTAGGCGGGGACCGGCTTCAAAGTCCAGGCTGGGGGCTGCCTCACCCAGACCCCGGTCGATGGCCGGACTGGTGCTGGAAAGACGGTAGTTCCCACTTCCATCGGCCTTGAACTCCACAAACCCAGGGTCCACCGCGAGGCTTCCCTGGTGGCTGCTGGTCTGCAGGCGCCAGTTGGTCCCATTGTTCCACACCAGGTTGTTGATGAAGCGGTTGACCCCGGTGTTGTTCTCCTCACTGATCCCCCGTGGGTTGCCCACCACAATGTTGTTGGCCACCAGAAAGTTCTCCGCCCGGTTCCCCCGGGTGTTGTCCCCCGAGCCCACCGAGATACCCCCGTAAAGATTGGCAAACGACAGGTTGTTGCTGATGACCACCGCAGTGGCCGCATGCCAGGTGGTGATGCCAAAACCCCGGGCCCGGTAAACGATGTTGTTCTGCACTACCCCCCGGGGTGCCCCCTGGTAAATGCCGTGAATCCGGGTGCACGAACCCGCGCTTAGGTCGCCAATATCGTGTATCAAATTACTCAAAGCGAGAGAACTTTCTGCTTCAGGTAGGCCCAGGTTAATCCCCGCTCCCCCGTTGGTATCACACTGGGCACGGATGTTGTAGACATGGTTGTAGAGGAAGCGGTTGAAGGGCCTCCAGCTAATGATGCCGCTGTTGGAGGCGTTGGTGACCTCGAGGCCGATGATGTCGATATAGCTACCCCGGACATCGATACCGAAGAGGGCGCCTTGGGCGTTGATCTTAGCGCCCCAGCGGGTATCGGAGGCGATAGTGATTCGCTGGTTAGGGGTACCGGAGACGGTGATCTGTACCGACTCGGGGTAGGTGCCATCGAGCACGCGGAGCACGTAGCCAGGCTTGAGCTGGGTTACGGCATAGGAAAGGGTGGCCCAGGGGCGCTGGCGGCTGCCATCGTTGGCGTTGCTACCCCCGGGGCCTACATAGTAGGTGGGGCCGCTGGGAATA
>NZ_AUHY01000032.1 GCF_000423425.1 Meiothermus rufus DSM 22234 | reverse complement strand
TTCCCATCCGGGCCATCCAGGTGGATGGGGGCAGCGAGTTCATGGCCGAGTTTGAGGAGGCCTGCTGTGCTCTGGGGATTGCCTTGTTTGTGCTGCCGCCGAGGAGTCCTAAACTCAATGGTCACGTGGAGCGGGTGCAACGGACCTTTAGGGAGGAGCTCTATACCCGGCCTCTGCCCCCCCGGCTCAGCGAGCTACAGGCAGAGCTGGATGCCTCCCTGGACCACTACAACCGCCGAAGGCCTCACGTGGCCCTGGGGGGTCTTGCTCCCTTGGAGTATTTAGCTATGATGCAGGAGGAGTCGGTTCCCCAGTCTCACATGTGTTGACCGATTACATGGGCTTGTGGGGTTAGAGGACCCTGTGCTACACTCCCATTTCACGGCCATTGCGCAGGAGGCCCAACTATGCCCGCCGCCCTTCACTGTCCGCCCAACGCCCAGGTGACCCTGGTCTGCCCCCCCGCGGTTATGCCAACGCCGTAGAGCCTCCCATACCCGCCCGAACCTCCCGGCCTTTCCTATGACCCAGGCCATAGCAAGAGGAGGATTTGGTGAAGATACGCCCTTTTGCTTTTTCTCCTGCCGACTATCGGGCCTTGGCCCGTGTCCGTGAAGCCGTCCACCCCGAGGCCCCCCTGAACATCGCCCAGCTAAAGCACCTGGATCAGACCCGCTCCCCAGACGAGGTACTAAAGCGCTTCCTGGTGGAGCAGGAAGGCCAGGTGGTGGGAATGTTGGAGTACGCCACCCCCTACCACAACCCCAAGCCAGGGGCCCTCGAGGTGGGCTACCACCTGCACCCCCAGGCCCAGGCCCTAGCCACCCGGTTGTGGGCATTTTTGCTCGAGCGGGTTGCCCCCCTAAAGCCCCGCGAACTCCAGGCCCAGGTTAGAGAGGACTGGCCTGAGTTTGGCTTTTTACTGGCCCAGGGCTTTACCGAGGTAGAGCGCAAGTGGGTGTCGGTGCTGGACCTAACCCGCTTCGACCCCGGCCTCCTGCAGCGCCCCCTGCCCCCGGGCATTGTCCTGAAGCCCCTCGCTGCCCTCCCCTGGCAGGAGGAGGCCTTTCAGCGGGCTTTGTACCACCTCGAGCTAGAGCTACTGGAGGATGTCCCCACCCGTGAGCCCATCACCCCCTGGCCCTTCGAGCTTTGGCGAAAGCGCAGCCTGGAAGACCCCAACCTGCTCCCAGAGGGGTTCTTTTTGGCCCTGGAGGGCCAGGAGATGGTGGGCCTGACCATGTTGTTCCGATCCCACCGCCCCCAGACTTTGCAAACCGGCCTTACTGGGGTAAAGCGAAGCCACCGCCGCAAAGGGCTGGCCCTGGCCCTCAAGCTGCGGGCCGCAGCCTTTGCCAAAGCCCATGGCGCAAGGTATATCCGCACCGCCAATCACCAAGCCAACCGGCCCATGCTGGCCATCAACGAAGCCCTGGGGTTCGTAAAAGAGCCGGCCACGGTCGCTCTGCGCCTTAGCCCGGTGCCTAGCCCACATTGAATCGAGGAAGGTATGCCATTCAAGGTCAACTTACGGCCCTTCGCAGAGACCGACTACCCAGCCATTGCCCAATTGCTCAACGCGGCCTGGCCCGACGAGGTGCATAGCGAAGCCCGGCTGCGGGAAAACGACCTCCACGCCCCCGAGATACGGTGGGGACGCTTTGTGGCCGAGGTAGACCAGCGGATTGTGGGGGTGGGCGAGTACACCCAGCACGAGGGCATGTACCACCCGCAGAAGTTCGCCCTAGGCATCACGGTGCACCCGGAGTTCCGGGGGCAGGGCATTGGCAAGGCGTTGTACCAGCGGGTTATGGAAGCGCTAGCGCCTTACGACCCCATCTCCCTTCTGTGCAGCACCCGGGAAGACCAGGCCCGGGCCCTGGTCTGGCTAAAAAAGCTGGGCTTTGTGGAAAAGATGCGCTACTGGGAGTCGAGACTCGAGGTACAGCGCTTCGATTTTACTCCCTACACCGGAAAAATCGAGGCAGTAGAGGCCGCCGGGTTCGCGCTCAAAAGCCTGAAGGAACTGGAAGACGACCCAGATTACCGGCAAAAAGCCTACGACCTCTGGCTCGAGGCCCGCCTCGACGTACCGCGCCCCGAGGCCATCAGCGAGGTGCCCTTTGAAGACTACTGCCGGTGGGTCTTCGGCAGCCGGTACTACTGGCCCGAGGGCTATCTGGTAGCGGTGGACCAGCGCAGCGGACAGTACGTGGCCATGAGCACCCTCTGGAAGACCGACGGTGACTACCTCTACACCGGCCTTACCGGAACCCGCCGGGCCTACCGCCGCAAAGGGCTGGCCCTGGCTCTCAAGCTGCGGGCCATTGCGCTGGCCAAAGCCACCGGGGCCAGGGAAATCCGCACCGGCAACGAGGTGGGCAACCGCGCCATGCTGGCCATCAACGAGGCCCTGGGCTTTGTGAAGCAGCCCGCCTGGATCGACTGGGTTAAAAAGCTGGGTGCAGAATAGGAAGGCGGGCCCTGCTTGCGAAGAGCGCTTTTAGACCAACCCTACCCATAGCCCCAAGAGCGCTCCTCCGCCAATCACCGCCCACACCGGCACCCCGCGGTAGACCAAGTAGCAGGCCAGCAGCACCCCTCCACCCCAGAAGAGGGTGTCCACCCCGAGCTGGATCAAGACCAGCACCATGCTGGCGCTCAAGCCCATGCTGATGGGTACCAAGGCCTTACGCACCGCCCTGCTCCAGCGCGCCTTGGCCATCCATTCCCAGCCCTTCACCAGCCACATGGCCCCTACCGCCCCAGGCAAAAACATACCCAGCATGGCGGCCAAAGCGCCCGGCAGGCCAGCCGCACTCAGACCGTAAAACACCACCGCCAGCATGTTGGGCCCCGGCACAAACTGCCCCAAGGCGAAACCATCGGCAAAGGCCTGGCCCGTAACCCAGCCGTTGCCGATGATGACCCGGGCCATCTCGGGCAGGTTGGCCATACCCCCACCAAAACTCAGCAGGCCAAAGCGCAAAAAAGCCAGGAAGACCTCGAGCACCTCAGTCACGCGAACCCACCTCCGGGCTCCAGGCTTCGGCGGCTTCCTGCCAGTATAGGGCCATACCTAGCGGCACAAACAAAAGCAGCACCAGCAACAAGGGCCAGTGCAGTAGGCCGTAGGTCAGGAAAACCCCCAGGGCCAACCCCCCTGCCTTGAGGGAGTTTAAGGCCAAGGGGGCCTGCTGCAGCATGGTGGCCAGAATCAGTCCGATGGCCGCGGCAGCTACCCCATCGAGGGCACTCTCGGCCAGTGAACCAGGCCGGGCCCCAAAACGGAAATAGGCAAAGCTCAGCAGAAACATCAGCAAAGCCCCGGGGGTTAGCACCCCCAACAACGCCAGTATCCCCCCTACCACCCCTCCCAGCCGCATGCCGATATGGGCGGCGGTGTTGGCGAAGACCGGCCCCGGCAGGATGCGGCACAGTGCCGCAGTCTCGAGGAACTCCCGCTCCCCCATCCAACCCCGCCGCCGCACGATAGCCTGGTAAAGCTGGGCCTGCCCGCCTCCGCCAAAGGCCACCAGACCCACCTGCAAAAAGGCCCAGAACAGCTTGCTGCGCGGAATTTTCATGCTACGGATGATACTATGCATTGGCAATGCACTTTGCGATTGGCGATGTTCATGGCTGCCTGGACGCCCTGGTGCAGCTTTTGCAGCGCGAGGGGTTTATTGGCCCAGCCCTCGAGTGGACCGGGGGCCAGGCCCAGCTCTGGTTCCTGGGCGACTATACCGACCGCGGCCCCGACGGCATCGGGGTTATTGAGCTGCTGATGCGCCTCGAGGCCGAGGCCCAGGCTGCCGGGGGTGGGGTGCAGGCCCTTCTGGGCAACCACGATGTGCTACTTCTGGCAGCTCACCGCTTTTGTCAGCTAGAGCTGCCCCGCTCGAGGCGTGAGGGCTACCGCGTCACCTTCTACGAACTCTGGCAAGATCAGGGAGTAGGTGGCCGGGTTCACGACTTCAAACGCCTGAGTCCGGCCCATCTGGCCTGGCTGGCCCGCCGACCGGCACTGGCCCAGGTAGGCGACACCCTGCTAATGCACGCCGACAGCCTATTTTATCTGGAGTGGGGAAAGAGCCTGGAGCAGATTAACCAAAACCTGCTCGAGCTACTACATACCGACAACCTCGAGGCCTGGGAGCAGTTGATTGACGGCTTCGCCGACCGGCTGGCCTTCCTCCGTGGGGGGCTTTCCCTGAGCAAAGCTTTTTTAGAGCAGATGGGCGCCTGTCGCCTGGTTCACGGCCACACCCCCATCTTCGCCCTGGTGGGCTGCCCCCCGGAGGAGGTGCGCGGCCCGCTCGAGTACAACCAGGGGCTTTGCTACAACATCGACCCGGCCCTGTGGAAAAAGGGGCCCGGTTTCGTCTTTCCGCTTGCCTATACTGGGTGAGATGTTGCCTTATCTGCGCCTTGAAGGCCCACCCTACGACCAAGGCCTCGCCCAGGGAAAAGCCCTTTCCGACCGCATCGCCCACAACGTAGAGCTCTACTTTCAGCGCTTCGAGGTGGAGTGCCATCTCTCCCCCCGCGAGGCCCGCGCCCGGGGGGCACGCTACCTCGAGGCCCTGCGCCAGCAAAGCCCGGCCTATGTGCAAGGCCTGGAGGGCCTCGCCTTAGGGTCGGGCCAGCCTTTGCTCGACATTGCCACCCTCAACGTGCGCTACGAGATCGTCTACCACCAGTTCGGCCAGGAGGCGGTCTACCCAGGCCGCGAGGCCCCCAACGGCTGCACCGCCTTTGCCCTGATGCCCGGCGAAAGCGCCGACGGGAACCTCTGGCTGGGCCAGAACTGGGACTGGATGGAAGGGGTACAGGGGGCCCTGCAGCACATCACCGAGCCCGACGGCACCCAGGTGCTGGCCTTTACCGAGGCGGGCATCTTCGGCGGCAAGATGGGTCTTAACAACCACGGGCTGGGGCTGTGCATCAACGGGCTGGTCTCGCTCGGCGACGACTGGGCTAAGCTGGGCCCGCCCTTCCACCTGCGCACCTACCAAGCACTACGGCAGAAAACCCTGGCCGAAGCCGAGGCTGCCATCCTAACCCCCCCCCGCACCCAGTCGGGCAACTTCCTGCTGGGCCAGGGGGATAAAGCGGTGGACCTCGAGGTCTCACCCCAGGGGGTGGCCCGCTGGGAAGACCCGCGCTGGCTGGTGCACGCCAACCACTACATCGCCCCCGAGCGCTTCGGCATCGAGGTACCCCCGATCGAGTGGCTCGACCGCTCGCAGCACCGGGCCGAACGCCTGCAAAAGCGGCTCTCTCAGGTAAAAAAACCCAGCCTGCAAGACCTCCAGGCAGCCCTCTCCGACCGCGAAGGGGCCCCCTATGCGGTCTGCCGTACCGCCAGCGCGGAAGAGTACGCCCTGGGCGAGCCCTACCGCACCATCGTCTCGGTGATTATGAACCTGGGCACCCGGGAGATGTGGGTCTCCGACGGCCCCCCGCACGAGAACCCTTACACCCGCTACAGCCTTTAGCCCCCCGGCGTACAATGACCCCATGGCCCGCCTCCAAGTAGCCCAAGGCGACATCACCGAGTTCGTGGGCGATGCCATTGTGAACGCCGCCAACAACCACCTGGTTCTGGGGGCTGGGGTGGCTGGGGCCATCCGGCGCAAAGGCGGCCCCAGCATCCAGGAGGAGTGCGACCGCCACGGGCCCATCCAGGTCGGCCAGGCCGCCCTGACCGGGGCGGGGCAGCTTGCCGTGCGCCACGTGATCCACGCCGCAGTCCTGGGGGACCAGCCGGCCACCTTGCAAAGCGTGCAGAGCGCCACCAAAGCCGCGCTGGCCCTGGCCCTGCAGCACAACCTGCGGCGGGTAGCCTTCCCCCTCCTGGGCACCGGGGTGGGAGGGCTGCCGGTTGGGGCCGTGCTCGAGGTCATGTTGGCAGAGCTACGGAAAGCCCCCGATACCCTGGAGATCACCCTCTACGGCTACAGCCCCGCCGATGCCGAAGCCATCCGGCAGGCCTTGGCCAGAGGCTAGTCGGCGGCCACTGGGGCCCTATTGCGCCGGAAAAGCCGGTAGGTGTTGGCCGCTGCCAGCAAATACAGCATGGCCCCGGCGAAGAAGGGCAGGCCCACCAGCCAGGAAGGAAGCCCCGCTCGAGCCACCAGCGAGAATAAAAGCCCGCCCAGCAGCCCCCCAGCGGCCACGGTAAGGCTCTGTACCCCGGCCAATGCCCCTTGCAAGGCCCCTTGCTGCTGGGGCGAGACCTCGCGGGTCAGGAAGGACTGCACCAAAGGCTGGCCCAGGTTGCTCAGGGCGGCCAGGGCGATGATGGCGTACATCATCCAGCCCTGGGTGGCCAAGCCATACAGGGTAAAGGAAAAAATCCCCACCATCTGGGCCAGCACCAGCGCCCGGCGCTCGCCCAGCCGGGCCACCACCGGCCTGACCAGGCCGGCCTGCACCACCACCCCGCCCAGCCCCACCAGAAAGAGAGAAAAGCCCACCTCCAAAGGCTGCCAACCAAACTTATAGGCGGTGTAGAGCACCCAGACGCTTTGCAAGGCCCCAAAGGCCAGGAAGATGAGCGAGAGGCTAAAGGTCAGGCCGCGCAGCACAGGGGTCTGGCCCAGAACCCGCAGGGCCACGAAGGGGTTGAGGGAGCGGGCCTGGAAGTTGCGGTTTTCCGGCTTGAGCGACTCGGGCAGCACAAAGTAGCCGTACAGGAAGTTGAGAAAGGCCAGCCCGGCAGCAAAGTAGAAGGGCAGCCGCAGGTCGATGTTGCCCAGAACCCCCCCCACCACCGGCCCCAGGACAAAACCCATGCCGAAGGTCGCCCCAATCAGGCCGAAGTTGCGCGCCCGCTCCTCGGGCCGGGAGATGTCGGCAATGTAGGCGTTGGCCGTAGAAAGGCTGGCCCCCAGGGCCCCGGCCACCACTCGAGCCAAAAAGAGCACCCAGATGGACTGGGTCAGGGCAGCAATCAGGTAGTCGATGCCGGTGCCCAGCAGCGAAGCCAGCAGCACCGGACGACGGCCATAGCGGTCGGATAAGAGGCCCAGAAAGGGGCCAAAGGCGAACTGCATCAGGGCATAAACCGCGAAAAAGAGGCCGTTGAGCCGGGCTCCGGCCTCGGTGCTGCCGGCCAGGGTTTCGATCAGCTTGGGCAGCACGGGGATAACCAGCCCCAACCCCATCACGTTGATAAGC
This sequence comes from Meiothermus rufus DSM 22234, assembly GCF_000423425.1. Classification (GTDB taxonomy): domain Bacteria; phylum Deinococcota; class Deinococci; order Deinococcales; family Thermaceae; genus Meiothermus; species Meiothermus rufus. Next base: position 25,103 of record NZ_AUHY01000032.1, on the reverse strand, counting down.
ACGGAGATCAAAATGAACGTTATAGAGGCCGTTCGGGTGGAAGGCATAACCGGGCCATTATGCCACCCTCAACCCCATGCGATTGGGTACCAGTCCACCGGTGCTTTTAGGTAAGCTGGGCAGGTGTATCTGCAAAGCCTCGAGGACACCCAAGCCCTGGCCCAGCGGCTGGCACAAAGCCTGCCCGAAGGGGCGCTGGTGCTGCTCACCGGGCCTTTGGGGGCGGGCAAGACCACCCTGGTCCGGTTCATTGCCCAGGCCCTGGGGTTTAGCGGCGAGGTGACCAGCCCCACCTACACCCTGATTCACGAGTACCCCACCCCAGCCGGCCTGCTGGTGCACATCGACGCCTACCGCATGGCCGACCAGGCCGAGCTATACCACCTGGGCCTGGAGGACTACCTGCCCGAGGCCCGGCTGGTGCTCATCGAGTGGGGACGGCCCGAGGTCTTCCCCGATAGCTTGGAAATTCGCCTTCTGCCCAGCGAGCAGGGGCGCAAGGTCGAGCTAGTGGCCCACGGTGGGGTCTCCCTCGAGGGGCTGGACATCTAGATTGTTCCTGGCTTTCCTTCGCTCTCCGCACGAGCCGTATAATCCAAAAACAACCGCTACCCCCCGAGGAGGACACGCCATGCTAAGAGTTCTTGTTCCGCTACTGGTTTTGTTCGGCCTGGCCTGGGCGCAAAGCCCGGTAACCATCACCTACTGGCAGTACGACTTCCGTAGCAAGGTGGAGGCCGTCAACGAACTGATCAAGCGCTTCGAGGCGGCCAACCCCGGCATCCGGGTGCGGCACGAAACCTTCCCCTACGATGCCTACCAGCAAAAGGTGGCCACGGCCATCCCGGCGGGGCAGGGGCCGGATGTGGTCAACCTCTTCTACGGCTGGTTGCCGACCTGGGTCAAGGCCGGCTACCTACAGCCTTTGCCAGAAGACCTCGCCAAGGTGCTGGATAACGAGTTCGCCGCCATTGCCCAGGCCTCCAGGGTGGGGGGCAGGCTCTATGGCCTGCCCACCGCGGTGCGCACCCTGGCCCTGTTCTACAACCGCGATCTGCTCAGCGCCGCCGGCTTCCGTACCCCCCCTAAAACCTGGGACGAGTTCATCGCCATCGCGGCCAAACTGACCGTTCGGGAGGGCAACCGCTACACCCAGTTGGGCTACGCCATGGCCCCCGACGGCCAGGACCACCACCTGGTGCGGGAGGTACTGGTGCGGCAGTTTGGCGGGCGGCCCTACTCCGACGACGGACGGCGGGTGCTCTACGGCGATGCCGCGGGCCTGCGGGCCTTCACCTTCTACACCGACTGGATGCGCAAGCACAACGTGGGCATCCTGGGCAACCAGTTCTTCCCCGGTAATAACGCCTATCGTGATGCCTTCATCGCGGGCCGGGTAGGGATGATCATCGATGGTTCATTTGCCATCGGCACCATCCGCAACGGGGCCCGCTTCAACTGGGGCGTGGCTGAGCTGCCCAACGAGCGGGCCGGGGCCCGCAAGGTTAACTACGGCTCCTTCTGGCTGCACGGCCTGACCCCCCTGGCCACCGGGGCCAAGCGGGAGGCCTCCATTAAGTTCCTGCAATTCCTGACCTCGAGCGAAACCCAGCGCTACTGGCTGGAAAAAGTGGGCGAGCTGCCGGCCCGCAAGGACCTGATCAAAGACCCCCAGCTCACCTTAGACCGGGTCTACGGCCCCTTTGTCATCTCGCTGGCCTACGCCAAGGCCACCCCCTTCGTGGACGAGCTGGGCCAACGCAAGGTCATGACCGATGCCATCAACCGGGTGCTTTTGGAAAACAAAGACCCGGCGGAGTCGTGGCGGATGGCCGCCGCCGAGGAGCAGCGGCTTTTGGACGCCTTCTGGAAAGACTGGCGCTAGGCCCTCATGCGCCCAGCCAGCCCCACCCGGCCCCGAAGGGTCTCGCTGGCCACCCGCGAGGCCCTGTGGGCTCTGGCCTTTTTAGCCATCCCTCTGGCCTTTTTCCTCTTCATACGCATCTGGCCCGCCTTCCAGGCTTTGTGGCTCTCGCTGTTTAACTGGCACGCCGACCCCGGCCAGCGGGTGTTCGTGGGTTCCCTGCACTACCAGGAGATGCTGCAAGACCCCCGGCTGGGCCAGGCCCTGCGCAACACCGTGCTCTACACCCTGCTGGGGGTGCCGACCCAGCTGGTGCTGGGGCTTCTGGTGGCCCTGCTGCTGAACGCAATCACCCGATGGCGCGATGTCTTTAGGGCCATCTACTTCGCCCCCTACGTTACCCCGGCGGCCGCGGTGGCCTGGGTGTTTAGCTGGATGCTCTCACCCAACTTTGGCATCGTCAACGAGATACTGGGCTGGCTGGGCCTGCCAGCCCAACCCTTCCTGACCAGCCCCACCCAGGCTCTAGCCACCGTAACCCTGGTGGTGGTCTGGCAAAACCTGGGCTTCCAGGTGGTGCTCTTCCTGGCTGGCCTGCAAAACATCCCCCGCGACTACTACGAGGCCGCCCGCATCGACGGGGCCAGCTCCTGGCAGCTTTTCCGCCACATTACCCTGCCGCTTTTGAACCCGGTGATGGTCTTCTCGGCGGTGATCGGCACCATCGGTTTTTTGCAGCTGTTCACCCAGGTGGTCAACCTCAACTTCAACGACCAGGGCGGGCCTTTGGGCTCGACCATGACCCTGGCCCTCTACATCTACCAACAGGCCTTCCTGCGCCTCAACCTGGGCTACGCAGCAGCCATCACGGTGCTGCTCTTCGTGCTGATTCTGGTCATCACGCTCTTGCAGCTGCGGCTTCTATCGCGGCGGGTGGAGTACTGATGAAGCATCTGGTTACCTTTTCCATCTACGCCCTGCTGGTATTGGGCAGCGTGGTGATGTTTTTTCCCTTCGTCTGGATGCTCCTCACCTCGCTCAAGCCCTTCCCCGAGATTTTCGACCTGAGGTTCTGGCCCCAGGCCCCCACCCTGGAGAACTACCGCGAGGTGCTGTTCAAAACCCAGTTTCCCCGCTGGTTCTTCAACAGCCTGGTGGTAGCCCTGCTCACCACCCTTTCGGTGCTCTTCTTCGACGCCCTGGTGGGCTATACCCTGGCCAAGCTGCGCTTTCCCGGTCGGAACTTTGTCTTCGTCTTGATCCTCTCCACCCTGATGGTGCCCACCGAGATGCTGGTCATCCCCTGGTATGTGATGAGCACCGCCTACGGCTGGACCGATACCTACTGGGGCCTCTTGTTCCCTGGCCTGATTAGCGCCTTCGGGGTCTTTTTGATGCGGCAGTTTTTCCAGACCCTGCCCACCGACCTGCTGGACGCCGGGCGGATCGACGGCCTGAGCGAGTTCGGGGTCTTCTGGCGGGTGGCCCTCCCGCTGGTGCGCCCGGCGCTGGCTGCGCTGGGCATCTTCACCTTTTTGGGCAACTGGAACGCCTTTCTGTGGCCTTTGGTGGTGGTGCAAAGCCCCCAGATGCGCACCATTCCGGTGGGGGTAGCGCTTTTCTCCGGCGAGGCCGGCACCGCCTGGAACCTCATTATGGCCGCCAGCAGCCTGGCGGTGCTGCCGGTGCTGCTGGTGTTTTTGTTCTTCCAGCGCCAGATTATCGAGGGGGTGGTGCTGACCGGGGTGAAGGGCTAGGAAGTAGAGCGCACCACCCAAGCCACCCCCAGTGCGGCCAGGGCTAGGCCCAGAAAAGACCACAACCCCAGCCGCTCGCCAAACAACAGGTAGGCTTCCAGAGCCGTAGCAGGGGGCACCAGGTAGAACAGGCTGGCCACCCGGCTGGCCGAGTTGTGGCGGATCAGGTACATGAGCAGCAGGATGGCCCCTATGGAAAGCACCAAGCTGAGCCAGGCCAGGGCAAAGACAAACTGCGGTGTCCAGTGGATCTGCATGCGCTCACCGAATAGCTGGGCCAGGAGCCACAAGGCCCCCGCAGCCGCCACGTACTGCACCACCGTGCCCCCCACCAGCGGCATCTCTGCGGCAAAGCGCTTCTGGTAGAGGGTGCCCAGGGTAGTGCAGAGTAGGGCCAGGCCAATCGCCACAAAGGCCGAGGCCTCGAGGGTTCCTCCCCCGGCTAGCCCCTGGCGCTTAGGGTCGAGCACCACCAAGGCCACCCCCCCAAAGCCCAGCAAAAGCCCGGCCCACTGCCCGACACTCACCCGTTCGCGCAGCAGATACTGCGCCAGAATCGCGGTCAGAATGGGCTGCAAACCCACAATCAGGGCCGAAAGACCCGCGGGCATCCCCCTCGAGATGGCAAAGAACACCCCGCCCAGATAGCCCGCGTGTAGCAAGAGGCCCGACACCCCCAGGTGCAGCTTCAAAGCCCAGCCTCGAGGCCAGGGGGCTCGTAGCCACCAGGCCAGCACGGTCAACAACCCCACCACCAGGAGCATCCGTAGCCACAAGAAGGTGAAGGGTTCGGCATAGGGCAGCCCCAGCTTGGCCCCTATGAAGCCGGTGCTCCACAACAGCACAAAGAGGAAGGGCGCCAGGGTAGCCAGCCGCACCTCAAACCCCCAGCCACTGCAAAAGCCACAAGGTACACATCCCCACCCCCAGGGTGAGCAGGATGTGCTTAAAGCGCCAAGCCACCCAGAGCGCAACCAGGCCGGCCAGGAGGCGTTCGTTTTCCAGCGATAAGGCCCAGGTGCCCTGGGGCGCCAGCAAGGCAGGAAAAACCAAACCGGCCAGGGTAGCGGCTGGCACGTAGCGCAGGGCCTGTTGTAGGTGGGGTGGCAGGTTGAAACGCTCCAGCATAACCAGGGGCACATACCGCAGGGCAAAGGCAATCAGGGTCATACCCCCAAGCACTATCCAAAACTCCACCCCACTCATGGCCCCTCCCCCCCGGCAGCCCGCTGCTCCAACCACACCCCCACCCAAATACCCGCCACCGCGCCGATGAACAGCCCAGCCCGATAAGGCAGGCCCATCAGGGCTGTGGAGACCAGCCCTCCCACCAAAGCAGCCCCCAGGCTGGGGCGGCTCTGTACTGCTGGAACCAGCAGCACCAAAAAGCATAGAGGCACCGCAAAATCCAGCGCCCAAGCCTCGGGCAGGCGGGCTCCCAACCAGGCCCCCAAATAGGTGCAGACCACCCAGCCCAGCCACAACACCCCACCAATCCCCAGGTAAAACCAGGGGGTCAGGCGCGGGCCCAGCACGCCATACTGGTTCAGGGCCAGGGCAAAGTTCTGGTCGACCATCAGGAAAGCAGCCAGGAGCTTCATGCGCGTGGAGAGGGCTTCCAGGGGCTTGGCCAAGGCACTGCTATACATCAGATAGCGCAGGTTGACCACCAACGTGGCCAGCCATACGAAGAAGACCGAGGCCCCAGCCCCAATGAGTTGCAAGGCCACCAGCTGGGCCGCCCCAGCAAAAACCAAGGCCGACATCAGGGTAACCTCGAGGACGCCCAGTCCAGCCTTGACTCCCGCAATCCCGGTGATTAGACCGAAGGGTACAATACCCGTCGCTACCGGCAGCGAGGCCAGAACCCCCCGCCAGAAGGCAGCCTGGGGGGTGGTGGGTAGCGCGTTTAGCGCCATGGGCTGAGCGACCTTCGCTCCGGGCTCGAGGGGACTTGAAGCGGGCGCACCCATCCATTGGTTTTTGCTTTTCTGTTAGGCTCGTGCTCCATTGGAGCGATTGTACCAAGTGGGCCCACCGCTTGTAGATTTCCCCCACCCGGCTTAGCATCGAGGCCATGGCTTGGGAAGATTCCCTATCGGGACCAGCCGAGCCCGAACGTCCCTGGGCCCAACTCCCCCCTAGCCCCACTGGGGAAGCCGCCAAAACCCTAGGGGCCTACTATACCGATGCGGCTGTGGCCCGCTTTTTGGTGCGCTGGGCTCTGCGAAAGCCCCACGACACCCTGGCCGACCCCGCCTTTGGGGGAGGGGTTTTTCTGGCTGCCGCCAGCGAGCGGCTACAACAGCTAGGGGGCAGCCCCGAAGCGCAGGTTTTCGGGGTAGAACTCGACCCCGCCACCTACCAGCAAAGTGTCCGGGTACTGGCAACGCATTTCGCTATCCGCAAAGAGCACCTTTTCCAGGGTGATTTTTTCCATTTTCAGCCGCCTGTACGGCTCTCCTGTGTGGTCGGCAACCCCCCATTTATCCGCTACCAGCGCTTGGACAAAGCCGTGCGGGAGCGGGCTTTGGCCCTGGCCCAGCAGCAGGGGGTGCAGCTCGATAGGCGGGCCAGCGTCTGGGCGGCTTTTGTAGTGCAGGCCGCGGCCTGGCTCGAGCCTGGCGGGCGGCTGGCCCTGGTGGTACCGCTCGAGCTGGCCCATGCGGCCTATGCCCGGCCTGTGCTGGAGTACCTGGCCCGCGCCTTCCGCGAAGTCACCCTCATCGCTTGCCGTGAGCGGCTCTTTCCCAACCTATCGCAAGAAGTGCTGCTGTTGCTGGCGGAAGGGCGGCGGGCCTCCGGGTGCACGGGCGCAGCCCGTCCCGATAGGGGATCGTCTCCAGGGGAAGAACCCGCCGTGTTCTGGCTGCAGGAGCTGGCGCACACAACCGAGCTGGAAACCTTTTGGCCCACCCCCGGGTGCACGGGCGCAGCCCGTCCCGATAGGGGATCGTTCCCCAAGGCCCAGGCCCTGGATCTAAAAGCCCTAGTCTCGGGCCAGGCCCGCCTGGCAGCGTACTGGCTCTCCCCCGTTGCGCCGGGAACGGTGCGGCTCGCCAGGGAGCTCTACCGCAGCCTGGCGGCGGCCTCCTGGCGGCTGGGCCAGGTAGCCCGGGTAGACATCGGCTACGTTACCGGGCACAACGCCTTTTTCCACCTAAGCCCTGCCCAGGCCCAACGCTGGGCCATACCCGAAGCCTTCCTTAGGCCCGCAGTGTGGCGGGCTGGGGCGCTGCGGGGCCTATGGCTCACCCAGACCGACTGGCAAGAGGCCTGCATGGCCAGCCTGGCTGGGTATCTCTTGTGCATTCCCAAGGAGGCCGAACCACCGCCAACCCTGGCCCGCTACCTGCGCGAAGGCGAGGCCCAGGGGGTGCCCCTGGCCTACAAGTGCCGCAAACGTCGGCCCTGGTACGCTCTGAGCCCTAAGGCCCCCGAGGCCTTCCTAACCTACATGAACCACCAAGCCCCCCGGCTGGTGGCCAACCCCTTGGGCGCGGTGGCCCCTAACAGCCTGCATGGGGTATATCTACAGCCTTCGGCCACAGCGCGGCTAAGCCCGAAGGCCCTGGCCGCGCTTTTCCAGACCTCGCTGACCCAGCTCAGCGCCGAGATCGAAGGGCGTGCGCTGGGCGGGGGTATGCTCAAACTCGAGCCCAGCGAGGCTGAACGGCTGGTGCTGCCCAAGGTAAACATGGGCCAGGCCGACCTCGAGGCCTTGGCCAAGGTCCTCGACCACCTGCTGCGGCAAGGCCGGGTTCAAGAGGCCCAAAGCCTGGCCGACACGCATTTGCTACAAGAACACCTGGGCCTCTCGGCCAAAGAGGTCAAATCCCTCGCCGAAGCCGCCCGGTACCTGCGGGCCCGCCGCCAGAAAAGCTAAGGCGTCTCCAGCCTAAAGCCCAAGGCCGTGCGCGGCTTGAAGCCAGGAAGAGCCGGGTCCAAGAACCTTCCCGCCTCGGGGCTGCCCTGCAAAAAGTGGGCGAAAAAAGCGGTGGCAAAGTGCCGCACTAGGTCGTGGGCCCGTTCCATATCCCATACCGGCTCCCAGCAGCGCCAGTAGTCCTCTTCCCGGGCGCGCACCTGGGGCGGGCATTCCACAAAGGGGTTGTGCCGGGCGGCCTGCAAAGTCAGGAGGTACTTGTGGCTCGAGGCCGCCTGGCGGAAGTAGGCCAAGGCGTCCCGCCGGTAGGTGGCCACGTCGTCGGCCTCGCCTGCGGCCACAAACAAGGGCACCTTCAAGTTGGCCAAGGCGCGGGCTCCAACCCAGGGCTGGCCATAGGGAGCCATAGCAAAGACCGCCTGGATGCGCGGGTCGGGCTTAACCATGCTGAGACCCCGCACGGCCTCGAGCTGGGCGAAAAAGGGCAGAGCAAAGCAGGGGCCCTCGTTGTTGTTGGCCCGGCAGTATTCCGCCAAAGCCGCGCCATCCAGCCCCGCGCCCGCCGCATTGATTACGCTGTATCCGCCGTAGCTATAGCCCAGCAACCCTACCTTTTGGCCATCGGCGCTGGGCACCTGCTGGGGCAGCGCACCTATGGCGAACAGGATGTCCAGGGGCCTATCCACAATGCTGCTGATGTAGTTCGGCTGGGTTAGGGTCTGATAGGTGGAACCAGGGTGGTCGAGCGAGGCCACCACGAACCCCCAACTGGCCAGGTGTTCATTCAGGTAGGCAAACTGAAAGCGGGTGCCCGGCTGGCCATGCGAGGCCACGATCAGGGGAAAGCGGCCTACGGCTGGTGGGGCATCGCGCCGGGCTTGGCCAGGAATCTGCACTGGGGTCTGGCCTATCTGGGCATTGTAGGTTATGGGGGCATTGCCGCCTTGGGCCTGTGTGGGGTACCAGACCTCAACGGTAAGGGTGCGGTTGGGGCGGCTGGCCGGCTCGAGCGAGAGGGTTCGAACCCCCACCGCAAAGCTGCCGCGCAAAGCCAGGGGGGGTGCATCGGGGCGCTTCATGGGGGCTTCCTGGGCCAGAACTATACCGCAAACAGAGAGAAAAAGCACTGCAAAAGGGATTTTCACCCCCCGAGTCTACGCCTCAGGGCAGGCCCAAAGCCATAATCTGGCCTACCACCCACTGCATGGCGTCGCTGTCGCGGGCGGTGACCCCGCTGTGGTCTTCGCCGGACTGAAAGCGGAACAGGCCCACCCGCGAACCATCGGGGCGGTAGTCGGGGTCGTCGTCGTGGATGAAGTTGAGCGGGGGCAGGTGGAGGGGGGGGCGGCTCACCACCTCGAGGCCTAGCCGCACATTGGGCGGAACCACATCGTTGAGGTCTTGCCGGTTCGACAGGCCCGGCACCCAAAGGGCCTTGCAGGGCTGGCCGGCTTCGTCGTCGTTTAGGGGGAAGGGGCGGCGCAGCCCCCTGGGGTCGTAGTACTCCTGGATGATGCGGTTGTTGTGCATGTTATCGGCATCCCAAAAGCTACAGATGGCGTCGAGGTAAATGGCATAGTCGAAGCGCACCTCGGGGTGGTTCCAGGCCAACAGGCTAGCCCAGACCGTGCCGTGGGAGTGGGCCAGCAGCACCACCCGGGTAGGGTTGCGCAGGCCCCGCATCCAGTAGGCGTACACCCGTCGTAGGTAGCCTTGCGCCTCGAGGTAGCCTGGCTCCTGCTGGCGCGAGATACCGCTGGTGTGGGCGTAGAGAAAAGCTGAGGCATCGAAGTACTCCACGCTGTACCCCAGCCTGCGGAAGGCCTCGAGCACTGCCTGGGCCGTCTGGCGGGGCCTTTGGCTACGGGGAAACACCTGGTCGTCGAGGTAGCCATAGTTATCGAAAGGGGGGTTGCAGCCGTCCCCCACCACCGGCAGGGAAGCGCAGCGCCCGGCAAACCCGATCACCACCACATCGGGGCTGCCCGCGGGCCGCAAACCGGGCTGGGGCGGGGCCGGTACACAGGCTGCCAGCAGCACCAGCCAGGCCAGGCAAAGCGGAGGCCACCAACCAGAAAAGCCCTTGGCGAAGCATGGCTGGGTTTTGGCGCTGGGGGTCATGGCGGGCCTTGGTTCTACATCCGGCATTATGCACGAACAAAGCCCACCTGCGCACGGTGGGCTGGGAGGGTTGCAATCCCCTTGCGGGGCTATGGTTTTGCGACAGCATGCCCCGTTAATCGCCGTCCTGGACAGCGCTCCCAATGGGGGGTTTTATGAGAACCGCCGGTTATCCACAGGGTGCCTGTGGATAACTGCCCAAAAAAAGGTGCTTTTTGCGATGGTGGCTTACAAAACCCCACTTTTGGATTTTTTTCGTCCAGGGGTTGGCGATATTCACCGCAAAAACTCTTTGTCAAGCTACGCTGTTGGAACCACCGACAAGGGCAGTATACCATTTTGCGCAAAACAGAATGCGTGGTTTGCACAAACCGGCGTTACGCCGTCTGGAGCGGGGTTTGTTGGGCTTTTTTGAAAAATCGCGTGGCTTTGCTATCGCATTTTTGGCCCCTGGGGGGGGCGTAACGGGAAAAGTAACGAGGGGCCTAGTCGTCCTTGACAAGGAACGGGCAGGCCACTAACCTAGAGCTTGCCTGCCGGGATGGTGGAACTGGTAGACACACTATCTTGAGGGGGTAGCGAGCGCAAGCTCATGCGGGTTCAAGTCCCGCTCCCGGCACCAAATTGCTCCGGCCCAGGGCCGGGGTCGTTTTTACACCCTGAGCGAGCCGCGAAAGCCCCTGGCCGCATAGTACGACTCGGCCCCGTTGTGGTAGACAAACACCCGGCCATAGCGCCGGTCGCCAAAAATGGCCCCGCCCAGCTTGCGGATGTCCTCGGGGGTGCGAAGCCAGCTCGAGGTTCTGGTATCGAAGGCCCCGAGCTGCTGCAAGGCCAGATACTCTTCCTCGCTCAAAAGCTCGATGCCCATGGCCGCCGCCATCTCCACCGCAGAACCGGCTGGTTTGGCCTGCTTGCGGGCCAACAGGGCGGCGCGGTCGTAGCAGAGGCTGCGGCGGCCTTTGGGGCTTTCGGGGGCGCAGTCAAAAAAGATCACCTCGCCGGTGCGGGCATCGTGGCCCACCACGTCTGGTTCGCCGCCGGTGGCCTCCATCTGGAACAGCGCCACCAGCTTCTGGGGGTGGGCCGCCAGCCGGGCCTGCACCAGGGGCCAGCCAAGCCCAGGGTGGCGCGCGGTGTTCTGCTCGAAGCGGGCCTGCAAAACCCGCAAAAGTTCGGCTTTCTGCTGTGGGGTTAGCAAGGGGTTCTCAGGCGCGTTCAAGGGAAGCCTCCTCCACCCGCAGTAGCTTTCCATCGCGCAAGTGCAGGATACGCGCGGCCTTGCGGGCCAGCTCGAGGTCGTGCGTCACCAAAATGACCGTGCGGCCCTCCTGGGCCTGATGCAGCAGCAGATCCACCACCCGGGCCCCCGAGGCCGAGTCCAGGTTGCCGGTCGGCTCGTCGGCAAACAGGATGGGTGGGTTCAGGGCCAAAGCGCGGGCGATGGCTACCCGCTGCTGCTCGCCGCCGGAGAGCTTGCTGGGCAGGTGAGCAGCCCGTTGGCCCAGCCCCACCGTCTCCAGCAAGTGCCGGGCCCTATTCACGCGCTCTTTCGGAGTTACACCCGCTAGCATTAGCGGAAAAGCCACGTTTTCCAGGGCCGTGAGGGTGGGGATCAGGTTCCACTGCTGAAACACAAAACCCATGTAGCGCAGCCTAAGCTCGGCGCGAGCGTCCTCGGAAAGGCGGGAGAGGGGCTGGCCATCCAGCCGCACCTCGCCCCGGCTAGGTACGTCGAAGCCGGCCAGCAGGTTCAGCAGGGTGGTCTTACCCGAGCCGGAAGGCCCCACAATGGCGGTAAGGCCTGGGGGAAAGGCGTAGGTGAAGTGGTTTACCGCCACCACGTCAATCTCGCCCTGGTGGTAGTGCTTGTGCAGGTCGAGGGCCTCCAACATCACACCCTCCCCAAAGCTTCCACCACCCGGATGCGGCTGGCCGTACGGGCTGGCAAAAAGCCCGCCAACAATCCCAGCACCACCGCCACCAAAAGGGCGAACGAGGCCAGGCGGAAAGTCACCGCCGAAAGGGCCAAGCCCACCTCGCGCAGGGTGTACCAGTTGACCAGCCCCGAGGCAGCCTGGCCCAGCCCCAGGCCCAAAAGCCCGCCCACCACACCCAAGAGCAGGGCCTCTAGAAGCACCAGGCCAAAGATAAAGCGGCGCTTGGCCCCCAGCGCACGCATCAGGCCGAACTCGCGGATGCGCTCATAAACCGACATCATCACCGTGTTGGCCACCAGCAAGCCCCCCACAATCAGGGCCACCAGACTGATGCCAAAGCGCACCAGGTCGGAGATGCGCACGGCCCGCTCGGCAAAGCGCATGACGTCGCCGGTGGTCTGAGCTTTGATGCCCTCTAAGCGGGCCTCGAGGGCCCGGGCCACCCGCTCGGCGCTTTGGTCGGGGCCGATGGAAACCAGGATGGAACTGTAGTTTTGGGTATTCAAGATGGTCTGAATAGCGGTGATGGGCACATAGATGAAGCTATCGGTGAGGCCTCCGCTGCGCTCGAGCACCCCCACCACCTCGAGGGAGACCTGGGGGGAAAGCCGCAGGGTCTTGCCCAGCCCCAGGTTGTTGCGCTCGGCAATCCCTCCCCCTACCACCGCCCCTTGCTGGCCAGGGTCGAGCCTCCCCGCCGCCAGGCGAACATTGGGGTAAAGGTCTTGGGCGGTCACCCCTGCGGGCAGGCCCTGGAAGATGAAGCTACTGGCAGGGTCGAAGCCCCCCCGGGCGAAAACTGCGGTGGGAATAGCCCGCGTGATGCCTAGCTCAGGGGCTAAAGCTTTTATATGCCCCAGCAGCTCGGGGGGAAGCTCGGGGTAGCCCGCCCCAAAGGCCTCGCTGCCCTCGCTGATGACCAAAATGGCCGGCCCCACCTTAGACAGCTCAGCCCCCAACGCCTTGCGCAGCCCCTCCCCAAAACTAAGAAAAAGCACCATCGAAGCCGTCGCGACCACAATCCCCAGCAAGGTTAGAATGCTGCGGATGGGCCGGGCCCGCAGGTTGCGGTAAACCAGCGCCAAGACTTCCACGCCCTCCAGAATACCCGCAAAAGCAGGAAAAACTAGGGGCTGGCTGGGGTTGTGGGCTGGGGCATGGTCAACCCCCTTCTGACCCGCTTCGAACTCTCCCTAGCCGGGCTACCCCAGATTATTGGCTGGGCCACCCCAGTGGTTTTTCGCCGGCGCAGCCTGCCCGACAAATGGTCGGCCCACGAAAACTTCGCCCACCTGGCCCACTTCACCTTGGTCACCCAGGAGCGCATGGCCCGCATCCTGCGGGAAGAGGCCCCCCTGATCGAGCGGTTGCGCCCCGACCACGAACCGGCCTTACTGCGCCGCGTGCGGCGCATCTAGCCTCGGTCGAGCGAAGCCCCGAGGAAGTGCTGGACGAGCTAAAACGGCTGCGGGGCCAGCTCAACCAACAGGTGGCGGCACTGAGCGAGGCCCAGTTGGGGCGCATCGGCATCCACAGCGCCGCTGACCAATGCCCCTTAGGGAGTGGCTCGAGCTTTTCCTGGTGCACGAGGCCCACCACCTCTATCTGGCCTTCTGGCGTATCCGTGAGGTGTTGCAACAAGCCCGATGAACTCGCATCCTTCGACCTTCTAGCAGCGGGTATGCACCCTTTGCGGGGCCTGCTGCGTAGCGCCCGAATACCGCACTGCAAAAACCGCTGGGCCCGCCAGCATCTCGACCCTCCATGCCGCTGCCGTAACTACACCCTGGACTGGGTTTGCGGCGAGGTTGCACCCCTGCCAACGCTCGAGCTTCGCGTTGCGCGGTACCTGGAAATATACGGTCTGGCCGATGGCTAATGCACCCCGGCCTCGGCGATGGCCGCCGCCGAGTTTAGCGCGAAGCGCACATTGCCGCGGAACTCACTCAGGTTGGTGGCGTTGACGTAGGTCATGGCGCTTTGCAACCCCTCGCGCAGCCGGGCAATGGCCTCCTGGGCGGTGTGGTGGAAGGCCCGCAGGGTCTGGGAGGAGCCTTCGATGAAGTTGTGCTTCTCGGTCACCAGGGTGGAGGCCATACCATACAGCAGCACCCCCACCAGCTCGCCGTCCTGGCGCAGCAGCACCTCGTCCTCGAAGCTACCCGAGGCAAAGAACTTGCCCATCATCACCCCATCGGCATAGACCAAGGCCTTCACGAAGTCGCCAGCGCTGTTGACCCCTCCGTCGGCGATGATTTGGGCGTCTTGTAAGCCCACGCTGGCCTGGAAGCGGCGAATCTCCTCCAAAAGGGAAAGCTGTCCCACCCCTACCCCGGTGTTGATGCGGGTAGTGCAGACCGAGCCCGGCCCCACTCCTACCTTGAGGATGAAGCGGCGGAATCCGGAGAGCTTCATCAGCCAGTAGGCATAGGCGAAGCCCTCGATAGAACCCACATTGCCCAAGATGACCCCACTATCCACGCCCAGCGCCCGGATTTTGTGCAACACCGGCAGCACCGCAGCATTGGCCCCATGGGCGATGTCGATAGAAACGAAGACCAGATTGGGCTCCGCCAGAAGCTCGGCCAAAAACTCCTCCGGCTCGTTGGTGCCCAAGGCCGCGCCCACCAACGCAGGGGCGCTGTCGCGCACGTCCTGGAGGCGCTCCGCCTGGGAAAGCCCCACCCGCGGCAGAATATGCAGCCCGCCTTGGCCCTGATCCCACACATCGCGGGGCGAAGCGGGCCCGCATCATGCGCATAGAGGCACCAAAGGCGGGGAAAAGCTCGAGGGAGCCCCGCAGGGTATAGAACAACTGGCGGGTGTCCACCTGGCGGCGCGAGACCGGCTGGGTAAGAAAGGTGGGCACGATGGTCTTGTCGGCAAAGGTGTAGTAGGTCTCGAGGCGGGGATAAGGGTAGCGGGCCAGATCGGCCTGGGTGCGCTCCAGGGCTTCCTGGGCGATTTCCTCGAAAATCCCGTAGTTCACGGTTTTGTATTCTATAACCAGCCGGCTAGAGAAGTGTAAAGCACCTCGGGCAGAAAAAAGCCAGAAAGCGCGCTATGCTGGTTAGGGATGAAGACCGCCGAGATTCGCGAAAAGTTCCTCCAGTTCTTCCAGTCTAAAGGACACCTGCGCCTGCCCAGCTTCAGCGTGGTGCCGCAGGACGACCCCACCCTGCTCTTCATCAACGCCGGCATGACCCCCCTCAAGCCCTACTTCCTGGGCAAAAAACCCGTCTTTCCCGGATACGAGGGGGAGTGGCACCGGGTCACCACCTGCCAGAAATCGGTGCGCACCGGCGACATCGAGAACGTGGGCCGCACCAACCGCCACCAGACCGTCTTCGAAATGCTGGGCAACTTCAGCTTCGGCGACTACTTCAAAAAAGAGGCTATCGAGTGGGCCTGGGAGTTTCTGACCGATAAAAAGTGGCTAGGCCTCGAGCCCGATCGCATCTACGTGACCATCTACAAGGACGACGACGAGGCTTTCGAGCACTGGACCCGGGTAGGCGTACCACCGGAGCGAATCCACCGCTTCGACGCCGACGAAAACTTCTGGCCACAGAATGCGCCCACCCAAGGCCCCAACGGCCCCTGCGGCCCCTGTAGCGAGATTTACTACGACCGGGGCCCAGCGTTCGGCTCGGACACCTGGGCCGACTACTACCACACCCGCGAGTCCAACCGCTTTGTGGAGCTGTGGAACCTGGTCTTTCCCCAGTACGACCGCAAGGAGGGCGGCCTCTTAGAACCCCTGCCCCGGCCCAACATCGACACTGGGATGGGGCTTTCCCGGGTAGCCATGGTGCTGCAGGGGGTACGCGACTTCTACGAAACCGACGAGTTCGTGCCCCTGATCCAAAAAATCGTGGAGCTGAGCGGGGTGAGCTACGAAGGGCCCAGCTCGGTGGCCCACCGGGTGATCGCCGAGCATACCCGGGCGGTAAGCTTCATCCTGGCCGATGGGGTAGCCTTCTCCAACACCGGACGAGGCTATGTGGTGCGCCGGTTGCTGCGCCGGGCGGTGCGCTTTGGCTACCTGCTGGGCCTGCGCCAGCCCTTCATGTACAAGCTGGCCGTGGTAGTGGCTGAGGTGATGGGTGGGGTCTACCCCGAGCTAAGGGAGAACCTCGAGGCCATCCAAAAACAAATCCGAATCGAGGAAGAGCAGTTTCTGCGCACCTTGGAAAGCGGCATCAAGCGGCTGGAGGCCATGCTGGCCCCCCTAGCGCCGGGCGACACCCTCTCCGGCCAGGAGGCCTTCACCCTCTACGACACCTACGGCTTCCCTCTTGACCTGACCGTCGAGATCGCCGGGGAGCGGGGCATCCGGGTAGACACCGAGGGTTTCGAGAAGGCCCTGGAGGAGCAGCAGGAGCGGGCCCGGGCCAAAGCGGCCTTCAGTAAGGAGCTTTTCCAGCGTTCCCACCAGGCCCTAGCCGCACTGGCCGCCGAGTATGGCGGAACCCAGTTCGTGGGCTACGAGACCCTGGAAGCCCAGGCCCAGGTCAAGCTGCTGTTGGCAGGAGAGCTGCTGGAAGAGGCCCCCGCCGGCACCGAGGTGCAGGTCGTGCTCGACCGAACCCCCTTCTATGCCGAGGGCGGGGGCCAGGTAGGCGACTCGGGGATTTTAGAGTGGGAAGGCGGTTGGGCTAAGGTCTTCACCACCCAGAAAAACCCCGATGGCCTCTATCTGCACATGGCTCAGGTCGAGGAGGGCACCCTCAAAGCGGGCACGGGGGTGCGGGCTTTGGTGGACATCCACCGGCGCGACACCGAGAAAAACCACACCGCCACCCACCTGCTGCACGCCGCACTGCGGGCCGTGCTGGGGCCGCACGTGCAGCAGAAAGGCAGCTATGTGGGCCCGGATCGGCTGCGCTTCGACTTCAGCCAGTTCGAGCCCATCGCACCCAAAGACCTGGCTCGAGTAGAGCTGCTGGTCAACCGCTGGATTCAGGCCGATTTTCCCGTTACCTACACCTACAAGCCCCTGGAGGAGGCTCGTAAGGAAGGGGCTATGGCCCTCTTCGGGGAGAAGTACGGCGATGTGGTACGGGTGGTGAGCGTGGAAGGCAGCGTAGACCACGTCACCTCCAAGGAGCTTTGCGGCGGCTGCCACGTGCGGCGCACCGGTGAGATCGGCGCGTTTGTGGTGGTGGCCGAGGAGGCCGTGGCCGCTGGGGTGCGGCGCATCGAGGCCCTGACCGGCAACGCCGCGGTGGTCTTTGTACGGGAGACCCTGGAGCGGGTAGGCCGGCTGGCCCGCGAGCTGGGGGTTTCCCCCGAGGCCCTGCCGCTGCGGGTGGAAAAGCTGCAAGAGGAGCTTAGGGCTCGCGAGAAGGATGTCGAGCGGCTCAAGCTCGAGCTGGCCCGGGCCCAGCTCCAAGGCGCGAGTACCCCGCTAATTAAGGAGGTGGGCGGGCAGCGCTACCTCACGGTGCGGCTGGAGGGCCTCGAGGCCGGGGCTTTGCGTAACGCCGCCGATGAGCTACTGGACAAACACAAAGCCGACCTGGTAGCGGTGGGCTCGGGGCAGAACCTGGTCATCAAACTCGGCAAGGCTGCCCTGGAGCGCGGGCTGGATGCGGGCGTGCTGATGAAACAGCTATCGGCCCAAGCCGGGGGGCGCGGGGGCGGCAGGGGGGCCTTGGCCCAGGGAGGCGGTTTCGATTTAGATAAGGCCTTCGCCGCTTTGCCAGAGGCTTTGGCCCAGGCTACCCCCTAGCCCTCATTTTCTCCAGCGGGCGTTGCGGAATAATAGGCGGAATGAAGGTACTGGCCTTGGATGTCGGCGAGGCCCGTATTGGTCTGGCGGTGGGCGAGACCGGCTCACCCTGGGCCTTTGGCCGGGGCTATCTGGTGCGCAAGAACCTCGAGGCCGACCTCGAGGCCCTGGTCGCCTTGGCCCAGCGAGAAGGGGCCGAGCGCCTGGTGGTGGGCCTTCCCCTGCGCACCGACGGCAAACCCAGCACCCAGGCCGGGCGGGTACTGGCTCTGGTGGAGGCCCTGCGCCAACGGGGGCTATGGGTCGAGCTTCTAGACGAGCGCTACACCACCCGGCTGGCTCAACAGCACCTGCGCCACGCCCCCAAGCGGGTGCGCCAGGAGAAGGGCCGGCTGGACGAGGCTGCGGCCATCGCCCTGCTGGAGTCATACCTGGCTGGGGTATAAAAGAGAAGCGTCGTATGGAAGAGCTGAAGCCCCCCACTCTCCCCGATGAACCGGGCAAGTCGCCCAACCGCTGGGTGCTGCGAGGGGTGCTGGGGATGTTCCTCCTGCTCGCGGCTATGCTGGGCTACATCCTCTACCTAATGGGCCCCACCGGGGCCAAAGCTGAGGTGCGCATCGCCAAAGGGAGTGGGGCCGCGGCGGTGGGACGGTTGCTCGAGGAGGCCGGGCTGGTGCGCTCGGGCTCGCTTTTTGCCTTGTATCTGCGCTTTTCCGGCCAGGATAAAAAGCTCCGCCCGGGCTACTACCGGCTGGAGGGCAAGGGGCTAAGGGCGGTGGCCCTGGCCCTTACCGATGTGTCCCGCCCTCTGACGGTGCGCATCACCTTTCCTGAGGGCTGGCGGGCGGTGGAGATAGCCCAGCGCCTGAGCGAGAACAACCTGGACGGCCCCGGTTTCCTAGAGCTGGTGCAGAATCCTCCCGCTGAGCTGCGCCCTGCCGAGGCCAGAGGCCCCACCCTGGAAGGCTACCTCTTCCCCGCCACCTACGAATTCCCCCTCGACGCTAGCGCCGAAGACATCCTCCGCACCATGACCCGCCGCATGGCCTTGGAGTTCACCCCCGAGGCCAAAGGCCGCCTGGAAAAACTCGGCCTCGATGTGCACGAGTGGGTCACCCTAGCCTCCATCGTGCAGGCCGAGGCGGCCAACGCTACAGAAAAACCCCTTATTGCCGGGGTTTTTCTCAATCGGCTCGAGCTGGGGATGCCCCTCCAGGCCGACCCCACCGTGGCTTACGGTCTGGGCAAGCGCCTGAACGAACTCGACCGCCGGGCCGGCGATTTTGAAAAAGACACCCCCTACAACAGCTACACCCGGCGTGGCCTACCCCCTGGCCCCATCGGCAACCCTGGGGCCGAGGCCCTGCGGGCGGTGCTCAACCCCCAGCGCACCAACGAGCGGGGCCAGAAGTACCTATACTTCCTACACGCCCAGGGCCGGTTGTTCCTCAACGTGGACTTCCAAAGCCACCTACGCGACGTGGCCAGGTATTACCGCTAGATTTTGCCCCGCCCCAGCCCAACCTGGTACAGCACCACCCCCAGCGCTACCGCCGCGTTCAGGCTCTCGGCCCCTGGGGCAAGGGGAATCCGGGCCAGCTCATCGCAGTGCTCGGCCACCAAACGGCGCATGCCTTCGCCCTCGGAACCGATGACGATGGCCAAAGGGCGCTGGTAGTCGAGCTGGGCAATGGTCTTGCTGGCCTTGCCGCTGGTGCCATAGACCCACACCCCTTGCTGCTTGAGGGCCTCTAGGTAGCGCGGCAGGTTCTTGACCTGCACCAGCGGGATTTTTTGCGCCGTACCCGCCGAGGCCTTTACCACCAAAGCAGAAAGTGGCGCGCTGCGGCGGGCCTCGCTCACTACCCCATGGGCCCCCAGGGCAAAGGCGCTGCGGATGATGGCCCCGTAGTTGCGCGGGTCGGTCAGGCCGTCCAGCACCACCAGTAAGACCGGCTCTTTGCGCTTTTTAGCCAGGGCAAAAGGCGCCCCTGGATCGGCGTAGCTAAGCTCTTCAACCTCGGCCACCAACCCCTGGTGCTGGGTGGTTCGCACCATCTGGTCCAGCTCGATGCGGGGCACCAGCGTGTAGGCCACCCCCAGCCGCTCTAGTTCGCGTAAAAGCCAGCTCTCCACACCCCGGGCCACCCAGACCTGACCCACCCGCCCCTCGCGCAGCGCCTCCAAGACCGGGTTGCGCCCGTAAATCAGCATAGAACCAGTCTAACCCGCCTTGGGCTGGGGTGGGGTTGTGGCCTATAGGCTCAGTTGCCCTGCTGGGCTATAGCCTCGTCGATGAGGGTCTGGCGGGCAGCGTTGATCTGCAGGGCTTTAACCTTGACATACTGGGCGCTGGTGGCATGGGCCAGGGCGGTTTCCAGATCGATCTGGTCGCGGGCATAGAGTTCGGCCAGGTGGTCGTCGAAGGTCTGCATCCCATCCAGCGAGGAGTCCTTGAGGGCCTCGTAGATCTCATGGGTGCGGTTCGGGTCTTTGATCAGGTCGCGGATGCGCAGATTACCCTTGAGAATCTCCATTGCGCAGATCCGCCCCCCCTGTTTACCAGGCAATAGGCGCTGTGAGACAATCCCCACCAGCGACTCGGCAAAGAGGATGCGGGCTACCTCTCGCTCGTGCGGCGGGAAGAGGTCAAGCACGCGGTTGACGGTGCGCACGGTGTCGAGGGTATGCAGGGTGGAAAAGACCAGGTGGCCCGTCTGGGCGGCCTCGAGGGCTGCTGCAGCGGTAGCGTGGTCGCGGATCTCCCCGATCATGATGACATCAGGGTCTTGGCGCATAGCCGCCACCAGCCCGTCCTTGAAACTAGGGGCATCCTGTCCGATCTCCCGCTGTACCACGATGGACTTTTTGGCCCGGTGCAGGTACTCAATGGGGTCCTCCAGGGTAATGATCATCTTGGAGTGGTGCTGGTTAATCTCGTCAATGATGCGGGCTAGGGTGGTGGACTTGCCCGAGCCGGTGGGGCCGGTGACCAACACCAGACCCTTTTCCTTATCGCGGAAATAGTTGATGGTCTCCTGTGGCAGTGAGACGATTTTGAGCCTGCTTTCGTCGGAGTTAACTACCCGCATCACGCAGCT
Source organism: Meiothermus rufus DSM 22234 (assembly GCF_000423425.1). Taxonomy (GTDB): domain Bacteria; phylum Deinococcota; class Deinococci; order Deinococcales; family Thermaceae; genus Meiothermus; species Meiothermus rufus. The sequence continues at coordinate 4,697 of NZ_AUHY01000032.1, read as the reverse complement.
CACCGAGCCACGCTGCATAAACAGGTTGACCCGGAAGCGGGCTACCCCCGGCACCGAGTAGGCTAGGTCTACCTGCTGCCGCTCGGCAAAAATAGCCTTCTGCCGCTCGTTGCACATCATGTCTACCAGCGCGGCAGTGTACTGGGGGGTGAGGGGGCTCTGGGTCACCGGGCTTAGCTTGCCGTGCAGGCGAGCCATCATGGGCAGCCCAGCGTGGATGTGAATATCGGATACACCTTTAGCCACTAGGTTCGCCAATAGCTCAGGGAAGGTCATACGCTGGCGATTGTAGGACGGCTCTATCAGACCCCAGGGGTTTAATGAACCCTCTACTGTTACGTTAATTTGGTGCATCTGCACTTGACAAAGAGTACGTGCCCTTTTCCCCTCTCTATCGACTTTTCGCGCTGATTAGGGGGCGTTACGTGGTCGCAGCATGCCGTTACGTAGACCGGGGCTTTCGTCCCTCTCCTTAGGGTCTAGATTAGACTTGAGCAAAGCGAGGAGGCGCTATGTACAAGAAAATCCTGATGCCTACCGACGGCAGTGCCTGTAGTCAGAAGGCCATTGCGGAAGGCCTCGAGCTGGCCAGGCACATGGGGGCCAGCGTAACCTTTTTGTATGCGGTGGAAAACATTAGCTCGAGCCTGTGGATCAGCCCCGAGAGCGTGCCCTATGGCCTCGAGCTGATCGAAGACCTGAAGCGGGTGGGCAGCGAGGCCCTTAGCAAGGCCCGTGATCTGGCCAAGACCGCCGGGGTGGAGGCCCAGACCAAGCTGGTGGAGGCCCGACCGGTGGAGGCCATTCTAGCCGAGGCCAAAGAACACGACCTGATCGTAATGGGCACCCACGGGCGCAGCGGGCTGGATCGCTTCATGCTGGGCTCAGTGACCGAGGCGGTGCTGCACCGCTCAGACAAGCCGGTGCTGGTGCTGCGCTGCAAGTAAAGTGTGCCTAAACTGGTAGGGTGCTTGGTAAGCTCCGCGCTCTGCTCGCCGCCTGGTACGCCTACTTCCTGGAATACCGCGCCGAGGTGGTGCTGTGGTCGCTCTCGGCCATGCTACCCCTGATTCTGATGGGGGTCTGGACCCAGGCCGCCAACGGGGGCGATTTTGCCCTTTCCGCTTCTGAGTTTGCCCGCTACTTCCTGTGCGTCTTTCTGGTGCGCCAGCTGACCATCGTCTGGGTCATCTGGGAGTTCCAGGACGACGTGGTGCAGGGACGACTCTCCTTCAGGCTCCTGAAGCCCATTGACCCGGTTTGGGATCACCTGATGCAGCACCTGGCTGAGCGGCTGACCCGGCTGCCCTTTGGTCTTTTGATTGTGGCCCTTTTTTTGCTGGTCTATCCCCAGGCCCGCTTTGTACCGGAAATAGAAGGCGCTGCGCTGGGGCTATTGGCCGCTCTGGCCGCCTTTTTGCTGCGCTTTTTAATGCAGTACACCTTTGCTATGCTCTGTTTCTGGACCGAGCGGGGAGCCGCCATCGAAGAGCTATGGTTCATGCTGTACCTGTTCCTATCGGGGCTAATTGCCCCGCTCTCGGTCTTTCCCGAGGCGGTGCGCAGCCTGGCCCTCTTAACCCCTTTCCCCTATCTGGTGTATTTTCCTGCGGCCTTGCTGGCCGGGCTGCCCCTGCCGGTCGGGGTGGGCCAAGGCTTCTTGGTACTGGGGGTTTGGTTTGCGCTATTCTGGGTACTCAACCGCTGGCTCTGGCGCAAAGGGCTCCGGCAGTTTTCCGGTATGGGGGCTTAGAATTGTAACGCCCGGCCTTCACCAAACCTACACACACCGTACTACACCCATACACGAGGAACGCCGAAGATAGCCCCGTGGAGGTAGCGTGAAGAGACTGGTTCCCACCGTAGCCACCCTGCTTGCCCTGGCACCTCCTGCTTTGGCCCAGGGGGCCCTCGAGCTCTCCCAGGCCCTGCAAGCCCTGCCCAGCACCCTGGACTGGAAAAGCGCCGACCTGAACTACGAAAGCGCCCTGCGGCAGCTCGAGGCCGCCCTGGCCGCCCAGGGCCTCAAGCTCGCGGGCGGGGCCGACTACACCCTGCGGGAGAACACCGGCAGCAACCTGAGCCTTTCCGCTACGGCCAGCCTGGGGGTTCTGCCCTGGTCGAGTAGCGCCGATGCCGTGCAAAGCGCCCAGCGGGCCTTGGAGCGGGCCGCCCTAACCCGCCTCGAGGCCCGCAACAACCTGTACCTCAGCCTACACAACCAGTACTTCAACCTGCGCTTAGCCCAGTCCGACCTGGAGATTGCCCAGGCCACCTTGGCCCTGCGCGAGCAGCAGCTACAGGTCGCCAGGGCACAAAACCAGGCCGGCAGCGCTACCCTAAGCGAACTGCTTACCGCCCAGCAAAACCTGGACACAGCCCGCTCGGCTTTGCTGAGCGCCCAGGGCGCACTGGAGCTGGCCCGCCTAACCCTGGCGGCCACCCTGGGCCGCCGCCCGCAGGACCTAGGCCCACCCAGCACCTCCCCCAGCGAGCCGGAGCTACCCAGCGAAGACCTCGAGGCCCTGCTGCAAAAAGCCCTAGCCCAGCGGCCCGATGTACAGCGCAGCCTTTCCTTGCTCCAGGAGGCCGAGGCCAACCTAGCCAGCGCCCAGCGGGAGCGGCTCATCCCCAACGCGACCCTGAACGCTGGATACAGCAGCCCCGAGGCCAGCCTGGCGGCTGGTCTCAACTTCAAAAGTGGCGTGGCCTCGCTCTCCGCTGCCATTCCCCTGGTGCAGGGCAGCAGCCTGGGGGCCGCGGGCTGGAGCCTGGGGCTTTCGCTGAGCCTGCCCATCCTCGAGCCGGCAGGCGACAGCCGCATCGCCAGCGCCCAGACCGCTCTGGCCTCGGCCCAGCTGGCCCTCGAGACCGCCCGCCGGGCTGCCGAGCTGGATGTGCGACAAAAGCTGCAAAACCTGAAAACCGCCAAGGCCAGCATCGCAGCAGCCCAGGCTGGTTTGAACTCGGCCAGCCAGACCCTGCGCACCGCCCAGGCCCGCCTCCAAGCTGGCACCGGCACCCGCCTGGAGGTGCAGGCCGCCCAGCTGGCCCAGCTCCAGGCCCAGCGCAACCTCGAGGCCGCCCTGATCCAGGCCCAGCTGGCCGCCTTGGCCCTGCAAAACGCCCTCGGCACCGACCTGACCGCTTCTTTGGGAGGAACCCGATGAACCGCTTATTCGCCCTTACCCTCTTGCTTGGCTTGGCCCTGGCCCAGAACAACCTGACCCTGGTGCAGGCCCTGTCGCAGGCCTACCGCCAGGGCCCCAGCCTGCAAAGCGCCCAGGCCACCCTGCAGAATGCTATCCTGCAGCGCACCGCCCTGGAGGCCGACCCCAGCACCCTGATCGTGTCCCTCACCCAGGCCCGGCAAAATGCCACGCTAGCCGAGGTGAACCTCGAGGCCACCCGCCTTTCGGTCATGCAGAGCGTGGTCAACGCCTACATTAGCCTCTACGAGGCCCAGCAAAACCTGGCCCTCTTCCAGGCCCAGGTGGCCCTGAACCAGCGCAACCTGGAGGTGGCTCGAGCCCGTCTGGCTGCGGGCAACGCCACCGCGCTGGACGTGGCCCGGGCCCAGACCACCCTGGACAGCTCGAGGCAAGCCCTGACCAACGCCCAGGCACAAATCCCGGTGCTGGCCGCACAACTGGCCACCCTTCTGGGCCTGAGCGACCTGGGCAACGTGAATATCGCCCCCCCACCCAGCCCGCCGGCCCTGGAGGCCAACCTCGAGGCCCTGCGCCAGGGCCTTTTCCAGCGGCTCCCCGGCGTATTGCAGGCCCAGCAGGCGGTGGAGCTAGCCGAACTCAACGTGAAGCTTGCCGACAACGACTACACCCCCGCCGTCCAGCTCAACACTGCCAAAACCAACCTGGAGAACAACCAGCGCGCCCTGCAAACCGCCCAGCAAAACGCCCTGACTAGCCTGAGCAACGCCTACCAGGCCGCCCAGAGTGCCTATAAAAGCATCGCCCTGGCCCAGGCCAACGTGGATAACGCCCGCAAAGTGGTGGAGCAAAGCCAAGCCGCCCTGCGGGCTGGCACCATCTCGGCTTTGCAACTCCAGGCCGACCAGGTCTCGCTGCAAAGTGCTCAGTACAGCCTGACCCAGGCCATGGGCAACTACTGGAAGGCCCTGGCGGCTTTCTCTGTAGCCGCCGGGCAGGACTTCACCGGCCTGGTACGCCAGGCCAGCAGCCCCTAGGCACGAACCTATCCTGGATGCCGGATGCTGGTATTTGCGCATGCTTTATAGGCGCGCTCATACAGCCTCCTCCCCTGCATCCTCAAACAACCGCAAGTAGGGCTCGAAGCGAAAGCGGCGGTTGCGGGCATGGCCGACGATCTCTCGCAGCAAGCCAATATTCTCCTGTCGGCGCCAGCAGGGGTGATCCCCAGCCAGTGACAATGGAGTGGTCGAACAGACGATCCTTCACCCGCTGGCCGTTGGCGGCAGCGCGGCCCGGGTGTCGGGTTGAAGGATATAATGCCCAGCGCGGTTAGCTTTGTTTTCACTTGCGTCCATCATGGCGCGCATCTCAAGAGCTTGATAAACGGTGCGTTTATTATAGACACCACATGGCCCCATAATCAATGCAGTGTAATCGGTCAACACATGTGAGACTGGGGAACCGACTCCTCCTGCATCTTAGCTAAATACTCCAAGGGAGCAAGACCCCCCAGGGCCATGTGAG
>NZ_AUHY01000031.1 GCF_000423425.1 Meiothermus rufus DSM 22234 | reverse complement strand
AGTCCAGGTCATCGCACTTCGGTGGGTTCATGGGCATCACCCCCTTTGGAGAAGCTTGGCTAAGCACTCTCCTCCTAGCACACAGAAGAATGTCCAGTCAACTGCAACTGCGTAACTCCTACTGGTTTTTGCCCTGGGCCTGACAATCTTCTGACACGAAACTGCCAAGCTATCGGCGTAGCCAGGGCCCTGCCCTGCACAAAAGGAGGAGTTACATGAGAAAACTACTGATCGCCGCTACCGCCCTGCTGGGCATAGCCAACCTGGCCTTGGCCCAGGTGAGCCTGACCGGCGCAGGGGCTACCTTTCCCTTCCCGGTGCTGGCCAAGTACTTCGACGAGTACCTCAAGGTGACGAATAACCAGGTGCGGGTGAACTACCAGTCCATTGGCTCGGGGGGCGGACAGCGCCAGTTCATCGAGCAAACCGTGCACTTTGGCGTCTCCGACAACCCCTTTAACGACCAGCAGATGGCCGACATCCGGCGCAACACCGGCTCGCCAGCCCTCAACATCCCCTTTTTGCTAGGGGCGGTGGTGCCGACCTACAACCTGCCTGGGGTGACCCAGCGCCTGACCTTTAGTGGGGAGGTGCTGGCCAATATCTTCCTGGGGAACATCAAGACCTGGAACGACCCCGCCATTGCTGCGCTAAACCCTGGAGTACGCTTGCCGGCCCTGCCCATTACCGTGGTGCACCGCTCTGACGGCTCGGGAACCACCTTCGTCTGGACCGACTACCTGACCAAGGTCTCGCCGGAATGGGCCCAGAAGGTGGGCCGGGGCAACTCGGTCAACTGGCTGGCCCCCAACAAGGTGGGTGGCCGGGGCAACGAGGGGGTGGCCGGGGTGGTGCGCAACACCCCTGGGGCCATCGGCTACAACGAGGTGACCTATGCCATACAAAACCGCATCCAGTACGGTGCAGTGATCAACCGGGCAGGCCGGGCTATCGTGGCCGACCTAGCCTCGATCACCGCGGCGGCCAATGTGGTACTGCCAGGGGATGCCCGCGTCTCCCTCACCAACACCGCAGCCCCGGACGGCTACCCCGTTTCCAGCTTCGCTTACATCCTGGTCTACGAGCAGCTCGATAAGAACAAGGCCTTCAAGAGCGAGGCCGAGGCCCGGGCTTTTGTGCAGCTCCTCAAGTGGATCGTAACCGAGGGGCAGAAGTTTAACGAACCCCTGACCTACGCCCGCATTACCGAGGTGGCCCAGGCCCGCGCTCTGGCCCTGATCTCCCGCATCACCTACCAGGGCAAGCCTTTGGGCAAGGAGATCGTCGGCCAGTAAACAAGCTTTAGGGGGTGGGGGTCTAGCCGACGCCCACCCCTTCTGTAAACTTAACCCGTGCACATGCAACAGGCCCCTGTCCAACCCTCACGGATAAAAAGACCGCCCTCGGCGCTCTACCGCCTGCTCGGCGACCGGATTTTCTTTGCGGTGATCTTGCTTTTGGCTCTCTCCATTGTGGCTCTAACCCTGGGGTTGGGCTACTACCTCTACCTGGGCGGCTCGCAGACCATTCAAAAGGAAGGGTTCTGGGGCTTTCTTACCGGTACTACCTGGGACCCGGCGCTGAAACTCGAGTTCGGCATCTGGCCCTATGTGGTGGGTACCCTCATCACCAGCATGGCCGCCTTGTTCCTGTCGGTGCCGGTGGCCCTAGCCGCAGCCATTTTTGCCGCCGAGTACGCACCCCGCTGGCTGGCGGGTTTCATCAACTACCTGGTGGACCTGATGGCCGCGGTGCCCAGCGTGGTCTATGGTATCTGGGGTATTTTTGTGCTGGCCCCTTTTTTGCGGCAGGTTCTTTACTTACCGGTTTTTCTCTGGGCTTCAGAAAACGCACCCTGGCTCGCTCCCTATTTAGGCAATCCCTCAGGCTACGGCATGTTTACCGCGGTGGTGGTTCTTTCCAGCATGATTATCCCTTTTACTGCGGCATTGTCGCGCGATGTCATTCAACTCGTACCCGCAGCCCAGCGGGAGGGGGCCTACGCTTTGGGGGCTACCCGCTGGGAGGTTATGCAGATGGTGATCCTGCCCTACGCCCGGGGGGGTATCTTCGCCGGGGCTATGCTGGCTTTGGGCCGGGCTTTGGGCGAGACTATGGCGGTGGCTATGGTTATCGGCAACGGTAACATCCTGCCCTACACCCTTTTTGGCCCGGCCTCCACCATGCCGGCGGTGATTGCCCTCGAGCTCAAGGAAGCGGTAGAGGACCTGCACTACTCGGCCATCATCGGGGTGGGTTTCTACCTGTTTTTGATCGCTTTTATCGTCAACGCCGTGGCTAGCTACCTTTTGCATAAGCTCAAGGTGGGTGAGCAGCGGGCCTAGAGGAGAGCCTATGCGCAGCCTGCAAGCCCGCTACGCCCGCGACCGCCTGATCCTGTTGGTGGTTGTCATCGGCACCATTCTGGCCGCTTTGCCGCTGGCTTTGGTGCTAGGCTATGCTTTGGTCAATGGTTTTTCCTCCCTCAACTGGGACTTCTTCACCAAGGGCCCCAAGCCTCCCGGCGAACTGGGGGGGGGGATGGCCCCAGCCATCGTGGGCACTTTGGTCATCACCGGTACGGGTTTGCTCATCGCCATGCCCTTCGGTATCGGGGCGGGCATTCTGCTGGCCGAGTACCCCGATAACCGGCTCAACCCCACCTTGCGCCCGCTTTCCGACACCCTCAACGGAATGCCCGCCATCCTGAAGGGCCTTCTGGCCTACGTGTTGGTGGTCAAGACCCAGGGTTCCTTCTCCGGCCTTTCTGGGGCCTTGGCCATGGCTTTTATCATGGTGCCCATCATCGCCAAGACCACGGAAAGTGTGCTGAAGCTGGTGCCCTGGCACATCCGCGAGGCTGGGCTAGCCCTAGGCCTGCCCCGCTGGCGGGTGATCCTGTCGCTGGTTTTGCCGGCGGCCCGGGGTGGGGTGGTGACCGGATTGCTGCTGGCCACGGCCCGGGCGGCGGGGGAGGCCGCCCCCCTTATTTTTACCGCCTTTGGCAACACCCTTCTCACCCTCGATCTGCGCCAGCCGATGGATGCTCTGCCCCTACGCCTGTACGCCTATGCCATCAGCCCTTACGAGGACTGGCACCGCCAGGCCTGGGCAGCGGCGGTGGTTTTGCTGGGGCTTATTGTGATGACCAGCCTGCTGGCCCGCTGGTTTACCCGCGGGCGGCTTTAGGAGTGCTACGCGATGAGTGAGTTTGAAGCCAGCGCTAATCCCCAGACCGGGCATACCGAGATTCTGACCCTGGACCCTAGCCTAAAGACCCGCCTCGAGGCCCGGCGGGTGACCGTGATGTACGGCCAAAAAGCGGGGGTTAAGGATGTGGACATGCCCATCTATACCCACAAAGTTACCGCGCTGATCGGGCCTTCAGGCTGCGGTAAGACCACCTTTTTGCGTGCGCTCAACCGGATGCACGACCTGACCCCTTCGGCCCGGGTTACAGGAGAGGTGCTGCTGGACGGGGTGAACGTGTACGCCCCCGGGGTGGACCCGGTGGAGGTGCGGCGCAAGATCGGGATGGTCTTCCAAAAGCCCAACCCCTTTCCCACCCTGTCCATCTACGGCAACGTGGTGGCCGGCTTGCGCCTGGTGGGTATCCGCAAAAAGTCTTTGCTGGACGAGGCGGTGGAGCGGGCTCTAACCCAGGCCGCCTTGTGGGACGAGGTCAAAGACCGCTTGCACGCCCCCAGCATGAGCCTTTCGGGGGGGCAGCAGCAGCGGTTGTGCATCGCCCGGGCGCTGGCGGTAGAGCCCGAGGTGCTGCTGATGGATGAGCCCACCAGCGCCCTCGACCCTATTTCCACCCAGTCCATCGAGGATCTGCTGACCGAGCTCAAAAACCACGTGACCATCGTCATTGTAACCCACAACATGCAGCAGGCTGGGCGGGTGTCGGATTTCACCGGATTTTTCTTGAATGGCGATCTGGTGGAGTTTGGCCCCACCAACCTGCTCTTTACTACCCCTAAGGACAAGCGCACCGAAGCCTACATTACGGGCCGTTTCGGATAGGGGCAGGCCACTTCTGGGGTCTGGCCGTAGGGCCAGGCCCCAGGCGATTTGCGTTGCCACCGGGAAGCACCAGTATACTGGAGGCATCGGAAGGTATGGGGGAGGAGGAAGATGGTGGGCGCACCGGTGGGCGAGCATTTGGGCCTAGAGGCGAAAGAGCTCGAGCACACTAGCGGCGGGCAGGTCAAGCTCTTTTCCGGCAACGCCAACCGGCCTTTGGCCGAGGCGGTGGCGAAAGCCTTGGGAATCAGGTTAGGCCAGGCCACGGTGGAGCGTTTTCCCGACGGCGAGGTACGGGTGCGCCTCTTGGAGAGTATCCGGGGCGACGATGTCTATCTGCTCCAACCCACTGCCCCGCCGGTCAACGACCACCTGATGGAACTCCTGGTTCTGGCCGATGCGGTGCGTCGCAGTAGCGCGGCCCGTATCAACGCGGTGATCCCCTACTTCGGCTATGCCCGGCAGGACAAGCAGACCCAGGGGCGCGAGCCTATCACCGCCCGGCTGGTAGCGGGGCTGCTTGAGCACGTGGGCATCCACCGGGTTATTACGGTAGACCTACACGCTCCCCAGATTCAGGGGTTTTTCTACTACCCGGTGGACGAGCTCTCGGCGGTGCGGCTTTTTGCCGAGTACCTGGAAGGTCAGGGTCTAACCGAGAACGCGGTGGTGGTTTCGCCGGATTCGGGCCGGGCTGAGCAAGCCCGCCGCCTTTCTGAGCGCCTGAATCTGCCCTTAGCCCTGTTGGCCAAGCGCCGAATCGGGCCACGCGAGACCCAGGTGAGTTATGTGATCGGCGATGTGGCCGGGAAGCGGCCCATTATCATCGACGACATCATCTCCACCGGCGGCACCATCCGCCGGGGGGTGGAGGCGCTGCTGGCCGCCGGGGCCCTGCCGGAGGTGATCGTGATGGCCTCGCACGCGGTGTTGGTGGGCAATGCCCGCGAGAACCTGGCCCACCCCGCTATCCGCGAGGTGGTTTTTACCGATACCATCGCGCTCAACCCGGCCTTGGGCTACACCATTCTGCCCACCGCTCCCTTGCTGGCCCAGGCCATCCGGCGGGTGCACACCAACCAGTCGGTAAGCGTGCTGATCTAGGGGGTCTGGCGCAGGTACAGCAGGATCTCGATGGTGTTTTGTGCTATAGCCTTCTCAGATGGCCAGTCTCTTGTTCTGCCAGTGGCTTGCCGTGGCCCGTTCTGGCTGGCCCTGCCGCCAGGTGTCTATTCAGGGGATGAGCGCTTGGCGCAGGGGCTGGGGTTTGAGCCACACACCGTTCCTAACTTGCTCAAGGCCACCGCCAGCGGGTTCATGGGCTCGGCAGCCTTAGGACAGGGCATCTCGGTCGGGAAGTGCCGCGGCTTGGGGCCTTTCATGGTTAGGTAGGCTAGAAGCAGTAGGGGCTATTCACGGCAGAAGCCGCAGACTGGCCGGTGGGCAGCACGTCCCCCGTGTGGCGCCTCGAGGGGCGATTCGGGGTGCAGCAGTACCCCCGGCCTGCGCTCATGAGTTGTATAGACCCGGCTTTCTACACAGGCCGCTGCTTTGGGAGAAACCCCACCTGGGCCGTCGGTGTGTTCCCGGAGGCAACGAGGGAAGACCCGTGGCGGTGGATGGGCTTATGCACAGGAGGGAGCCGCACTTTTTCCTATACTGAGACCGTGTCCTTCCGCCTGCGGTTGCTGGGTTGCCCGGAGCTTTGGCAAGATGGGAGGGCCCTCGAGCTGCCTACCCGCAAGCTCTGGGCCTTACTGGCCTATCTGGCCTTGGAAGGCCCCCAGGATCGTGAGGCCTTGGCTGGACTGCTTTGGGAAGGGGAGCGGGCCCGGGCCAACCTGCGGCGGGAGCTGGTGCGATTGCGCCAGACGGGCCTAGAGTTGGAAGAGGTAGAGGGCCAGCTCAGGTTCAGCCTGCAAAGCGATGTCGCTGAGTTTTTACAGCACCTCTCCGCCCAGCGTTACGCCCAGGCTTTGGCCTTGTGGCGGGGAATCCTTTTAGAGGGGTTGACCTTTGCCGAGCCTCCCCTAGAGGAGTGGCTCGAGCTGACCCGGGCCCGGCTGGAGGCCCAGTACGAGGAGGCCCTGCTACAAAGGGGCTTGGAACTCCTTCAAGCTGGGGCTTTGGCCCAGGCCATAGCGCCCCTCTCCACCCTTCTGCAGCGTGACCCCTGGAACGAGGAGGGCTTAGGCGGCCTGCTCAGGGCCTTGGCGGGGCTCGGGCAACCTGCCGAGGCCCTGCGGCGCTACCAAGCCTACGCCAAGGGGCTTAAGGCTGAACTGGGCTTGGCCCCTTCGGCGGGGATGGCCGGGTTGGTCCGGGCCATCCAGGAGGGCCGGCCCCTTCCCCCTTTGCCAGGCCAGCCCCGGGTAGCCCTGGGGCACCCTCCCCTAGTGGGGCGAGGGGCGGCCTGGCGGGCCCTGACCTGGGCTACCGCCCCAGCCGTGCTGCTGTTGGGTGAGGCCGGGGTGGGCAAGAGCCGGCTTGTCCAGGAGTTCGTCCAGACTCAGCCCGTCTATCGCTTCCTCAACCAGGTGCCCCAGGACGAAAAAGTGGTTTACGGCGGCCTGGCGGCCAGCCTCAGGCGGCTTTGGGAGGAAGGGGAAAGGTTCGTGGGACTCGCAGAGGCCTGGCGCCTGGAGGCTGCCCGGCTGGTGCCCGAGCTGGCTGAAGCCCCCCCAAACCTGAGCGAGGCCGAGGCCCCCCTGGCCCCGGCTCGCTTCCGCGAGGGGCTTGCCCAGGCCCTGCTCCACGGACTCAAGGGGGGCTGGCTGGTCTGGGAAGACGTACACTACGCCGATGCGGCCAGCCTAGAGTTTTTGCCCTATCTGGTGCGCCGGGCCCAGGCCCAGGGGGTGCGCCTCCTCCTCACCGCCCGCCCCGAGGCCGAACCCCGCCTTGGGCCTTGGCTCCAGGACCTCGAGCGGGATCGCCTCTTGGAGCGGCTCAGCCTGACCCCTTTGGATGAGGCGGCTACCCTCGAGCTCATCCGGCGGGCCTCGGGGATGCCCAGCGGTGGGGTGCGCTTTGCCCAAAGGCTACACCGGGCTACTGGAGGGAATCCTTTGTTTTTGGTCAAGGTTCTGGAATCCCTCTTCGCCGAGGGCCTGCTCTGGGCTGACACCCAGGGCTGGCACACCCCCTTCGACCAAGAGACCGAGGACTACCGCGAGTTGCCCCTGCCGCAAAGCTTGCAGGAGGAGGTGGTGCGCCGCCTCGAGGCCCTGGAGGGCCTGGGGGTGGCCCGGCTTCTGGCCCTCTCCCCCCGGCCTTTGCCCCTGGCCCGGCTTCAAAGCCTCCTAGGCGAGGAGCTCCTCCGCTTGCAGGCTAGGTTGGACGCCTTGGTCCGGGCTGGCTTGGTGGCCGCCGACCTCGAGGGGTACCGCCTGGGCCACGAGCTTTTCCGCCAGGCCGTATTGGGCACTTTAGGCCCAGAAAGGACAGGCCTCCACCTCCTCCTGGCCCAAAACGGGGAAAAAGAGGAGCGGCTTTACCACCTCGAGGCCGCCCATCTCTTCCAGGAGGCCTGGCCCCTGGCCCAAGGGCTGGCTGAAGCCGCTTTAGGGCGGCAGGCCTTCGCTCAGGCCGAGGGGTACGCCCGACGGGCCTTGGAGGCCTTTCAGCAGGCCCCGGGCCGGGCCTCGGAGGAGGCTGGGCTTTTGTTGCTCCTGGAGCAGGCCCGGATGCTCCTTAGCCGGCCCGCCGAGCAAGCCCCCCTGCTGGAGCGCCTCCAGGCCTTGGCCCCCCTGCTCACCCCGGCAGAGCAGGCCGAGGTGGCTTTCCGCCGGGTGCGGTTTTTAGCCATGCAGGGCCGCTGGGCCGAGGCCTTGGCCCTGGCTGAGGAGGTTCTGGCCCTAGAGCCCCATCCCCGGCTCCGCCTCTACCGGGCCGACGCCCGGGCCAACCTAGGCCAGGCCGGGGCCTGGGAGGAGGCCTTGGCGGTCTGGGAAGGGACGCGAGACTGGAACCTGCGGGCCGAGGCCGCCTACCTCTTGGCCAAGCTGGCCTTGCTACGGGAGGACTACGAGGCCTTAGAGGCGTGGCTGGGGCATCTGCGCCGCCTGGGCAGCCCGGGCCTGGCCGAGGTGCGCCTCAAGCAGATGGTTTGCGCCGCGCTATTGCGCAAGGGGGCCCTCCAGGAGATGGTGGCGGTGGCGGCCCAGGCCTACCGGGAGGCCCAGGCCCTGGGCTATCGCGAGATTTTAGGGGTTTACCAGAACTTCTTGGGCCTAGCCTATGCCCGGCTTGGGCAACCCGCCCAGGCCCTCCTGGCCTACCAGGAGGCCTACGCCTACTTCGCCGAGCTGGGCCGGGTTCACTTCCGGGCCGGGGTGGCCATCAACCTGGCGGGCCTGTATCTGCGCTTTGGGGCCTTGGCCCAGGCCACTGAGCGGGCTAAGGAGGCCCTCGAGGTTTTCCAGGCCATCCAAGAGCCCCGGGGGCTGGCTGAGTCGGCTATGGCTTTGGGCCAGGTCTGGCTCTGGCAGGGCCAGCCTGGGCGGGCCGAGGGGTATTTCCGCCAGGCCCTGGCCGAGACCAAAGCCCTCCCCCAGACCCGCCTCGAGGCCCAGGCCGACCTCGGGGTGGCCCTCCTCTTCCAAAACCGGCTGGCCGAGGCCCGGCCCCTCCTGGAGGAGGCCCTCCAGGCCCACCGGCCCGACTGGCCCCTGGATGCCGCCTGGCTGGCTGCCCTAGCCCTGCGGGAGGGCAGGCTGGCTGAGGCCCGGGCGCGGGCCCAGGAGGCCTTGGAAGGCCTCGAGGGGTACACTGGCCCCTGGCCCCAGCTGGTCCTTTGGATCGGGGCCCAGGTTCTGGGGGAGGCGGGCCTGGCCGAGTGGGCTACCCAGCGGCTCGAGGCGGAGAAGGCCGAGCTTCCCCCAGAGTTCCACCCTGCCCTCGAGGCCTTCTACCAACTTCAACGCCAAACTCTTGCAACGCTTTTTGCAACGCCCCCCCGCTAGCCTCCGGGTATGCGCCGGGGAGTCTACCTGCTCAAGGTGGAACAAAGCCCTGAGGGGCAACTGCGGATTGAGTTAAAGGACAGCCAGCGGGTTCGCTACTTTCACGACTGGCCCTCCCTCATCCGCCACCTGGAACGGGTGAGCCAGATCCCACCTGCCCCAAGGTCCCCGGGTTCCTCCGGCCTGTGCTAGACCTCGGCGCAGAGGAGGTGCGGAATGAACAAAGCGTGGTTCGGGTTTTTAGCAGTAGCTGGGCTGCTGGCGGCTTGTGGCGGGCCAACCGGCGGCGGTTCTGGGGGGACGGGCGGCTGTAGCCCAACAGGCCAGGGCACTCTGATAGTCAATATCTCGGGCCTGCCGGATGGGGTCAATGCAGCCGTAGAGGTTACAGGCCCCAGCGGTACCCAGACCCTGACAGCGACGCAAACCCTCACCGGTCAAGCTGCCGGAATTCACGATGTGGTGGTCAAAAAGGTGGCCGATAGCGACCCCCTCATCCGCACGGCTTACAGCGGCAGCGCCTCCGGCAGCCCAGCCTGTGTGCGGGACGGCCAGGCCACCACGGTCAATGTTAGCTACACCCCGATCCCTAGCAGCAACAAGCTCTGGATGGACAACGGCAACCCGCCCAGTGGGGCCTCGCCCTTGCTGGGCTTTGCGGCCTCGCTGCTGGGCAGCAGCGCTACCCAAAGCCCCAGCGTGAGCGCCGGCACCATCGGCATGCGCGACATCACCTTCGACCAAGATGGCAACCTCTGGGGCATCGGGGGCACTACGGTAGACCCCACCCTAGCCCGCTACCCTGCCAGCGTTCTGGGCGCTTCGGGTAGCAAAACCCGCGACCGTAGCATCAATATCTCTGGCATAAGCTGCTTGCCTGGGGCCAGCCGGCTGGCCTTCGACGCCAGCGGCAACCTCTGGGTTAGCGTGCCTTGTGCCAACAAGGTTGTGCGCGTCAGTACGGCCCAGCTTGGCGCTTCGGGTTCGGTTACACCGGCGGTGGAAATTACCGGACTGAATGGGCCACAGGGCCTCGCCTTCGACAGCGCGGGCAACCTCTGGATTGCCAACGCCGGCGCCAAGCGTGTGGTCAAATTCAATGCCAGTCGTCTGAACGCCAGCACCAGCGGCCCCGACCTGACTATCCAGTCCCAGACCCCAAGCCCGGTTATCAGTACCCTGGATGCCAACCTGCTGGCCTTCGATGCCTCCGGCAACCTGTGGGGCATGGCCTTCGGTGCCAATGTCATCTACCGGCTCACCTCCAGCGACCAGGGCGGCAGCGGCACCAAGACCCTTACTCCAGCCATCCAGGTCAGCGTTCCAGTCTCGGCCCTGCTGGAAGGCATGGCCTTCGACGAAGGAGGTGGGCTGTGGATTACCTACTCTATGGGCAAGTTCGCTCGGCTTTCCTCCACACAACTCACCACCAGCAGCACCTCAGGAAGCCCCACCACCCCCGAGCGGATTATTACCAGCACCAGCATTGGCAGTGCTGGAGGCCTGGCCCTTTATCCGGCCCCAGCAGGCCTCCCGCTGTTCCATAAGCTTCCCTAGGAACGGCCATGAGAAAGCGTGTTTGGGTTTTACTGGCCCTCATCCTGAGCCTTACCTTCAGCGCCTGCTCGAGCCCCAGTGGATCCCAGGGCGGTACCTGGGACAACAGCAAGTGGGACGAGAGCACCTGGCAGTAAGCCAGACAGGAGAATCCCATGAACGGCAAAAACCTCAAATATCTAGTACTTGGCTTCACCCTGGCCGCTACTGGCCTCTATGCGCTAAGCGTTGGCAGCCTTACCACCTTCGCACCAGGCACCCCAATTAAGTCCAGCGAAGTGAACAGTAATTTCAGCACACTGCGTAGCGCGATAGAGGCCCTCGAGGCACCCATAGGCGCCTCCCGACTGGCCGATAACGCCGTCACCAGTAGCAAGCTGGCCAGCAACAGCGTCAGTGCAGCCAAAATTGTTGACGAGCCAGGGGTAGCTTTTACCGAAAGCAACACCGGAGGCACCCTCGGGGCCTTCGACACCAGCCCCACCGAGATGCTAGCGATTACAATTAACGCCCCTGCCAGCGGCTTTGTGCTGGTTATCGGCACGGTTTCGTTGGAACTCAAACACACCAGCGGGAACCCCACCACCGCTTATACCAGCATAAACACCGTCAATACCTCCGTTGCCGTAGGCATAGCACAGATCGATTCGATCCCCAGCGCTGCTCCAACGGGTTCTTATTGGCACACCACGACTGTTCAGACCCGGCTATCGGTGGTGGCTGGCAACAACACCTTTTACTTTATGGGTGCAAGAGGCCCATTTGGCACCGTCGAGTACAACCGGGTACGCCTCTCCGCGACCTTCTTCCCCACCGCTTACTGAAGTCGGGGTGTTTCCTGGATAGCTCCACCCCGCAATGGCTGCCTAAGGAGTAGGATATGAAAAGAACCCTAACCCTTTTGGGGCTTTCTTTGGCCCTCCTGCTGGGCCTGGCGGCCAGCATCCCGGCGGTCTACCTGAACGGGGCCCGCACCACCGAGGTGGTGGTGATCCAGGGCAAGGTTTACGTGGCCCTCGAGGCCCTGCAAAAAGCCGGGGCCGAGGTGAGCCGCCGGCCCGACGGCTGGTCGGTGCAGTTCGTGCCGGTGGGGGGGCGGATGCGGGTCGAGGCCGTGGAGGGACTGCAAGACGACTGGCTCAGCAATGGGGTCTGGCGGGTGCGGGCCTCGCAAGTGGCCCCTGCCCCCAACCCCTTCTTTGCCTCCCGGCCCGGCTACAGCCTGCGCCTGGAGTTCCGCAACCTGGCCCGCACCCCCGAGAGCCTGCTCACCACCGGCCTGGATAAGGTCCAGCTCCTGGACGCCCAGGGCAACATCCTGGAGGCTGCCGACTGGACCCAGAGGTACGACAAGATTCCCCCTGGCGGCGGGGCCGCGGTGGTGCTGCGCTTTGGCCTGCGCGACCACAACCAGACCCCCGGCTCCCCCGCCAAGTTGCTGCTGCTCTTCCGACCCAGCGGGGGTAAGCCGGCCCTGCCCCATTTCCGCGTCGCCCTGAGGGGCCCGTAGGCATATTGCGTTCATACCTCGTTCAACCCGCAGCTTCTACCTTTGGGCACAACACCCGGAGACCTAAGGAGGAAGACCGTGAAACACCTTTGGAAAGCCCTGTTTGTAAGCTCGCTACTTTTGCTGGCTGCCTGTGGTTCGGTCAAGCCCAGCGGAACCCTGCAAATCCCGGTGGATAGCAGCCTCACCCCAGCCCAGCCCAGCCTGGCCGGCCCCGATGGAACCCCCCGCCCCCTGGCCCGCATGGTCGGCGAGAGCGGTATTCCCATGGACTTCGTGCTGGGCGAGCTGGTGGTCAGCACCAACGATGAAACCAAGCTCAACAACTTCCTGGCCCGTTGGGGGGGGCGCATCATCTCTCAGACCGAAGCAGGCGATGCCCCCAAAACCTACCAGGTGCAGCTCGACCCCTCGGCAGCCCAGGTGGAGGCCATCCTGCAGCGCCTCAACCAGAGCCTGCCCGACCTGAAGGGCCGCTTTAGCACCTCGAGCCCGGCGGCGGCCCAACTGCTGGCAGTGGCGCTGGCCGAGGCCAACCAGGAAAAAATGACCGTCACCCCCAACTTTGTGTTCACCCCTGGGGCTATTGCAACAGGAAGCACCAGCGAAGCCCCCTCCTCGGCGACCCCCGACGTGGCCTACAGCCCCGATGCTTTCCAGTGGACCTACATGAGCCGGGGCAGCGCCCAGGATATTGGGGTGGGCGACGCCTGGCGGCTGCTCGAGCGGGCCGGACGCCTTAGCAACAGGGTGCGCATCATGATTTTGGACGGAGGATTCGCCCCCAGCGGCGACTTCCCCGAAACCCGGGAGGTCGTGGGAAGCTGGAACGAGCCCAACGCGCTCAGCTGCAGTGATGGCCGTCCCTGCCCCTGGCACGGTACCCACGTCACCACCTCGGCCATGGGCCGCCCGGACAACGGCTTTGGTGTGGCAGGCCCCGCCGGCCCGGTCGGCGAGCTTCTGGCGGTGCCCTTTCAGGGAGACTTCATCGGCATCATCTCCACCCTCGAGCGCATCGTCACCGCTACCGTCTTTGGCAACCCCAAAATCATCAACATGAGCTTTGGCTTCGAGCTCGACCTGGGCTGGGACATTGCGGTCAAGGCGGCCTGCCTTTTCCTTTGCCCCGCCCCCAGCGAGGTGGTGGATGGTTTCACCGCCATGGTTGCAGCCACTGGCAAGCTTCTCTTTGCCTCAGCCGGAAACGCAGGCAAAAACGTGGACAACGGGGGGGGGGGGTATCGAGGGTTCCACCCACATCCCCTGCGAGTCGCGCTCCGTGATCTGTGTGGGTGGAATGGCCCACGACGCCACCGCCCGCGACCCATTCTCCAACTTTGGCAGCAAGCGCGACGACAACAGTGTGGACATCTACGGGCCGTTCTGGCTGTGGACCGGTTACGACCCCGACAACCGCGACAACCAGGCCCGTCTGCGGGCTGGCACCAGCTATTCCTCGCCCTTTGTGGCGGGTGTGGCCGCCCTGGTCTGGGCTGCCAACCCCTCGCTCAGGGCCAACGAGGTCTGGGCCATCCTGCGCGACACCGCCCATGTGGGGGGCGTGGGGGTCTCGGGCCATCAGCGCCGGGTCAATGCCTTTGCAGCGGTATCCAGGGCCCTGGCCGTGGGCGAGAGCGGCCCCAGCATCGCCCTGAGCGCCCATGAAAACGCCGACCTGAACCGCGAGTGGACGGTCACCGCCAACGTGACCGACTTCGCCGGCAGCAACTGCCCCCCGGTCTCCTGCTCCCTGACCTGGGAACCCGCCCCCAGCCGGGTTTCAGGCCACACCGCCTTCTACCGCTTCAACACCGCAGGCCTCCGCACTGTGCGGGTGACGGCCCGCGACCTCCTGGGCCGCGAGGGTAGCACGAGCCGGACGGTGAACGTCATCAACACGCCCCCGGTGGTCTCCATCTCCCAGCCCACGGCCGGGGCCACCTTCTTCGTGGGGCAGACCGTGCAGTTGCTGGGCAGCGCCACCGACCTCAACGAAGGCCCCGACCCTGGCCCCGGCGCCATCGCTTGCCGCTGGACCAGCAGCAACCCCAGCGACCCCGGCTTCCCCCGCACGGGCTGCAATACCGAGGTTGCCTTCAGCAGCACCGGCCCCCGCACCCTGACCCTTAGCGCCTCCGACCCCCAGGGGCTTACTGCCTCGGCCAGCGTGAGCATTACCATCAACCCGGCCCCGGCCAACCTGCCCCCCAGCATCACCCTGGGCAGCCTGTCCCCCAGCACGCCTAACTACACTGACGGATACAGATGGACCACCCGCCTGACCGCCCCCGCCAGCGCCACCGACCCCGAGGGCAACACCCCCATCACCTACATCTGGCGGGCTACCTCCTTCCGTCCTGGCAGCACCGCGATCTGGCGCAGCAATGTTACCCTCAGCACCAGCACCACCAGCGGCAACCTGGACTGGACGCCCAGCCAGAACAACCCCAGCAACCTGATCGGTGGTTTTGCCGATTTTGGCAACGACTGCTTCCAGGGCCAGGTGGTGCGCCTCACCCTGATTGCCCGGGACTCGCTGGGTAACGAGAGCAGCCGTAGCCTGCCGGACATCAAGGTATACCAGTGCACTTTAGACTAACCGCTTGACTCGAGCAAACCAGAGGGCCCGAAAGGGCCCTCCTTTGCCTAAGGCCTAAAACCCCCGCCCGGTGTGCTTGGTCAGCATCAGCTTGAGCTCGTGGGGGCTGGTGGCCGAGGTCTCGGCGTCCTCTAAGCTGATCTGGCCCTGGGTGTAGAGTTCTACCAGATGCTGGTCGAAGGTGCGCATCCCGCGCAGGTTGTCCTCCATCATGGAGTCTTTGATCTGGGGGGTCTTGTTTTCATCCTTGATGAGCTCGCGCACAAAGGGGGTGGCGAGCAGAATCTCCAGAGCCAGAACCCGGCCCTGGCCGTCGGCCCGGGGTAATAGGCGCTGGGAGAGGATGCCCAGCAACGACTCGGCCAGAAGGATGCGAATCTGCTGGTGCTCGTGCAGGGGGAAGAAGTCGATGATGCGGTTGATGGTGCGGATGGCGTCGAGGGTGTGCAGGGTTGAGAAGACCAGATGCCCGGTCTGGGCGGCCATGATGGCCGCTTCCACCGTCTCGCGGTCGCGCATCTCCCCAATCAGAATCACATCGGGGTCCTGGCGCATGGCGTACTTTAGCCCCGAGGCAAAGGAGTCGGTATCTACCCCTACCTCGCGCTGCACCACCAGGCTCTTTTTGTGCTTGTGCAAGTACTCGATGGGGTCCTCGATGGTGACGATGTTTTTGGGGTAGTGTAGGTTGATGTGATCGATCAGGGCGGCCAGGGTGGTGCTCTTGCCCGAGCCGGTGGGGCCGGTTACCAGAACCAGCCCGCGTTCCTTGGAGGCGAGTTCCTCCATTACCCCTCGAGGCAGACCCAGCGCCTCGAAGCTGGGGATGGCCTCGGAGACCACCCGCATCACCAGACCCAGGCTGCCCCGCTGGTGCAGCAGGTTGCAGCGGAAGCGGGCTAGGCCGGGTATGGTGTAGGCGAAGTCCATTTCTTTTTTGTACTCGAGCTCCTCCTGCTGTAGGGGGTTCAGCAGGCTGCGCACAATGGCCTCGACCTCGGCTGGCGAGAGCACCTTGCTGCCGAAGGGCTTCAGTTTCCCATCTATGCGCACGGTGGGAGGGGCTCCGGCCTGCAGGTGAATGTCGGAGGCCCGGGCCTGCACCATGCTGCGCAGCATCTCCGCGATGGGGGTAGGGGTCTGGGTTGTGCTCATAGGCGGCTCCCTTGCGCTGGGGCCTGGGACAAAGCCGGTGGGTCGGTCGGGCCGGTCTATTGAAAATAATTGCGGCGGTTGCCTTATGGACCCGGCCCGGCGTTCCGGTTCTTCGCCAGCCCATGAAGAGTATAGGGCATACCGCCAGGGCCTATGCGCCTAAATAAACCACCAGCGGATGGCTGGGCCAAAGCCGCCTTGGTTTGACAAGCCCTGGGCCAGGTGGCTTAATGTAGCCCAATGGGTAAGAAACGCCGGGAAGAAAAACTCAAGCGCAAGGCGCAACAGCGCCCTCCGCTTTCGGGGCGGGACATGCTCAAGGTCTTTCCCAGCCTGGTGCTGCGGGCTTTTATAGTGGTCACCCCGTTAACCTTGCTCATGACCCTTTTGGGTAGCAACGGGGTTACCCTGTTCAACGATTTTTGGGTGCAGATGGGGGTCTACCTAGCGGCCTATGTTATCTTCAACCGTTTTATCTTTGCCCCCATTCGCAACTACCGCCCAGCGCCCAACCCCCCCCCTAAGACCAAGTAGCCTTGGGGAGCTTTTACGCCTGTGGGGTGGCCTCAAAGCCGCTTAGCATCGGCCCAGAAGCCCTCTAGGTCGTAGTACTCGCGCGCTTCGGGGCTCATCAGATGGACCAACACCGCGCCGTAGTCCAAGAGCACCCAGCGGGGACTGGGCCCTTCGACACCTCTAGCGCGGATGCCCTGCTCCTCTAGCTTTTCCCGCACCGCCCGCTCGAGGGCCTGAAGATGCGGTTGAGAGGTTCCGGTGGCGATGACAAAATAATCCAGCGTATCCGAAACGCCGGTTAGATCCAGCGCCACCACGTTCTCGGCCTTTTTGTCTTCCAGCGCCTCTTTGACCTGGGCGATGAGCCTAAGGGTATCGGTGGTTTTGACCATTCGCCTCCATTCTACCCCAAAGGCTTCTAGCGCACCTCGGGGATGTACTCAAACTCATGGGGGCCAAGGCGCACCGTGTCGCCAGCCCGCACCCCGTGGGCCTTGAGGGCTGGCTCGACCCGGTGGCGTTTGAACAGTTCCTGCAGGTAGCCTGCGGCCTCCATTAGGTCGCCCTTGAGCCGATTTAGCTGCCGCTCGAGGTGGGGCGCCTCGAGCTCGAAGACCCCTTCTTCCACTTGGTGAACCTTGATGGAATCGGCAGACTCGGGCCTGGGCTGAGGTTGGGGAAGGGTGGGTTTGGGGGCCGAGGGCGCCAGGGCAAATAGGGCCTCTACCAGTGCAGGAAGGCCCTGACGGGTCTGGGTGGAGATAGCCAGCACCGGCAGGCCGCTTTGGCTCAGCTGGTGCTCCAGGGTACGGGTCTCTTCCGCGGTAAGTAGGTCGCACTTGTTGAGCGCGATCAGGGCCGGGCGAAGGAGAAGCGCAGGATCGTAGGCCCGTAGCTCGGCCTGGAGGGTACGCAGGGCCTGAACGGGTTGATCGGCCCCATCGAGCACATACAGCAAGACCCGGGTACGGGCGATGTGGCGCAGGAACTCCAGCCCTAGGCCCCGGCCCTGGGCGGCCCCTTCGATGATGCCGGGGATGTCAGCCATGGTCAGGCGCTCCAGGCCCTGTTCAATCACCCCCAGGTTGGGGGAGAGGGTGGTGAAGGGGTAGCTGGCGATTTTGGGCTGCGCATGGGTGAGGGCGGCCAGCAGGCTGCTCTTTCCGGCGTTGGGGTAGCCGACCAGCCCTACGTCGGCCAGCAGCATCAGCTCGAGGCGCAGCCGGCGCTTCTCGCCTTCCTCCCCGGCCTCGGCAAAGCGAGGGGCCTGGCGGGTAGGGGTTACAAACCGGGCGTTGCCCCAGCCTCCCTTGCCCCCTCGAGCGGCCACGAAGGTTTGCCCCTCCTCCACCAGGTCGGCCAAGAGTTCCCCGGTCTCGGCGTCGTAGACCCGGGTGCCCCGGGGCACCTCGATGACCAGGTCCTTACCGGCGCGGCCAAACAGCCCCTTGCCCATGCCGTGCTGGCCATTTTCGGCCTTGTAGACCCGCTTGGATAGCTTAGAGAGGGAGTCTACTTGGCCCAAAGCCCGCAGGAGGATGGAGCCGCCATCGCCCCCATCCCCTCCGTCGGGGCCCCCTTTGGCGATGTACTTCTCCCGCCAAAAGCTGATGCAGCCGTCGCCGCCACGGCCTGCGCTTACGCTGATCTCGAGGACATCTCTGAACATATGCCAAGCTACCGCTCTAAATACAAAAGGCTGAAAGCTAAGGCGCGCGGCCTTTGGCCTTCAGCCTAGGAGATAAGGTTAGACCTGACCGGCCTCGAGGGGTCTGACCCGCACGTAGCGGCCCAAGCGACCCTTGTCGGCAAACTCCACCACCCCGTCGATCAGGGCAAAGAGGGTGTAGTCGCGGCCCTGACCCACACCGGCACCGGCGCGGAACTTGGTGCCCCGCTGGCGTACCAGCACATGCCCAGCCCGCACCACCTGGCCTTCAAAGCGTTTGACCCCCAGACGCTTAGCCTGGCTGTCCCGCCCGTTTTTGGTTGAACCCAGTCCCTTTTTGTGTGCCATAGCCTGCTCCTAGGCGCGAATCTCCTTCACCACAATTTCGGTGTAGGGCTGGCGGTGGCCCCGCTTACGGCGGTACTGCACCTTGGCTTTGAACTTGGCCACCACGACTTTCTTGCCTTTGCCGTGCTGCACCACCTCGGCCACCACTTTGGCCCCCGGCACAGTAGGCGTACCCAGCACTACCTTTTCACCGCCGATCATCAAGGCATCGAACTCTACGGTATCGCCGGGGTTGGCCTCGAGCTTCTCCACGCGCAGCTTGCTTCCGGCCTCTGCGCGGTACTGCTTGCCACCGCTTTTGATTATCGCGTACATGACCACACTCTCCAGTCAGCCGTTCGGGATGCAGGCGCAATCCAGCAAACGGCTTGGGCCTTTGGGCCCAGCCAACTGACAACTATAGCGGCTGAGGCCAATTGTTTCAAGGGCTGGCAGGGCCTGGGGAATATGGTAGGCTTTGTTTTGCGGATGGGTAGGGCCGCTGCCCGCCCTCGACGGAGGCCAAACTTGACCCGTGTTATCTCTGTCGCTGGCCTAGCGGAAAAAGTGCGCCAGCAGGTCAGCTCCGAGCGTTACGCGCATATTCAGCGAGTAGCCGAACTGGCTGCGGCCATTGCCAAGGCCAACGGCCTGGATGTAGAAAAAGCTTATCTAGCAGCCATTTTGCATGATGCTGCGCGAGACTTTACCGACGAGCAACTTTTGCAACTGGCCCCCCCGGAAAACGAGATCGAGCGCCGGCACCCTCTAGCCTTGCATGGGCGGGTGGCCCGCCGCTTAGCCCAGGACTGGGGTGTTCAGGATGAGGAAATCCTCGAGGCTATCGAGGGGCATGTGTACGGGGTTAGTCCGGCCCACAAGGTTGGCATGGCCCTTTACGTGGCCGATGTATCCGAGCCCGCCCGGGGGGTGAACCACGAGATACGCCAGAAAGCCTTGGCTGGCCAGCTCGAGGAGGCCTACCGCGAGGCGGTGGTCTGTAAGGTGAGGTACCTGCGAAAGAAGGGCATAGAACCCCATCCCCGCACCCTGGCCGCCTATCAGGCGGTGCTACAGCAGGGGCGCCCTACTCAAAGCGCAGGGTGAGGGCCTGACCTACCCGGCCCAGCAGGCCCCGATCCTGTCCGTTGACGATAGCCCGCACCACCCCCGCGTTGCCAACCCGTACCGAGACCGGCAGGGGGTAGCTAAGCTGGGCTCCGCTAGAAACGGTGCCCTCGTACAGCGCTCGCCCGGAGCGTGGGTCGGTGACCCGAACCCAGCTCGTGCCCTCGAAGCGCAACACCAGACCGCTGGCGGGGGTGGCTGGGGCAGGCTGGGTCGGAGGGGTGGGGGCAGGGGGGAGTGGGGTTAGGGCCACGCTCAGGTTGCGGTCGGTTTGCAGGTTGAGCACCTGCTCGTGTTTGCGGTAACCCGAGGCCTCGATGCGCAGGGTGCGCTCTCCCGCTTCGACCCGAACCTCGAGGGGGGATTGGCCCAGCAGGAAGCCATCCAGATAGACCCGGGCCCCTGGGGGCTGGGTGGCTATGCGCAGGCTGACCTGCTGAGGGGGTGGGGGGCTGGCCGGGGCGGGCTGGGCTTGGGCGGGGGCGCTGGAGGGGCCTAGGCCCCGAAAGGCCAGCCAGCTTAGCAAGGCCAGCAGCGCCAGTAAAGGGAGCAGCCAGAGCCAGGCCGGACGGGAAGGGGCCGGAATGGGCGGTGGCTCTGGGGCCACGGCCATGGGGTACAGCGCGAGCAGGGGAGTGGGGTCGAGGCCCAGGAGCTGGGCATAGCGCCGCAGGTAGCCTCGAGCCAAAGCAGGCTCGGGTAACTCGTCGAAGCGGCACTCCTCCAGCGCTTCCAAAACAGCTCGGCGTACCTTAAGAAACTCCGCTGCCTGGGCTATTTCCAGCCCCTTTGCTTCGCGGGCCTCCCTCAGCCGCTTCCCCAGCTCGCACATTGGCACCCCCATTCTAGCGCCATCCTGCTGCTTTGCTAGGCCTCAGTGGGTATCGGTCAGCGCCAAGGCAATCTGCGCGGCCAGGCGAGCGTTTTCTTCCAGCAGCCGGAGGTTGGCGGCATCGGTCTGACCCCCGCTAAGTTCGGATAGCCGGCGCAGCAGGTAGGGGGTCAGGGCTTTGCCGCCGATACCGGCCCGGGCGGCTTCCTGGGTGGCCTGTTCTACCCAGCGTTGTACCTGTTCAAAGGGTAAGCCCTGAGAGATAGGGTTGAGCACCAGGGTAGCCCCAGGGAGGCCCAGCCCCTGGGCAGCCCGGAAGGCCTGGGCCGCTTCCTGGGCCGAGTCGACCCGGGCTGGCAGGGGGTAAGGGCTGGTGGGGCTGTGAAAGGCGGGGAGGTGCTGGGTGCGAAAGCCCAGCAGGGCCACCCCTAGCGACTCCAGGCGCTCTAGGGTGGCGGCCAGGTCGAGGATGCTTTTGGGCCCGGCCGAGACCACCAGAATGGGGGTGCGGGACAGCTCGAGCAGATCCGCTGACTCGTCGTAAGGATGGGGGTGTACCCCACCGATGCCGCCGGTGGCGAAGACCTGGATACCCGCTTTGTGGGCCAGGAAGGTGGTGGCGGCCACGGTGGTGCCTGCGCTCTGGCCCTGGGCCAACAAAGCCCCCAGGTTCCACAGGCTGGCCTTGTCGGCGGAAGGGTCGTTGGCGATGAACTCGAGCTCCTCGGGTTGAAGGCCCACCACCACCTGCCCTTTCAGGATGGCGATGGTGGCAGGGATAGCGCCGGATTGGCGCACGGTAGCCTCGAGGGTTTGCGCCAGCTCGAGGTTCAAAGGCCGGGGAAGGCCGTGGGTAATTACCGTAGACTCCAGGGCTACCACAGCCCGCCCTTCGCGCAGGGCCTGGGCCACTTCGGGGTGCAGACGCATAGGAACAGCATACGCCACGCAGCCCGGGGTGGTCACCCTGCCCGGGGCCCCTTTATGTCAGGGGCCACCTACCAGGTTATGGGCTTGGGGGTAGACCCGGTTGCGCCCGGCCTGCTTGGCGGCGTAGAGCTGGGCGTCGGCGGCAGCCAGCAGCTTCTCGTGGTTGGGCAGGTCAGGGTCGCTACAGACGCCGATACTGACGGTAACCCGAAGCTGGGGGTGGAGGTCGCCCCAGCGGTGGTTTTCAATGCGCTGTCGTAGGCGCTCGCAGGCAATCAGGGCCCCAGTCAGGTCGGTCTGGGGAAAGACCAGCACGAACTCCTCTCCACCGTAGCGGGCGGCAAAATCCACCCCACGGCAGCTCGACTCGAGAATCTGCCCCACCAGCCGCAGAACATCGTCCCCTACCTGATGAGAGAAGGTGTCGTTGATTTGCTTGAAGTGGTCGATGTCTACCATGGCCACGCTAAGGGGGAAGCCGTAGCGTTTAGAGGCGGCGAATTCGCGCTCGAGGTTTTCCTCCAGGTAACGGCGGTTGTATAGCCGGGTGAGGGGGTCCTGGCGGGCCAGCCGCTCGAGCTCTTTAGACTGCCGACGGAGCATCTCCAGTAGCCGGGTCTTTTCCGCATCGGCTTCCTTGAGGTTCTCGATGGCCTGGGCCAGCTCGCGGTTGGCACGGGCTAGCTCGATGTTGCGCAGACGCTCGATTTCAGCCTCTTGACGGGCTTTTTCCACCTGAAACCCAGCCAAAAGCGCGGCGGTTCGCTGGGTTTGCTGTTCTTGCTGCAGCTTGCGCTCAATTTCCAGGGCTTGCTTGAGGTGGTGCAGGGCCAACGCGGGCTTGTGGGTTTGCTCGAAGACCTGGGAAAGGGCCTGGTGGAACTCGAACAGCGCTTTTTGTAGGCCCAGCTTTTCCGCGCGGCTAAGCCCTTGCTGCAGGGAGTGGATGGCATTTTCGCTCTGTTCCAGCCGGCTTTGCGCCAGTCCTACCTGCAACAAGACCCGCAACTCGCCCGGGCGGCTGTGCAGCTCTTGGTAAAGGGCCATAGCGGCCTGGAATAACTCTAAAGCCTGCTCGAGGTGGCCCAGGCGGGCCTGGCAGAGGCCCTGGTTTTCCAGGCAAAGCGCCTTTATCTGGAGGCTGCCCAGACTATCGGCCATTTCCAGGGCTTGACGGTGGTAGTGCAGGGCTTCTTGGATGCGACCCAAGCGGTAGAAGGTCAGGCCCAGGCTGGAGAGGGCGCTAGCCTCGCCATGGTGGTCGCCTAGGGCTTGTTTTATGCTCAGGCTTTCGCGGAAAAGTTCTGCTGCCCCGGCGTGGTCGCCCACCTCGAGGTAGATCAGGCCCAAATCGTTGAGGACATCCGACTCGCTGGGGCGGTCGCCGCTTTCCCGCTTGAGGGCCAGGCTACGCAGCAAGTACTTGGTGGCTTCGGGGTAGTTGCCCAGGGTGTGCTGGACCAGGCCAATCCCATGTAAGGCGCTGGACTCCTGGAGTTTGAACCCGTACTTTCGGCTTTCCTCTAGGGCCTCTAGGTAGTATTCCAAAGCTTTAGGAAACTGCCCCTGCAAGTAGTAGAAGCTCCCCAGGGCGTTTTGGGCCTCTATCTCGGCTGCGGTCTCGCCAACTTTACGCAAAATGGCCCGGGCTTCCTCGAGGCAGCCCTGGGCGGCGGGTAGATGGCCCTGGCGCAAGTGGTAGTCACCTAGGTTTTTGAGGGCCAGGCCGCGCCCAGCAGGGTAGGCGGCTTTTTGCGATAAAATCAGCATCTCTTCCACGATCTGCCGGGCCTGCTGGGGGTAGCTCAGGCTCAGAAAGCGATAAAGCCGGTCCAAAAGGACAAATTTCTCAGGGATTGTCTGGGTCTGCCTTAGCTGGGCCTCGAGGGCCTGGACGGTGGGGTTCATAGCTGCAATCTTGGGCTTTATCATAGCTTGGCAGCAGTTGTACGAGCAATTGGACGAAAAACCGCAGTCGGATGGTTTGCCTTGTGGCATCCTGACGCTTATGGTGCGATGGTGGATGTGGCTTCTTCTGGCTATAGGGCTTTTTTTGGGGTTGACCGGCTGGGCGGCCTACCAGTTCCTGATCCGTCCGGCCCAGACCTTGGTGGAGGGTTTTCGCCAGGTGATCGCCCTCGAGGCCGGGGTCAGGGCAGACCCCAGCTTCACCCCGCCGGCGGATGGACGGCTCAGCCCGGGGCAACTAGAGCGCTTTTTGGCAGTACAGCGCGAGGTTAAGCAGGGGCTAGGCCCGCGTTACCCGCAGCTCGAGGCCCGGCTAGAGCAGCTGGCCCGGCAGTACGCAGGACAGACCACCCTAGATTACCGGGCGGTGCTGGATCTGTTCCGCGGTACGGGGGCTTTGTTGCCGGAGGCCAAACGGCTCCAGGTGGAGGCCCTTCGGGCCCAGGGGTTTTCCCGGGAGGAGTACGCCTGGGTGCGCCAACAGGTCTACGCCGCTTTGGGCTACGGCCTGCCCCAGCTAGACCTCGAGGCGATTTTGCGCCAGATTGCCGTGCGCGACTTCAACCCCAGGGTGGCCCTCTTGAGGGCCGAGGCTTCCGAGGTCAACCTCGAGCGGGTAGCGCCTTTTGGGGCTGAGCTTTTGCGCTACTACCCCTTTACCTGGTTTGGCTTGTAAGCAGGGAAGGTGGATAAGGCCAGCTTTGCCCTGGGAAAAACCGGCGCTTGCCGGGGAAAAAGCTTTATTGGGGTAAGGAGCCGGGTTTAGAGGAAGACTGTGCTCAACGACCTTTGGGGCTGCGCGGTTTTTTCTAGAATGGGAAAATGCCAGGGCAAAGCCGCAAACGCCTGCAACTATTGGGTCTGCCTGCCCTACACCTCCCGGAACGTAGGGTGCAGCCATTGGAGCGCAAGACGGCGGGCTTGCTGGCCTACCTGGCTCTAGAAGGCCCTTCCAGTCGCTCCAAACTAGCCGGTCTGCTCTGGCCCAACTCGCCCGAGGCCACCGCTCGCAACAACCTGGCCCAGGCCTTGAGGCGGCTCAAGCAGCTCGCGGGAGTCGAGCTGGTGTGGGGTGGGGATGTGCTGGGGCTACAGGGGCTGGAGGTGGATGTGGCAGCCCTCGAGGTGGCCCATTTTGCGAGGCGTCACCAGGAGGTGGCCGAAACCGACCAGACTTTGCTGGAGAGCTCCGACTACGACGATTGTCCCGAGTACGACGACTGGCTCCTGATGCAGCGAGAAAGGCTGGCCGAGATGCGACGGGTCTCGCTGGCTGCGCTAGTCGAGCAGCTCGAGCAGGCCGGAGAGTACCCCAGGGCGCTGGCCTATGCCGAACGGCTGCTGGAGCAGGACCTGCTTTCGGAGGTGGCCCACCGCCGGGTGATGCGGCTTTTGTATCTGCGTGGGGATCGGCCTGCAGCCCTCAGGGCTTACCATCGCTGCAAAGCACTTTTGCAGCGTGAGCTAGGGGTAGCCCCGCTGCCCGAGACCCAGGCCCTGGCCAAGCAAATCGC
The DNA here is from genome assembly GCF_000423425.1 of Meiothermus rufus DSM 22234. GTDB lineage: Bacteria > Deinococcota > Deinococci > Deinococcales > Thermaceae > Meiothermus > Meiothermus rufus. Next base: position 8,523 of record NZ_AUHY01000031.1, on the reverse strand, counting down.
CCAGGGGGAGCGGCTGGGGCAAAGCGTGGCCCCCCGGCGCCCTTCCATTCCCCTCAGCTTGTTGCGCCCCCCGGTTCTGGTGGGGCGAGAAAGGCTCTGGGCAGAGATGGAAGAGGCCTTTCAGAAGGGCCAGGTGGTGTTTTTGCGGGGCGAGCCGGGGGTGGGCAAGACCCGCCTGGCGATGGATTTTGCGGCATCCAAGGGACGGGTGGTGTTGCTGGCGGCCCGGCAGGGCGACATGGCCATACCCTACTCGAGCTACGCCCGTAGCCTGCGTGAATCCTTTGCCGAGCGGCCCGAGCTGCTGCAAAACCTGCCAGCCTGGGTGCGCTGCGAAGCGGCCCGCATCCTGCCAGAACTGGCGCAGGATGCCCCCCCCGCCCATGCTTTCCGAAGCCGATAAATTGCGCTTTTACGATGCGCTGGCCGAGATTACCCTGCTCTCGCACAGCGGCGACCTGCCCAGCGTTCAGGTTAGCGACGATGCCCAGTACCTCGACCGGGCCAGCCTCGAGGCCATGCTCTACCAGCTCAACAAATACGGCGCGGTGGGGGGAAAGGGGCAGCCGCCCTTCACCATCCAGATTTACCGGCGCGGCGAGGTGGCTGCCGAGATCGAGCAGGGCATCTTTTTTCCCCTGGTCGAAGCGGGATTGGCGGTGTTGCTGGATGTGGAGCCGTTGCAGCCCGCCGAGGTCGAAGCTCTGCTGGCCAGCCTCGAGGTGGAGGGGGTGCAGTCGCTTTCCCCGGCCCTGATACGCTACACCGGGGGCAATCCCTTTTTTGTGCTCGAGACCCTCAAAAGCCTTTGGGAGTCCGGAGGCATCAGGGGTGGAAGGCTCGAGCGGCTGCCCTTGGCCGGCAAGGTCAAGGCCCTTATCACCCGGTGCCTGGAACGGCTCTCGCCTCCGGCGCTCAACCTGGCTCGCCTGGCTGCCGTAGCTGGTACCGACCTCGGCCCTGAGCTGGCGGCTGCGGTGATGCAGGCCAGCCTGCTGGCCCTGACCGGGCCCTGGGCCGAACTCGAGGGAGCCCAGATCCTCCATGGCAGCGGCTTTGCCCACGACCTGCTCTTCGAAGCCGTTCACGAGATGCTGCCCGCGCCCATTAGGGCTTACCTGCACCGCCAGGTGGCGCAGTTCCTGGAGACCTGCCAGGCCCACCCGGCCCGCATGGCCAGCCACTGGTTGGAGAGCGAGCCTTCGCGGGCCATTCCCTACTTACTTCAGGCGGCCCGGCAGGCCGAGGCCACCTACCAGTTTTCCGAAGCGGCCGGGTTTTACCAGCAGGCCCTCGAGGTCGCCGAAGCCGGGGGAGAGCGCGAGCAGGCTTTTGCCTTGTTGGAGGCACTGAGCCAGGTCATGATTCGCTTCGATACCGGCCAGCGCCACGCGGCTTTGGTCGAGCGAATGCTGGCCTTGGCCGATACACCCGAGAAACAAGGCCGGGCCTGGCTGCGCGAGGCCATCCGCCTGGGGGAGCATGCCTTCGGGGCCGAGGCCGAAGCGGCGGCGCGCAAGGGGCTGGAATACATCCAGCAGGCCGAGGCGCCCGAGCTGCGGGTTCGCTTGCTGGATGCGCTGGCCCAGTCGCTATTTGTACAGCGCAAAACCCCCGATCTGATTGCGGCCTTAGAGCAGCTAAGGGATATGCATCGGGTCCAGGGCGACGAATTGCAGGTGGCCATCTCTACCTCGAGGCTGGGCATTGCCTTCGACCAGCTCGAGCGCCACCGCCAGGCCCTGGCCTTTTACCAGGAGGCCGAACCCACCCTGAGGCACTCGGCCGACCGCCTGGTGCAGGTAGGTTTCCACCACAACCGCGCGGTCTGCCTGGCGGCTTTGGGCTACGCCGAGGCGGCCCTGGAGGCCCAGCTCGAGGCCCAGCGCCTGCTCGAGGGGATGCAGGGCGTGCTGGGCCGCAGGGTGCACCACCTCAACAACCTGGCCCTGCGCTACTACGACCTCGAGCGCTACGCCGAAGCCCAGCAGGTGCTGGAAGAGGCCCTGGCTTTGGTGCCCGAGGAGTGGGGCTGGACGCGGGCTTTTAGCCAGTATCAGATGGCCCGTCTGTACTGGGTATGGGGGGCGTGGGGGCCGGCCACCGACTGGCTGGGCAAGGCCCTGGGCACGCCCGACCTGCCCCGGCGCGACGAGGCCACCTACCGCATCCTGGAAGCCCTGCTGGCCCACCGGCAAGGCCAGGCGGTCGCTCCTTTGCTGGAGCGCCTGGAGGCGTTGTTTGCCGAACGGCAGGGGCTGGCCTATGGCCGGTATCTGCTGGCTCGAGCCCGCCTGACCCCCCCCGAGCAGTCCCTCCCCTGCCTCCAGGAAGCTTTGGCCCTGGCCCAGCAGAATGACTGGCCCTCCCTGGGCATAGCCGCCCAGACCCTCTGGGCCAGGGTCTTGCTGGAGCAGCCCGGGCTCACCCCGGGCCATCTGGAGGAGGCTCTATACCGCAGCAAGGCGGCCATGGCCGGGCTGGAAACCTGCTGGCCCACGGGCTGCACCCGGCTCGAGGTGCGCTGGGTGCACCACCAGGCCCAGGCCGCTTTGGGCCGGGTGGGCCAGGCCTCGCTCCAGGAGGTTCTGCACGCCTTAGAAGAGATTGCCCTTCACCACGTTCCTCCCCAGCTGCGCTCCAGCTTTTTAGAGCACAACCCCCTCAGCCGGGCTGTGCTCGAGGCGGCCCGGGCCGGTGGCCTGGTCATCCGCCAGTCATGGAGTGAGGGCTAGCATTTCCTGGTCGGGTGCCTCGTGCAGGCCAGCGTTGGCCCAAACTGACCCTTTAGTTTACGGTTTTGGGACTTTTTAACGCTGACATAACGCTGAATCCCCAAGATACCATGTAAAGGAGCCCGACTTAGGAGGTGGTGTGGTGCGAGCATACAAGCTGGGGATTCTCTGGTTGGCGGTGAGCCTGGTGGCCTGTGACGGGGGTGGGCCGGGCAGCATCTCGGGGGAGGTGGGGTTTTTCTCAAGCAGCAGCGCCCCATCCATTCGCACCTCCGAGCGCCTTTTTGCCCAAAGCCAGCCCGACGACTTCGTGCCCGGCGAGGTGCTGCTGAAGTTTCGCCCGGGCCTAAGCCTGCAGCGGGTGGAAAGCCTCCAGGCGGGCGGGGTTGCGCTGCAACGGGAGGAGGAGCTCGAGCCGGGTGGCCTGGCCCTCTACCGGGGGGTGGCCGACAAGGCCCAGACCCAGGCTGCGGTGGCGGCCCTGGCCCGCCGGCCTGATGTGCTCTATGCCCAGCCCAACTACATCCGCCAGCTTTTCAAAACCCCCAACGATGAGTTCTACGAATATCAATGGCATTATCCGGCCATCCACCTGCCCCAGGCCTGGGAGATCGAAGACGGTACCAGCCGAACCATTACGGTGGCGGTGATCGACTCCGGCATCGTGAGCGCCCACCCCGACCTGCCCACCCCGGTGCTGGGCTACGACTTCATCTCCGACCCCCGCATCGCCAACGATGGGGATGGGCGGGACAATAACCCCGAGGACACCGGCAACGTGGCCCCGGGAGCGCCTCCTGAGGCCCTCAGCGGGTACCATGGCACCCACGTGGCCGGCACCATCGCCGCCCGCAGCAACAACAACCTGGGGGTAGCCGGGGTGAGCTGGGGGGCCCGATTGGTGCATGTGCGCGCCCTGGGGGTGGGCGGCGGCAGCGATGCCGACATCCTGGCCGGGTTGCGCTGGGCAGTGGGGCTTTCGGTTTCCGGGGTGCCCCCCAACCCCTATCCGGCCCAGGTGGTCAACCTGAGCCTGGGCGGACGAGGAGCCTGTAGCCCGGCCTGGCAGGACACCATTAATCAGGCCAACAACCAGCCGCAAAAGCCCATCCTGGTGGTGGCCGCGGGCAACAGTGCGGAAAACGCCGCCGGTTTTACCCCGGCCAGCTGCAGTGGGGTGATTACGGTGGGGGCCACCGAGACCCGGGGCTTGCGCAGCTACTACTCCAACTACGGGGCCCGCATCGATGTGATGGCCCCTGGGGGGGATGTCACCGTTGACCGCAATGGGGATGGGTATGCCGATGGGGTGCTGAGCTTGCTCAAGGACGACAGAGAAACGGGGGCTGCTCAGTTTGTCTACGCTTTCTATCAGGGCACCTCCATGGCCGCGCCCCACGTGGCGGGGGTGGTCGCCCTGATGAAGGCCCGGCGGCCCGACCTGACCCTGGCCGAGGCCCTGGACATCCTCAAGGGCACGGCTGCTCCGCTGAACTCGAGCCAGTGTACGGGCCGCCCTTCGGATCGGATTCCCTCTAGCTTTCCCACCCTTCAGGGGAGCGACTGCGGGGCCGGTCTGGTGAACGCTCAGGCCGCGGTGAGCGCCGCCGGTAGCCTAACCCCCAGCTTCACCTTGCAGCTGAGCCCAGCCACAGCCAGCCTCAGCCCTGCTGTGGGTAGCAGCGTGGAGATTACGGTCAACATCGCCCGGATTGCCGGCTTTGCCGACCCGGTCAGCCTGAGCCTGAGCGGTCTGCCGGCTGGGGTTAGTCACACGTTGAGCCCCAACCCCGCTTCGGGCAACAGCAGCACCCTGCGCTTGCAGGTGGATAGCACCCCGGCCCAGGGGAGCTATACCCTCACCCTTAGCGGCAGTGGCGGCAGCCTTACCCGCACGGTGGGCCTGCCCCTGCAGGTGGCCGCGCCACCCCCGCCCCCTAGCGTGCAGGGTACTGCGGTGGTCGCGCTCTTCGTAGCCGGAAACGACATTGACGCCAGTCGCTCTGGGGTTAGCATCGTGAGCCAGGCGGGCCTTAGAGCGCCCTATAGCATCCCCGACCTGGTGCCGGGCGACTATGTGGTGATTGCCTGGAAAGACGTGGATGGCGACGACGAGATTACCCCCGGCGACTATCTGGGGGGCTACACCGATGCCAGCGGTAACCTGCTGCTGGTGCGCCCCACGCGCTCGGGGATTGATGTGCCGCTGGGGGTGCTCTCGGGCACCGGTAGCCTGCGCCTGCCTGGCTCGGAGGTCTCGCTACTGCCCCGCTTGCGGCAAGTATTGCGGCGCTAGGTCTACCCGGCAAAATGAAGGGGTGGTTGCCGCAGAGGTGGTGGTCATCGGGGCGGGGATTGCCGGGCTTTGCGTGGCCAGGGTGTTGCACGAGGCCGGAAAAGAAGTACGGGTTGTGGCCCGCGAGCTGGGCGAGGCCAGCCGGGTGCCCGAGGCTCTGTTGAACCCGGTGCGGGGCAAGCGGGGAAGCGTGGCCCCCGAGGCCGAGGAGGCCCTGGCTGCCCTGTGGGACTTTTACCCCCGCTTTGTGCCTGTGCGGCAGGGGATTCTGCGCCCTGTGCCCCCGGCCCATCGGCCTGCCTGGAAGGAGAAGCTAAAGGGCCGGGGCATTCCCCACCAGTGGCTCGAGGAAGGGCTTTACCTGGAAAGCGCGGGCTGGCTCGAGACCACCCCCCTGCTCCACCGCTTGGCCCAGGGCCTGGAGATAACCTACGCCGAGGTGGAACGCCTCGAGGGCCGCACCCTCCATCTACGTACCCCGACCCTGGCGACCTTATCTGCGGGCCTGGTGATCTATGCCGGTGGGGCCAGTGGGGCCCACCTGGTGGGGCTGGGTGGGCGCTTTACCCCGGGCTCGGTGTTGCACACCCTCGAGCACTTCCCTCAGGCCTGCGCCTACGGGGTGTATGTGGCCGGGCACAGCCTGGGCGGGAGCTACCTGCCCCACCAGTCCAGCTATACCCCCCACCAGACCCAGCCCGCCGAGGTGGAGTGGCTTCTGGCCGAGGCCGAAAAACTTCTAGGCTACCGCCCCAGGTGGGATACTTCCTGGGCGGGGGTGCGTTACCGACTGGATCGGCACTACCTGCGGCCTATCCCGGGGGGCTATGCTCTTACCGGGTTTGGCTCGGCGGCCTACTTCTACGCCCCCCTCTATGCACACCGGCTGTTGCAGCAGATAAACTAAGCGGCATGCGGCACCCCGAGTACCAGTACCTTGAACTCATGCGCTACGTGCTCGAGCACGGCACCCCCAAGACCGACCGCACCGGGGTGGGCACCCGCTCGGTTTTTGGCTGGCAGATGCGCTTCGACCTGGAAGAGGGCTTTCCTCTCCTCACCACCAAAAAGCTGCACTGGAAAAGTATCGTCTACGAGCTGCTCTGGTTTTTGCGGGGCGAGACCAACATCGCCTTCCTCAAAGCCCACGGGGTGAGCATCTGGGACGAGTGGGCCAGTCCAGAGGGCGAGCTGGGGCCGGTCTACGGCAAGCAGTGGCGAAGCTGGCAGGGGCCGGATGGCCCCATCGACCAGCTTGGCTGGGTGGTGGAGGAGATCAAGAAGAATCCCGATTCGCGCCGGCTGGTGGTGAGTGCCTGGAATGTGGCCGACCTGCCCAAAATGGCCCTGGCCCCCTGCCATATCCTCTTTCAGTTTTACGTGGCCAATGGCCGGCTGTCCTGCCAGCTCTATCAGCGCAGCGCCGATATCTTCCTGGGGGTGCCCTTCAATATCGCCTCCTATGCCCTCCTGACCCTGATGGTAGCTCAGGTGACCGGCCTGAAGCCGGGGGAGTTCATCCACACCCTGGGGGATGCGCACCTCTACCAAAACCACCTCGAGCAGGCCCGCTTGCAGCTTTCCCGTGAGCCACGCCCCTGGCCTAAGGTGGTACTCAACCCCGAGGTGAACGACCTGTTTGCCTTCACCTACCAGGACATCGAGCTAAAAGACTACCAGCCCCACCCGCGCATCCCCGCGCCGGTGGCAGTGTAATCTGGGCCGAAATATGAAAAAAATCGCCCTCATTGCCGCCATCGACCGGAAGCGTGCTATTGGCCGGGGTGGGGCTTTGCCCTGGCATCTGCCCGACGACCTCAAGCGCTTCCGCGCCCTCACTCTGGGCAAGACCGTGCTGATGGGCCGCAAAACCTTCGAGAGCATCGGGCGGCCCCTACCCAACAGGCGCAACCTGGTGCTCACCCAGAACCCCAGCTTTCGGGCCGAAGGGGTGGAGGTGGTGCCATCTTTGGAGGAAGCCCTGCCAAGCGAGGGGGAGCTTTGGGTAATTGGGGGGGGCGAGGTCTACCGCCAGGCCCTACCCCAAGCCACCCACCTCTACCTGACCCTGGTCGAGACCGAAGTACCCGATGCTGATGCCTTTTTCCCGCCCTGGGAGCCTTCAGAGTGGCTCGAGGTCTACCGCCAACACCACCCCGCCGATACCCGGCACGCCTTTGCTTTTACTTACCTGGATCTACAGCGTAAAACATAACCCCACCCCGCTTGGGCCAGGGTGGGGTTCAAATCCAGGGCCTATCGGGCCAGCGTCAGTCGCAAAGGAGCCAGGCTGGCGTATTTGTTGTTGTCGCCCGCGTTGTCGTATACCGCCAGTGACATGGTAATGCTCCGGCCCGGTTCAAACACCACATCGTTGCCTGAGCCGGTGTTCAGCTTGCGTTTGAGCATTAGCGTCCAGTAGCCATCCTTCCATACGCCCCGGGCCCAGATGTCGCCCCGGTCGCCGCTGGGCCTGGTCAGGATGCGGTAGGGGGGGTGTCGCCGGCCTTGAAGATGCTATAGTCTTTGATTTCCACCTTTTCGTCGTCTAGCAGGAAGCCCGGTGCGGTGGGCTGTTTGGCTGGGTCTTGCATGTAGAGGGGCTTGCTGCCGTCGGTGGTCTGGTTGCGCCGGTCGCCGCCGGTGCCGGGGTCGTTCATCCGGCCGGTGTCGGCGTTGGCCGGTTTCATGGTGGCGTAGCCATCATCGGCGAAGTTTAGCGGGTTGCTGCGGTACGACTTCCAGTGCCACAGGTCGGCTTTTTCGGTGGGGGCGTTGGTGGCCATGTACCCGCCCTTATCGGTGGCATGGCACATGGCGGCACAGCCGCCCGCCGTAAAGGCCGGGTACTCCCCGATGGGGAAGAACAGCGCCAGCCGATCCTCGTCGCCGCCCTGGCGTTTCCAGGTTGTGCCGTCGAAGCGCCAGGCGTCTTTGGTCAGGCTGGGTTCTTTATCGGGCCAGCGGAAGTAGAGGGCCAGCTCCTGCCCGTTATGTAAGGCTTTCATCTCAAGCTCGAGCTGCTTCCCGCCTACATCCCCCAGGCCAAACAGGGTGGTCTTGACGCCCTGTACTCGAGTCCAGATGGCGTCCTCCGGCCCACTGGGCAAGGTGGCCATACGCAGCGCGCGCAACTCCTGCCCTTGAGCCAGTACAAAAGCTAGAGCTAGAGGGTGTTAGGCACATTGGGACATGAGATTGACGAAACGGGACAGGAGCAGGATGGCGAAAGCCAGGAAGTGCAGGCCCGCCAAGGTTTGTGGCAGACGTTCGTAATCCCTGGCGAGCCGTCGGAACCTCGCCACCCAGCCGAACGAACGCTCTACCACCCACCTTCTGGGTAGCAATACGAAGCCCTTCCTGACCTGGGGCAGTTTGACCACTTCCAGGTGGATACCTTGCGCCTGAGCATCCTGTCGGGCTCGCTCGCCGGTGTAGCCCGCATCCACGTAAGCCAGCTCGACGTTTTGCTGGGTGGCCTGCTGCACGGCC
>NZ_AUHY01000030.1 GCF_000423425.1 Meiothermus rufus DSM 22234 | reverse complement strand
GGAGCGGGCCCAGGTGAGGAAGGCGGTCTCCATCCTGCGGCACCTCCTCCTGGCTTTGCGGGCCTTCCTCCGGCTGGAGGTCTACCGGCTGCGCAGGGGGGTGAGCTGGTACGAGGCCAAGGCGTCCATTGTTCGCGAGGCAATACGAAGTTATCTCGCCCATCCCCTCCACATCCTTCAGCCAACTGCGTAAGTCCTAAGTATTTTTCGCTAGCTCTACGAGAAAGGACTTTGACTATGAATCTCAACCAGTATCCCTATCCCTCCCGCCGCAATGTAGTGGTGGGCCGGCGAGGGGCGGTCGCCACCAGCCAGCCCCAGGCCGCTTTGGCCGGTATGGAGATGTTTTTGGCCGGGGGCAACGCAGTGGATGCTGCGGTGGCGGCGGCCATTGCCCTTACCGTCCTCGAGCCCACCTCCAACGGCATCGGTGCCGATGCCTTCGCCTTGGTGCACGATGGCCAGAGGCTTCATGGCCTAAGCGCCTACGGCATGAGCCCGACAGGACTGGACTTCGCTACCTTTGCCCAAAGCGGCCAGGTGCCCACCCGGGGCTGGCTGCCGGTTACGGTGCCGGGGGCTCCTTCGGCCTGGCGGGAGCTACACCAACGCTTTGGCCGGCTTCCCTTTGAAGCGCTTTTCCAGCCAGCCATCCGCTATGCCGAGGAAGGCTTTGCCGTAACCCCCGAGACCGGACGCAACTGGCAGCGCATCGAGGCGGTGTACGGCCCCCTCGAGGAGGCCTGTTTCCAACCCTTCAAGAGGGTGTTTATGCCGGGAGGCCGGGCTCCGCGGCCTGGGGAGGTTTGGTATAGTCCGTCCCACGCCGCTACCCTGCGGGAGATTGCCCGCACCGGGGCGGAGAGCTTCTATACCGGTAGGCTGGCGGCGCAAATCGCCGACTTCGCCGCGGCCACTGGGGGTTACCTGACCCGGGCCGATCTAGCGGCCTACCGTTCGGAGTGGGTGGAACCCCTTTCGGTGCGCTACCGGGGGTTGGAAGTACACGAGATTCCTCCCGCCGGGCAGGGTATAGCCGCCCTGATGGCTCTGAAAATTCTGGAAGGCCTCGAGCTCGAAAAATATCCGCGCGACTCCATGGAGAGCTTTCATCTCCAGATCGAGGCGATGAAGCTGGCCTTCGCCGACGTGCAGAAATATGTAGCCGATCCGAGCTTCATGACGGTTTCGGCAGTCGACCTGCTCGACAGCGAGTATCTTTCCCAGCGCCGCGAGCTGATTGGAGAGCGAGCCCTTCCAATTCAGGCGGGGGCTCCAAGGGGGGGCACCGTATACCTGTGTGCGGCGGATGGAGAGCTGCAGGTTTCCCTTATCCAGTCCAACTACATGGGCTTTGGTTCAGGGATTGTGGTGGACGGTACTGGCATCGCCCTGCAAAACCGGGGGGCCTGTTTTGTGCTCGAGGAGGGCCACCCCAACCGCTATGCCCCGGGCAAGAAGCCTTTTCATACCATTATTCCGGGGTTTCTCACCCGTGAAGGTAAACCCCTAGGGCCTTTTGGGGTGATGGGGGGGCATATGCAGCCCCAGGGGCACCTCCAGGTGGTGGTGAACCTAGAGGACTACGGCCTAAACCCCCAGGCCGCTTTGGATGCGCCCCGCTGGCAATGGGTGCGCGGTCTGCGGGTGGAACTCGAGCCCACCACGCCCCCTCATGTTGTCCAGGGACTACGCGAGCGCGGCCACGAGGTGATCTTGCAGCCGGAGTGGGCCGCTTTTGGCCGGGGACAGATGATTCTCCGAAAGGGCCCCGCCTTCCTGGCCGCCAGCGAGCCCCGGGCCGACGGTCTGGCCTTGGCCTGGTGAGCTACTCCTCCAGGCGAAAGCCCACCAGCAGCGTGACCTGGTAGGCGCTCACCTGGCCGTCGCTCAGGCTGCCGCGGATCTCCTTGACCTCGAACCAGTCCAGGTTGCGCAGGGTTTGGCGGGCCCGGGCCAGCGCCACTTGGATGGCGTCCTCGAGGCTTTCCGAGCTACTGCCTACCAGCTCTACCTTCTTATAGACCTTGCTCATGGGGGCCTCCTTCCGAACAGCCACGGGAAGCAGCGGATCACTTAAGGGGCCTGTTTCCCGGGATGCTTTAGATTGTAGCCCCCCTTAAGCTCTTGCGGTAGTGCACGATGCCTTCGTGCTCGAGCCGCTCCACCCTGCCTTGGGCTACCAGGTACTCCAGGTGGGCCAGGGTCTCCGACCAGGCGAAGCGCCGCTGGATGGGGTCGAGGGGGCCCGGGAACAGCCGCAAGGAGAGTGTCCAGCAGGTCTGGGGCGTTTCACTCAGGAACTGGTACAAGTCTTCCAGCCGCTCCTGGTGGTGGGCCTTGAGTTCGGCCACCCGCGCGTCTATTGCCTCGATGGGGCCATAGTGCCCGGGTAGGGCCAGCCGGGCACCCAGGCGGGCGGTTTTTTCCAGCGACTCGAAAAAGCGTTCTAGAGGATTGGGAAAGGTATAGGCCCAGACGCCAATATTGGGGGAGATGCGCTCTAAAATCTGGTCGCCAGCTAGCAGTACCCCGTCCGTTTCGCGCAACAGCATGGCGTGGCCGTCGGCGTGGCCGGGGGTCCAGACTGCACGGAAGGGCATCCCCGCCAGCCTTAGGGTTTGTCCGTCGCTGAAGGTGTGCAAGCGCTGGGCGGGATGTACCCGGCTGCGGGTTTTGTTCATCTGCTGGGCCAGGTCGTCCAGGTAGTCCGCCGGCACCCCGTGTTGCTGGAACAAGGCCAGCCCGGCCTGGGTCATCTGTTCGGGCTGGGTCCAGAAGATGTGTCCCCGGCTCTTTTCCACATCCAACATCCACACCTGGGGGCCTTGGCCCTCGAGCCACCCTGCCAGGCCGTAGTGGTCGGGGTGGTGGTGGGTGATGACCAGGTACTCGAGGTCGCCGAAGCCCAGCCCGTGCTCCTCCAACGCGGCTTTTAGGGCCTGCCGGGCGGGGGTAGTGTCCAGGGCGCAGTCTAGCAAAACCGGTCCATCCGAGGTGTTGGGGTTAGGGCGCAGCAGATAGCAGTTTACGTATTTGAAAGGGAAGGGAATCGGTACCGGAATGGCATAGATACCGGGGGCCACCTCGGAGGACAGGTGAATCGCACGGGCCATGGAGGGATTGTACCAAGTCAAACTTTTTCCCGAAGGTGGGTTGCGTGGCTCTTTGGCCAAAGAGGGGTCTCATTATGCGGTTTTTCCCAACTGGCCGCTTGGGGGGGGGATGGCCTCGAGGTAGACCCGCCCCCCCTTGATTACCAGCTGAAGGTAACGTTCGGGCTGGGTCAGCACCCCCAGGTCTTCCAAGGGGTTTCCCGCCACGGCGATCAGGTCGGCATAGGCCCCGGGAACCAATTCGCCCAGCTGGCCCTCGGCCCGCAACAGCCGGGCGGCATAGAGGGTGGCGGCCCGGATGACCTCGAGGTTGGGCTGCACCTGGGCCCGTAGGGTGAACTCCTGCAGCTGGTGGCGATGCATGCTCCCTAACAGGTCAGTGCCGTAGGCCAGATTGACCCCCGCGCGGTAGGCCAGCTCGAGGGCGGCCAGCCCCTTGTCCAGCACCAGGTCTATTTTGTGGGCTACCTCGCGGGGCAACCCGGCGGTTACCCCTTCTTGGGCTAGGGCCTGGTAGGTGACCAGGGTGGGCACCAGCCAGGCTCCGTAGCGCAAAAACCGCTCCACGCTGCTTTCATCGATCAGATTGCCGTGCTCTATGCTGCGTACCCCGGCCTCTAGGGCGCGGTTGACCGCGCGGGCCGTATAGGCGTGGGCCATTACGTAGAGGTCGGCCATCTCGGCCTCTTCCACCGCTGCGGCGATTTCCTCGCGGGAGAACTGGTCGTTGGTCAGGCGGTCGGTAGGTGAGGCAATGCCCCCGCCTAGCATCAGCTTGAGCTGGTCGGCGCCCCGGCGGATCTCCTCCCGGGCGGCCCGGCGCACCTCCGGCACCCCGTCGGCCACCCGGCCAAAGGCCACCGGACTGCTCACGGTTTGTAGGGCCTCCTCGCCTGGTCCCCGCACATCGCCGTGCCCCCCGGTCTGGCTCAGGGCCCGCCCGCAGATGTAGAGCCGGGGCCCCTCGAGAAGCCCTTCCTCGACTGCCCGCTTGAGGCCAAAGTCGGCCCCGGCGGCGTCGCGTACAGTAGTGAAGCCCCGCCGCAGCATCTCCCGCATGATCTGGGCGGCGCAGAGGGCGTTGTAGTGGGGTGAGGCGTTGCTCAGCTCGCGCAGGTTGGCGGTCCAGGCCATCACGTGGACGTGGGCGTCGATCAGCCCGGGGAGGAGGGTCAGGCCGCGCACCTTGAGCACCCGCACCCCCGGGGCCTGGGCCTCGGGGGCCGGGGCTTCCATGGGCTCGAGGCGCGCGATTCGGCCCTCCCGCAGCACCACCCGCTGGTCGGGCAGCAACCGGCCCGCGCGCACATCCAGCACCGTAGCCTCTTCCAGTAGCAAAGGCGCCATGCCCAAGTCTAACTGGGCTCTTTGATTCAACCAACCGCCCATTTTTTCGGTAGGATAAGGGCACAGACCAAGCTTTGGCCTGTAGGAGGTGTCATGAGCGTTCTGGAACATGCGCAGATGGCCCAGCCCGCCATCCAGTCCCCCATCGTCAACGACTTTTCGCTGGTGGTGGCTACCGCCAACGGAACCGGAAGCCAGACCGCCAACCTTACCCTGTTGCGGTCGTTTTTTAAGCTAGGCATACCGGTACACGGCAAGAACATCTTCCCTTCCAACATCCAGGGGATGCCCACCTGGTACCACATCCGGGTCAGCCACCAAGGTTACGTGGCCCGCAAGCCCTCGGAGATTCTGGTGGCCTTCAACCCCGCCACCGCCCAGGAAGACGTGGCCGCACTACCTAGCGGGGGGGTTTGCCTATACCACACCGAGATCAAAAACCTGCCCCAGCGCTCCGATCTGGTCTACTACCCCATCCCCGCGGGGGAGTTCTTGGCCGGAATGGACATACCGGTCAAGCGTAAGCCCTACCTGGCCAACATGGCCTACGTGGGGGTACTGGCCTGGATGCTAGACCTGCCCCTCGAGGTGGTGGCGGAGGCCCTGGGAGCTCAGTTTGCTCAGCGGGCCAAGCTGGTGGAGAGCAACCTCGAGGTGGTGCGGCGGGCCCAGGCCTGGGCGGCGCAGAACCTGCAAAAGCGAGACCCCTACCGCCTCGAGCCCATGAACAAAACCGAGGGCCTGATCTTAATGACCGGCAACGAGGCCGGAGCCCTGGGGGCGGTCTTTGGGGGGGTGAGCGTGGCGGCCTGGTACCCCATCACCCCCTCCACCAGCTTTATGGATGCTTTGAAGGAGTTCCTGGCCCGGCTACGCAAGGACGAGCAAGGTCACCCCACTTATGCGGTGGTGCAGGCCGAGGATGAGCTTGCTGCTGCTGGCATCGTGATGGGGGCGGGCTGGGCCGGGGCCCGGGCGCTAACCGCCACCAGTGGCCCGGGCATCAGCCTGATGGCCGAATTTGTCAGCTACGGCTACTACGCCGAGATTCCTGCGGTTATCTGGGACATCCAGCGGGTAGGCCCCAGCACCGGCCTACCCACCCGCACCAGCCAGGGCGACCTGCTTTTTACCTACTACCTGGGCCACGGCGACACCAAGCACCCCGTGCTGCTGCCCTCCTCCATCGAGGAGTGCTTCGAGTTCGGGTGGAAGGCCTTTGACCTAGCGGAAGAACTCCAGACCCCGGTGTTTGTGCTTTCCGACCTGGATTTGGGCATGAACAACTGGATGGGCCGCCCCTTCGACTACCCGAACCAGCCCCTGCAGCGGGGTAAGGTGCTCAGCGCCCAAGAGCTTGAGGCCCTGGGGTATTTTGCCCGCTACAAGGATGTGGATGGCGACGGCATTCCCTACCGCACCCTGCCGGGCACCCCGCACCCTATGGCGGCCTATTTCACCCGTGGCAGCGGCCACAACGAGCAGGCCCAGTACAGCGAACGTCCCGAGGACTGGGTGCGCAATATGGCCCGCCTGGCCCGGAAGTTCGAGACGGCCCGCAAGCGGATGCCCCCGCCGGTGATCCAGGCCCATCCCCAGGCCCGTATTGGTCTTATCGCCTTCGGCACCACCCGCTACGCCATTGAGGAAGCGCGCGACCGGCTGGCGGAACGCCTGCCCACCAGCTTCCTGCGCCTGCGGGCTTTGCCCATCGGCCCCGAGGTGGGCGAGTTCGTGGCGGCCCACGAGCGGGTCTACGTGATTGAGCTCAACCGCGATGGCCAGCTTTGCGCCATCCTGCAAAACGAGCTGCCCGAGCTGGCAAGCCGCCTCTATCCCATCGCCTACCTCGATGGCCTTCCCCTTACCGCCCAGTGGGTTCTCGAGGAGCTTTTGAAGCGGGAGGCCCTACAGTAAAGGAGCCCGAGTATGGAAAACCCTCTTCCCACCACCGCCCCTAAGCTCAACCTAGCCGGTCTAAGCAAGAAAGACTACGACGGTGCTCCCAGCACCTTGTGCAAGGGCTGCGGCCACAACAGCATCTCCAGCCAGATCGTCCAAGTGGCCTTTGAGCTTTCCTTGCGGCCTCACCAGGTCATCAAGCTCTCTGGTATCGGCTGCTCTTCCAAGTCGCCGGCCTATTTCTTGGGGATGTCCCACGGCTTCAACGCCCTGCACGGTCGCATGCCCAGCGTGGCCACTGGGGCCTTGCTGGCCAACCACACCCTGCGGGCCATTGGGGTTTCGGGCGATGGCGATACCGGCAGCATTGGCCTGGGCCAGTTCAAGCACCTCATGCGGCGCAACCTGCGCATGGTCTACATTATCGAGAACAACGGGGTATACGGCCTGACCAAGGGCCAGTTTTCCGCCACCGCCGAGGAAGGGCTGCGCCTTAAGTATGCGGGAGAAAACCCTTTTCCACCGGTAGACCTGTGCCTCGAGGCCTTGGTCGCGGGGTGCGGCTTCGTGGCCCGCAGCTTCGCTGGGGATGCCAAGCAGGTGCGCGAGCTTCTCAAAGCGGCCCTCTCCCAC
The DNA here is from genome assembly GCF_000423425.1 of Meiothermus rufus DSM 22234. Lineage (GTDB taxonomy): Bacteria > Deinococcota > Deinococci > Deinococcales > Thermaceae > Meiothermus > Meiothermus rufus. The sequence goes on along the minus strand of NZ_AUHY01000030.1, from coordinate 26,956 downwards.
CGGGGCACGGCGGTGCTGGACATCATCAGCCCCTGCGTGACCTTCAACAACGAGGACGACAGCCCCAAGAGCTACGGTTACGGTACTAAGCACGAAAAGCCCCTGCACGAGCTGGGTTTCATCCCCCCGGCCGAGGAGATCGCCATCGAGCCGATGCAGCCTGGCGAGTACCGCCTGGTCGAGTTGCACGATGGCTCGCGCATCGCCCTGCGCAACCTCGAGGCCGACTACGACCCCACCGACAAAACCGTAGCCCTAAGGCGCCTGCTGGAGGCCCAGGAGAAGCAGGAGTTCATCACCGGTCTAATCTACTACAACCCTCACCGGCCTAACCTGGCCGAGGTAGAGGGCCTGCACACCCCCCTGGCCCACCTCTCCCCTGAGCAGCTACGCCCCAGCCCGGCTGCCCTGGCTGCCGTCTTGCAGGACTACGCCTAACCCTACAGCCAGCCCCGCAGCCGGTAGAGCCCCAGCCCCAGGTATTCCCGCACCAGCGGGGTCAGGGCCAGGAGGCGGTCGAAGGGCTGGGCCAGAGCCCGGTCGAAGCGGGGCTCGCTCGAGGGCACGCTCACCACCTCCAAGCCCAGCCGGCGGAAGGCTCCCACTGCGCGGCGGCTGTGGGCCGGGGTGGTGACCAAGAGTACCCGCTGCCAGCCTTGGCGCTGGGCCACCTCAGCCACGGCCAGGGCCTCGGTGCGGGTGGTACGCATCTGCGGCAAGAGCACCACTTCCGGGCCAGCTATGCTGTACAGCGCCCGCACCCGCTCCAGGGCCACCCGCCCTAAGGAAGGGCAGCGGCTATCGCCGAAAATCTCCCCTACGGTGTCGGAAAGGGTGAGACGGGGGGCCCAGCCAGCCTGCCAGAGTTCCAGGCCCTTTTCCAACCGGGCCAGCGAGCTGCCTTCCAGCTCGCCTGCCCCGCAGTGCATCCCCCCACCCAGCACCACAATGGCATCGGCGGGCTGGGGTTGTTGCCGTACCTCGAGCCAGCCCAAAAGCCAGGCGGGAAGCGGGGTAAACAGGATCAGGCCCACCAGCAAAGCCAAAGTGGCGGCGCCCCCCAGCAACAGGCGGAAGGCGGGCGTCCAGAGGCCGCACAAAGCGCCAGCCAGCCACAGCAAACCCAAAGGGCCCGGCGGCAAGCTGGGGTTGAGCAGTAGGCCCAAAGGCAGCAGCAACAGGCTTAGTCCAGCGGAGATGCCGAGGCGCGTTTTCCACCAGGCCATACTTCCATCCTAAAAGGGCAACTCGGCCCGCACGCAGGTACCTTGGCCGGGAAGCGAGACCACTTCGAAACGCCCCCCCCGGGCCTCCACCCGCTCGCGCATCTGGGTTAGGCCGAAGCCTCCTAGGCCCCCTGCGGCCCCCTCGGCAGTGAAGCCTTTGCCATTGTCGCGTACCTCGAGCACCCCACCCCGCTCCCCCAGGGGGGTGAGGGTGACCTGAACCAGGCTGGGCCGGCCATGTTTGGCGGCGTTGGTTAGGGCCTCCTGTAAAACCCGGAAGAAGACTAGCTCGGAAGCCTGGGAGAGCTCGAGCCGCTCCGGCAGACCAAGCCGCACCCGGAAGCCGGCCTGCTCGGCGAAGGCGCTGGCGTAGCGTCGCACCGACTCCAAAAAGCCATAGCGCTCGAGGTCGATGGGGCGCAAGGCAAAGATGCTGCGCCGGACTTCGCGAATCTGGGCCCGCAGGGTCTCTTTGACCTGGGATAGTTCCTCCAAGGCCCGGGAGGGATCGGTTGGCAAGAGGCGCTCGGCCAAGTCGAGCTTGAGGGCCATAAAGGCCAGGGCCTGGGCGATGCCGTCGTGGATTTCCCGGGCGATGCGGTTGCGCTCCTCGGTCAGGGCCAGCTCCTCCGCCCTCAGGTAGGCCTGGGCGTTGCGTACCGCCAGGGTGACCTGTGCAGCCAAGAACCGCAGGAAGGCCATTCGTTGGCGTAGGTTTTCTGCTTCCCCTTGCACCAGCAATAGGCCGATAGGGCCCTGCTGGCGCAGCGGTATGGCCAGCAGGTTGTCCTGTACGAAGGTGGGGGCCTCGAGGGCCTCCTTCCAGCGCCCTTCAGGAGCAAAGGCGTGCGGGGGCAGGGCCAGGTTGTGCAGCACCTGGGGTTGGAGGAAGTGCTCCTCGTCCAAAAGCAGCACCCCTCCGCCCTCGGCCCCAGCCCAGTCCAGAATGCGCTCCAACAGGCGCTCCAAAAGCCGCCCCAGGTTGGCCTCAGCCCGCAGGGCCTGATCCACCTCGTAGAGGGTGAGTAGATCCCGGCTGCGGGCGCGTACCGAGTCCAGGGCTCCGGCCACCTCGGCTACCAGTACCTCCAAAAAGTTCTTTTCCTCATCGCTCAAGGGCCGGGGGAGGGCCACCTCGAGCTTCCCCGCCATTCCGGGTAGCGGCAGGGCATACACCGGCCCTGTTTCTCGGAAACCAACCGAGGTAGCCTGTACCCCCTCGAGGCTGAGGGCGACCTCCATGCCCAGGGCCTGGGCGGCCTCCTGTACCACCGCGGCCAAGGCCTGCTCTAGGTTTTCGGCAGCGGAAGCCTGCTTGAGCACCCGCTCGATGGCCTCCAGGCGTTGGTTGGCCACCTCTAAGGCTCGCTGGGCCCGTTCGCGTTCCTGTACCTGCTGGGCAATCCACTCTAGGGTCATCCAGGTGACCAAAGGGCCTACCAGGCCGTAAAAACCCAGCCTTAGCCAGAAGGCCGCGGGTTGGCCTTGGAAGGGCTGGAGGGAAAGTTCAAAAAGAACCACCACCAACGCGATAGCCAAAGGCAGAACCAGCCGGTACAGCCGAATGAGCCGGAACAGGCTAGGGGCGGTTTCCATAGCTCACCTTTCCTCAGGCTTGGGGTCGGTTTTGCGCCGCCCGTGCTGGGCGTACCAGCGGCTTTGGTGCAGGAAGCCCCGCAAAAATTGCACCTCGGCAGGGGTTAGCTGGGCCTTGTGCAGCAGCCGACGGAAGCGCCGCATCGCGTAGGGGAGCCGCTTCTCATCGGTAAAGCCAATTTGGCGAATGTAGTTTTGCAGATCGTCGAAGAGCCGTTCCAAGGCCTCCCGCTCGGCCAGGGGGGCCGGGGCCGGCTCGGGAGGATTGTGGGCAGCCCCAAAGACCTCGTAGCACAAAAGCAGTACAGCCTGGGCCAGGTTTAGGCTGGCCTGCTTGGGCGAGGTGGGGATGCGCACGATGAGCTGGGAAAGATCGATCTCCTCCCGGGTCAGGCCCGAGGTCTCGCGCCCGAAGACCAAAGCCACCCGGCCCTGGGGGGCCACCTCGGCCACACGCTGGGCCATGGTTTTGGGCTCTACCAGTGGGCCGGTGTAAATTTCCCGCTCGCGCACGGTGGTGCCTACCACCAACCGGGCTTCGGCGGTGGCCTCGCGCAGGGTTTGTACCACCTTGAGGTTATCCAGTATCTCCTCTGCCCGCACCGCCAGGCGGTAGGCCAGCGAGCCTTGGGGGTGGAGAGCCAGGTCTTGCTGCACTCTTGGCTCGGGGGCTACCAGCCACAGGTCGGTCATGCCAAAGTTTTGCATAGCCCGTGCGGCGGCCCCTACGTTCATGGGTTCTTGGCTGCCCACCAACACGATGCGGATGTTCTCCAGCCAGTTCATCGGCTTTAGCCTATGGCAGGGCGGGGTGGCCTTGTCAAACGCCCGCTTTTTTTTGGCCGCTTCATCGCGTAGACTTTTCCTTTGGGTACGAGGAGGTTGGATGATTAGCGTTACCGATCTGCGCAACGGAACCAAAGTCAAGATGGATGGCGCCTTGTGGCAGTGCATCGAGTACCAGCACCAGAAAATTGGGCGCGGTGGGGCCAAGGTGGTGGCTAAGTTTAGGAATCTCGAGACCGGGGCCATTGTGGAGCGCTCCTTCAACTCGGGGGAGAAACTCGAGGACATCTACGTTGAAACCAAAGACCTGCAATACCTCTACCCCGAGGGCGACGAACTGGTCTTCATGGATCTGGAAACCTACGAGCAGTTCCACGTCCCGCGCAGCATCTCCGAGGCTACCCGCTTTCTCAAGGAGGGGATGACCGTACAGGGGGCCATGTACAATGGCCGTCCTCTGGACATCACCCTGCCGGCCTCGGTGGAGCTCAAGGTTATCGAGACACCCCCAGGGGTGCGGGGCGATACGGTCTCGGGGGGGAGCAAACCCGCCACCCTCGAGACCGGGGCCGTGGTACAGGTGCCCCTCTTTGTGGAAAGTGGGCAGGTGATCCGGGTAGATACCCGCACCGGCGAGTACCTGGGGCGGGCCTAAAGGCTTGCTGCCCAACGGCGCCGCCTTTCGGCGGGGCCGTGGCTTTTTATACCAACCTTGCACCGGGCCGTATACTTCTATAGGCCAAGGTGCTGCAGTAGAGTTTCGGAGGTTGTCATGAATACAAAGGAACTCAAGTCTATCCTCCAAGCCTTGCAAGAACACGAGGTGTCCGAGTTGACCCTCGAGACCCCCGATTACAAGCTAACCGTCAAGCGCGGGGGTGAGGTGCAGGTGGTGGCTGCGCCCACCCCGGTGGTGGTGCCCACGGCAGCCCCTGCACCGGCGCCCACACCCGAGCCGCTGCCGCCAGCCGTGCCTGCCCCTACGCCTGCTCCTAAAAGCGAGCCCCCCAAGGAAGACACCAGCCGCTACGTCGAGGTTAAGGCTCCCATCGTGGGTACCTTTTACCGTGCACCCTCGCCCGATGCCGAGCCTTTCGTGAAGGAAGGGGATACGGTGAAAAAGGGCCAGGTGCTGTGCATTATCGAGGCTATGAAGCTCATGAACGAAATCGAGAGCGAGGTGGCCGGGGTGGTGCGCAAAATTCTGGTGGCCAACGCCGAGCCAGTGGAGTACGGCCAGGTGCTGTTTTTGATCGAACCCGCCTAAGCTCGCGATTGAACCGGGTAGCAGGGCTTTAGAAAACCGGCCCACTACCGTTGGAGTGCGATATGTTCAAGAAAATCATGGTGGCCAACCGAGGGGAGATTGCCCTGCGGGTGCTCAGGGCGGCCCGGGAGCTGGGGGTGAAGGTGGTGGTGGCCCATAGTGAGGCCGACAGCCAGTCTTTGCCGGTGTTGCTGGCCGACGAGGCCATCTGCATAGGGCCCCCTCCCTCGGCCCAGAGTTACCTCAACATCCCCAACCTGCTCTCGGCGGCGATTATCTCCGGGGCCGAGGCCATCCATCCCGGCTACGGTTTTCTGGCAGAGAACCCCCAGTTTGCCGAGATGTGCCGCGACCACGGGATTGTCTTCATTGGCCCCACGCCAGAGTCGATGCACAGCCTGGGCTCCAAGGCCGGAGGGCGGGCGATTGCCGAAAAGGCCAATGTGCCGGTGGTGCCGGGAACAGGGGTGTTGCAATCGGTGGAGGAGGCCCTCGAGGCCGCCGAGGCCATCGGCTACCCGGTGCTCTTGAAGGCCAGCGCCGGGGGTGGGGGCCGAGGCCAGAAGGTGGTGCGTTCGGCAGAGGAGATGAAGAAGGCCTTCGCCCAGGCTCAGGTGGAAGCCCAGAACTACTTTTCCGACCCCGCCATCATCTTGGAGAAGTACATCGAGCTGTTCCGCCACGTCGAGGTGCAGGTTATGGGCGATGGCAAGGGGCATGTGGTGCACGTGGGTGAGCGGGATTGTTCCATCCAGCGGCGCAACCAGAAGCTCATCGAGGAGGCCCCTAGCCGGCTCGAGGAGTCCCTGCGCCAGGAGATTCTGGCCGCGGGGGTGCGGCTGGCCCAGTATGTGAACTACCAGGGGGCGGGTACCCTCGAGTTCATCGTAGACCCCGAGGGCCACTACTACTTCATGGAGATGAACACCCGCATCCAGGTGGAGCACTGCGTTTCGGAGATGATCTCGGGCCTGGACCTAGTCAAGCTCCAGATTCAGATTGCTGCCGGGGAGCCCTTTACCCTGCGACAGGAGGACATTCAGCTGCGGGGCCATGCCATAGAGTGCCGTATCAACGCTGAGGATTATGAAAAAGACTTCCGCCCCAGCATCGGCAAGGTGGAGACCCTGCACTTTCCTGGGGGCCCCGGGGTACGGGTGGACTCGCACCTTTACGCCGGCTATAGCATTCCCCCCCACTACGACTCCCTGGTGGCTAAGCTCATCACCTACGGCGAAAACCGCGAGGAGGCTATCGCCCGGATGCGCCGGGCCCTGAGCGAGACCGTTATCGAAGGGCCTGGCCTCAAGACCACCGTGCCCTTTCACCTCAAGGTGATGGACAACGCGTTTTACCAGCGGGGGGTGGTTTTCACCAATTTTGTCAGCACCCGCCTACTGGACTAAAGGAACCTGCGGTTTGCCCTTTCCAAGGGCTTGGAGGCGCTCAATGGAGGGCCGGGTATTCGCCCAACTGGGCCGAACCCGTAAACTGGTAGCGGCATGTTCTTCTTCGAACTTCTCGGTAGAGATCCGCTGGCCTATCTGGTAGCCTTCGCCGCTGGGGCTTTTGGCCTGGTGGTGCACAACCTTTTCCAAGCCTATCTGGCCGACCGCTACAAGGACGGCGACCCGCGTCGCTATGGCTTCCTAACCGTGGAGCCTCGGGTACACCTGGACGGCTTGGGCCTTTTGTTCTTAGCCTTGATTGGCTTTGGCTTTCCTAGGCTGGTGCCCTGGCGGCTTTTTGGCCCCAAGGGGGCCCAGGTGGCCTTGATGGGGCCGCTAGGCTTTTTTGTGGCGGCCTTTGTCTACATCCTGCTGGGGCGGCTTTTGGAGGGCCTGGGGCCAGCCACCTCGAGCATCGCGCTGGGGATGCAGGTGGCGGGCTCGCTGATGATCGGCCACGCCGCTGTCTTTCTATTCCCGGTGCCGCCTTTGGATGGAGCCCGGGTGGTCTATGCCATCGGTAGCATAGAGGCCCGGCGCTTTATGGACCAGCTCCAGAGTTATGGCTTTATAGGCTTCTTTCTCATCTTCCTGGTGCTGAACCTAAGCGGCATCCTACCCGCCATCCGGGCGGGCCTGAGCGGCCTGCTCAACAGCCTGTTTGCCGCCATGGGCTTATAGATGGGCTTGCTTCCCCTGTTGCAAAGCGATCCCCTGGCCTTTGGCCTGGTGGTGCTGGTGTTGATGCTTTCCCTGGCCCTGCACGAGTGGGGCCATGCCGTTACCGCGCTTTGGATGGGCGACCCCACCGCAGCCCAGCAGGGCCGGGTGACCCTCAACCCCCTCAAGCACCTCGAGCTTATCGGTTCCCTGATGATTTTATTGGTAGGCATCGGTTGGGCTAAGCCAGTGCCTATCTATCCACCCAACTTTCGCCACTACCGCCTGGGGCTTTTGGTGGTTTCGCTGGCTGGCATTGTGATCAATCTGTTGATCGCTACCTTGCTCGCCTTGCTGCTGCGCTGGATGTTGGACATGGGCTACCTATACAACCCCAGCGCCTTTTGGGCGATGGTGGCCAGGGCCGCGGTGGTGGCGGCCAGCATCAACCTAACCCTGGCGGTATTCAACCTGCTGCCCATCCCCCCGTTGGATGGTTCTAAAATCGTGCAGAGCTTTCTGCCCCTGCGCTGGCACCCCTTCATCTGGCGCCTGGAGGCCAACCCCACCTATGCGGTGGTAGCTTTGCTGTTGCTGCTGACGGTGCTGCGCCAGCCCTTGGTGGGGTTTCTAAGTGGCGTGCGCCAGCAGTTTTTCCAGCTATTTGGCCTCTAGCCAGCTTCGTAGCACCCGCAGGTTGTGGTTGTCCTCCCGTGGGCCTCGAGGGGTTTCCAGGATGAAGACCTTGTCCTGCAGGCGGGGATCGAGCAGCAAATTTTTCAATTCTTCGCCCATCTGGCCTTCCAGCAGGTTGGCGTGGTGGTCTAGCTGGGAGCCCCGCTGGCCTACCGAGTCGTTGAGGTGGATCACCGGAACCCGCTCTAACCCTACGCTTCTTTCCAGCTCTTCCAGGGCTTCCCCCAGGGTGTACCCTGCGGCAAAAGCGTGGCAGGTATCAAAGCAGACGCCCAAGGGGCTGTCTTCAACCAGCTCGGCCAAGGTGGATAGGCGGGCTCCCAGTTTTTCTCCTCCGCCGGCGGTATTCTCCAGCAGGAGCCAAGGCCCGTTCCGCCCCAAACCAGCCAGCTCGCGGGCCCGGAGGGCCCCGGCCCGGGCCCGTTTTGGTGAGCCTGAACCAGGGTGCACCACCACGTACTCGAGGCCCAGGGTCTGGGCTTTGGCTAGGTCGTCGGCCAGGCTGAACACGCTCTTCTCCCACAGCTCGCCCTCGGCCGCTAGGTTGACCAGGTAGGAGGCGTGGATGACCCCCGGCAGGTTGCCTAGGTTCTCCTTACGGCTGCGGAAACCCTCCACCTCGCCAGGCCGCAGGCTGCGGGTTTTCCAGCTACGGGGGCTTTTGGCGAAGATTTGTAGGGCGCTCAGCCCCAGGGATTGGGCCTCCTCGAGGGCCCCGGCCATGCCGAGCTTCCCAGCAATGGAGAGGTGAAAACCGTACTTCATCGCAGAATCTCCAAACGAACCTGGGCTACCCCCTGCCGCAGGATGCCAAGCTGGCGGGCCGCCGCATAGGAGAGGTCGAGGATGCGCCCCTGGCTATAGGGGCCCCGGTCGTTGATGCGCACCACCACACTGCGGCCATTGTGCAGATTGGTTACCCGCACCCGGGTGCCGAAGGGCAGCGTGCGGTGGGCTGCGGTCAGGTGAAACTTGTTGAACCGTTCGCCGCTGGCAGTGCGCCGACCGTGGAAACGGCCTCCGTACCAGGAAGCCCGGCCCTGCAAGCCCAAAGGCGGGGTTTTGGCCTCGAGGGGGGCCGGGGGCAGGGGGAGGAAGACCCAGGGGAGGGGTTCTTCCAACGGCAGTACCTCGAGGTTCATGGGATCCCAGTCCGAACCGGGGATGTGGAGCGCCACGCCTACCGGCAGGGGGTCTTGGATCAGGCCGTTAGCCAGCATCAGCTCGGCCACCTGCACCTGGAATAGTCGGGCGATGCGCTCCAGGGTATCACCTGGCTGCACCACATAGCCCTGGCCCAAAGCTAGCCCGCTCCACAGCAACAAGGCCAACCAGCGCTTCATAGCTCGATGAGCTGCTTGGGGCTTTGGGAGAGCACCTCGTGGCCTTCGGGCGTGACCAGCACCAGATCCTCGATGCGGCAGCCGGCCTGGTGGGGGATATAGACCCCCGGTTCGATGGTCACCACCTGGCCAGCCTCGAGCACCTCCTCCGAGCCCTGCCCTAGACTAGGCCCCTCATGGATGAACAGGCCCACCCCGTGCCCCAGCCCGTGGGTGAAGTACTCCCCGTAGCCCCAGCGGGCCAGGTGGTTGCGGGCCAGGGCATCGAGTTCCTGCCCTTGCCGCCCCGGGGCCACTGCCTCCAGGGCCAGGGTCTGGGCCTCCAGCACGGCTTGGTACATGGCGCGTAGCTCCGGGGAGACCTGGCCTACCGCCACCGTGCGGGTCATGTCGGAGCAATACCCCCCCACCACGCAGCCAAAATCCAGCGTGACCAGCTCCCCGGCCTGGATGACCCGGGGGCTGGCCCCCCCGTGGGGCATGGCGCTGCGCTCGCCCGAGGCCACTGTGGTGCCGAAGGCCATACCCTCTGAGCCGTGTTTACGCAGGAAAAACTCCAGCTCTAGGGCGATATCGATTTCGCGCACCCCCGGCTTAAGGAAGGACAGGATATGGGCAAAGCCCCGGTCGGCCAGGGCCGCCGCCTGGCGGATGTGCTCAATTTCCCCAGGGTTTTTCTTTTGCCTTAGGCGTTCAAATACCCCGCGGGTAGGGACGAATGTAACCTGGGGAAAGTCTTTCTGGAAGCTTTCCAGGGTGGCGATGCTCAGGTGTTCGGCCTCGAGGCCCACCCGCCCCTGAAAAAACTCGGCCAGAAGTTGGTTCATCTGGCTGCGCCGGAGGAGAATCCGGTGGGGTAGGGGCTGCTGCTCGGCCTCTACCCGGTAGCGCCCGTCGGTGATCAGGGTTGCCCCAGTGCGGGTAATGACGATCTTGGCGTCCTTGCCCTCGACAAACCCCGAGAGGTAGCGGACGTTGTAGGGGTTGGAGACGAAGAAGGCGTCGAGCTCGAGTTCGTCTAGCAGGCTCTGAAAATCCACCCTCTGACTTTACCCCATGGCTTGGGCTCATGGAAGCCTACAGCGGCTGTGCTAGTTTGGTAACGATGGGGATACGAAGCTTAGCCTGGATGATGGGGGCCCTGCTTTTGAGCCCGGCTTTGGCCCAGGTGACCCCTGAGGCAGCCCAGCTTCTGGAGCGGGGCCGCAACGTTTTGGGTGGGCCGGCTCTAGCCAACCTGCGCACCTACCGCGAGGTGACCGCCTATACCTACTTCACCCCCGAGGGCCGGGAGGAAAGCCGCATCGTTACCCTGCTGCTGATAGATTTTGCCAACCAGCGGGTACGCTTGGAGATCTACGACCCGGAGAGCCTCAAAAACCCTAGCCCCATTCCCCTAGCCCTGCAGCAGTACAGCCCCCAGGAGAGCTTTTTCTGGAGCCGGGAGACCGCCTTGCGCCCTTTGCCTCCTCGGGAGCGCGAGGTATTGCGCTCGAGCCTCTTTACCGGCTGGCTGGGCCTCAAGTACGGCAGTAGCAACCGCGAGCGGGCCAGTGTAGCCCAGGGCAGCCTGCGCGACCGCTCGGGCCGCCTGCTTACGGTCAGCACCCAGGGTTGGGTCAGCACCTACCTGTTTGCTGCCGATGGCTTGCTCTTGGGCGAGCGCCTGGTGATTCCGGGGGTCGGGGAGAGCATCACCTTTTTTTCCAACTACCGTAGTGTAGAAGGCATCCGCCTGCCCTTTAGCTGGGAAAACTACCTGGGGGGTACCCTGGCGGCCAAAGGGGAACTCCTCGAGGTTGAGGTCAACCCCTCCTTCAGCGAGGCCGACTTTTTCAAGCCGGTTCGTTAGGGCTTTTTTGCCCTTCGGTCCGCTTGCGTTTCATGTAGCCCTCGATGTTGCGCTGGCGTTGGCGGGCGATGGCCAGGGCGTCCTCAGGTACATCCTGGTTGATGCAGCTTCCTCCGGCGATAAACGAGCCATCGGCCAGGGTGACCGGGGCGATGAGCAGGCTGTTGGAACCTACAAAGACCCGCTTGCCGATCTGGGTACGGTGTTTGCGCTCCCCGTCGTAGTTGGCGGTGATGACCCCGGCCCCGATGTTAGACCCCTCGCCCACCTCGGCATCGCCCAGATAGGCCAGGTGGCCAGCTTTGGCCTCTTTGCCCAGGCGGGCGTTCTTAAGCTCGACAAAATTGCCCACATGGGCCCCTTCCTCCAGATGGGCCTTAGGGCGTAGGCGGGCAAAAGGACCGGCGTCGGCCCTGCTGGCGATGTAGGCCTCCTCGCAGACGGTGTGCGACTTGATTTTACCGCCGGCCTCTACCACCGTGTCGCTCAGCACCGCATAGGCCCCTACCTCCACCCCCTCGCCTAGGCGGGTGTGGCCCCGCAGGATGACCCCCGGCCACAGGGTGACGTCGGGAGCTAGCTCCACACTGGGCTCTAGGTAGATGGTCTCGGGCTGGATCATGCGTACCCCCTGGCTCATCCAGTAGGCCCGTAGGCGGGCGAGCAGCACTCGTTCGACCTCGGCGAGCTGGGCCCGAGAGTTAACCCCCAGAAGTTCCCCAGTATCCTTGGACTCGAGGGAGACCACCTTCTGCCCAGCCTGGCGGTAAATCCGGATCAGGTCGGGTAGGTAGTACTCCCCGGCGGCGTTGCGGTTGTCTACCTGGGCCAGTTTTTCCCACAGGCTCGAGTCGAAGCAGTACACCCCAGGGTTGATCTCCCGGATGGCCCGCTCCTCGGGGGTGGCGTCCTTTTCCTCCACGTTGGCCAGGATTTCGCCCTGTGCGTCGCGCAGGATGCGCCCATAGCCGGTGGGGTCGTCCAACCGCATGGTAAGCAGGGCCATGCCTGCCCCGCTTTGCCGCATGGTCTCGACCAACCCGGTAAGGGTTTCGACCCGGGTGAGGGGGGTGTCCCCCTGGGTGACCACGATAGGCCCAGGGAAGCCCTCTAGCAGGGGTCGGGCCTGGGCCAGGGCATGGGCAGTGCCCAACTGTTCTCTCTGCACCACGAAGCTCAGGTTGGGGTAGGCGGCAAAGGTTTGGCGAACCTGCTCGGCCCCATGCCCTACCACCACCACCACCTTTTTTGCCCCGCTGGCAAAAGCCGTCTCGATACAGTAGCCCACCAGGGGTTTGCCCAGCAGGGGGTGGAGCACTTTGGGTTGTTTGGATTTCATGCGGGTGCCTAGCCCCGCCGCGAGGATAACCACAGCGTGTGCCATGCCACGATTGTATGGCTTACCCGCCCTTTTGGGGCTAGCCGGGCCCTCAGGCCGTGCTGGCCTCAGCCTCTTTAGGGCGGCCCCGCTCGGCCCACTTGACCAGCAGGATAGAGATGCCGTAGAGCACCATAAGCGGTACGGAGACCAGGCTCAGATTAACCACATCCACCGTAGGGGTAATGATGGCCGCCAGGGTTACCAGGGCCACGATAGCGATGCGCCAGTTGTTGATTAGGAAGCGGCTAGAAAGCAGCCCCAGCCGGGCCAGCAGGTAGCTCACCACCGGCATCTCGAAGAGAATGCCCATCAGGCCCAGGAAGGTGAGAATCTGGCCCATGTACATCCCGATGGAGATCTGGGGGGTGATGACGTCGCCCAAAAACCCTAAGAGGAAGGGCACAGCAAAGGGAAGCAGCACATAGTAGGCGAACAGCGCCCCCAGGCCAAAGCTGAAGCCGGCACCGAGGAGGAAGGGAACTGCTAGCCTGCGCTCATGGTCGTAAAGCCCCGGAGCGATGAAGGCCCATATCTGATAAACGATGAAGGGCAAAGCCAACACCAGCCCCCCAAAAGCGGCCACCTTAAAGGCGGTGAGGAAGGGCTCGGTGATGTTCAAAACGATCAGCTCGGCTTTCAGGTTAGCGGTCTTGTTGTAGGCGTCCAGGGGGCGTCGGAGGGCCTCGAGGATTTGCACCCGGAAGCTAAAAGCCACCACCGTCATCACGCCCCAGGCCGCAATGGACCAGATCAGGCGGTTGCGCAGCTCCTCCAGGTGTTCCATCAATGGGGCTTCGCGCATGGCCTACCTCAGGACTTGGACTCTTCCTTGGCCTCGAGCTTCTTTTCTTCCAGGGGCCGGCTCATCTCTTCCTTGATTTCTTTGAACTCCTTCACCTCGGCAGCCTTTTCAAACTCCTCGCGGATGCTGCGGGCCCCGCGCTGGAACTCGCGGATGCTCTGGCCCAGGCTGCGCCCCAGTTCGGGTAGCTTGCGTGGGCCGAACAACAGCAAGGCGATCAGCAGGATGATCAGAATCTCGGTCATTCCCAGGTTCATGGCAGTCTCCTAGCTATAGTTTACCCCCTTGGCTGAAGCCTAGCTGAAAGGCTAGCTGGCTTGCATCAAAAAAGCGTGACAGGCTAACTAGGAGAGAAGCCGGGGTAGCTTTTGGGCAGGAGGCCCCGCTCGAAAGCGGCCTGACTCAGCGCTTCGCGGAAGTGGGGGTGGGCGATCTGGATGAGGGCCTGGGCTCGCTCGCGCAGGCTTTTGCCAAAAAGGTCGGCCACACCGTACTCGGTGACCACGTAGTGCACGTCGGCCCGAGTGGTCACCACGCCAGCCCCGGTTTTGAGCAGAGGGAGGATGCGGCTGAAGCTGTGGTTCTTACCGCTGCTGGGCAGGGCGATGATGGGCTTGCCCCCCTTGCTGGCCGCAGCCCCGCGGATGAAGTCGAGCTGCCCACCAAAACCAGAGTAGATGCGCGGGCCGATGGAGTCGGCGCAGACCTGGCCCGTGAGGTCGACCTCGAGGGCCGAGTTGATGGCCACCATATTCTCGTTTCGGGCGATGTTGAAAGGGTTGTTCACCCAGTCCGCGGGGCGCATCTCGAAGAGGGGATTGTTGTGCACGAAGCGATACAGCCGCTCGGAGCCCAGCACAAAGGTGCCCACCACCTTGCCCGGCAGCAAGGTCTTGCGCTGCCCGGTGACGATGCCTTTTTCTAAGGCCTCCATCACCCCATCGGAGATCATCTCGGTGTGAATACCCAAATCCTGCCTACCGCTCAGGTTGGCCAACACCGCGTCGGGGATGGCCCCGATGCCCATCTGCAGGGTGCAGCCATCATCGATGAGGTCGGCGACATACTTGCCAATCTTGGCCTCCACCTCGCCGAAGGTGTCGCGGGGCAGGACGGGCAAAGGGAACTCCGCCTCTACGAAGGCAGCGAACTTGGAGACGTGCACGAAGGTGTCGCCCAGGGTGCGGGGCATCCGGGGGTTGACCAAGGCGATCACCCGTCGAGCGGTTTCCACCGCGGCCTTGGCGGCGATGACTTCCACCCCCAGGCTGACGAAGCCGAACTCGTCTGGAGGCGAGACCTGTACCAAAGCGTAGTCCAGCGGCAGAACACCCCGTTTGAACAGCCAGGGAATCTGGTGCAGCGAGATGGGCACATAATCGGCCCGTCCACTGTTGACTGCCTCCCGGTCGGCTGGGCCTACAAACAGCGAGCGGCGGCGGAAATGCCCTTCCATCTCGGGGGCTAAGAAGGGGTCGCTGCCCAGCTGGAGCACGTGAACCAGCTCCACGTTTTCCAGCTCATCCTTGCGCCGGGCCAGAGCCTCGAGCAGAGGGGTAGGGGTGGAGGCATTGCCCGAGACGAACACCCGGGCGTTGCTGCCAATCATGCTGGCGGCTAGCTCGAGGTCCACCAGCTTGCTCTGGTAGACCTTTTCCACCTCGCTGCGGGCTAGAGCTTTGCCGGTGCGGGAAACTCGTTTCATAAACCCCATGCTATAGCCTTTTTTCGGGACAGATGACCGGGTGTAACCCCTGTTTAGGCCGGCATTCAACCGGCGCTCGAGTCGGCCAACAAGGGTTTGGCCTTGTTTTCCGGTAGGATGAAACCGGCGGAAACCACGTACTTTAGGGCATCTTCGATGCTGATGTCCAGGGGGATGACCTCAGAGGAAGGCACGATGATGGCCATGCCGGAGGCGGGCACCGGGCTGGTGGGAACCAACACCACGGTGTAGCCCTCCGGCAGTGGGGACAGCTTCTTGCCCACCTGGGGGCTGGCGATAAAGCAAAGGATATACAGGCCCTTGCGGGGGTATTCGATCAAGGCCGCGCGTTGGAACTGCACCTCAGGCTGCCCCAGCAGGGTGTGGGCGATCTGTTGTACGGCGTTGTACACCTCCCGCACCAGCGGGATGGCCTTGATGCTTTTGTCTATGGCGGAAAAAATAGCCCGGCCCACGTAATTGCCGGTCAGGGCACCAGCCAGCGTCACCAACCCTAAAGTGGCCAGAAGGCCCAGGAAGGGGAAAAGGGGTAAAAGCCCTTTGGGAGGTTCTATAGAGAGGGCTTGGAGCAGGCTGCTGATGATGCCATTGAACCAGCTGTAGACCCAAACCAGCACGTACAGGGTTACAGCTATGGGCAGAATGGACAGAAGCCCAGTGAAGAAGTAGCGGCGCAGGCGAGAACCCATACCTTTGAGTCTAAGGCAGGGGAACCGTGTGTGCAGGGGCTGCCCTACCAATCGAGGGATGCTTTAGACTTTAGGCGCGTGAACGCCTTTGCTGACTGGCTCTTTGTGGGAGTGTGGCTGGTGGCCCTTTGGGCCACCTTTATCCCGGTGGTGCCTGCCGGCTTTATTATCCTGGGGGCAGCTTTGCTCCACGAGTTGTTGGTGGGTTTCCGCGAGATAGGTCTGCCGCTCTGGGTGGCGTTGGCGGTGCTGACGGTTTTGTCCTCGCTGATAGACAACATTGCTGGGGCCATAGGGGCACGGCGGTTTGGCGGTAGCCGCCAGGGGGTGTGGGGGGCTTTCATCGGAGGGATTGTGGGGGTGTTCGTTTACCCGCCATGGGGGTTGTTTCTAATGCCTTTACTAGGTGCTTATCTGGGTGAGCTGCTGGCAGGCCGCACCGCTGCGGCGGCCCTGCGGGGGGCCTGGGGGGCGGTGTGGGGCTTGTTGGGGGGGCTGGCAGGGAAATTCCTGATTCACCTGGTGATGGGGGTGTTGGTGCTGATGGCTATCTTTTGAGGCCCCGGCTATACTTGGAGGCCAGATGGGCTATGTGTTGATCAGCCGGAAAGGTTGCCACCTCTGCCAGGAGGCTGAGGCCCTGCTGAAGGCCCAAGGCATCGACTACCTTTGGCAGGATGTGGATGCCGATGAAGAGCTGCGCAAAGTCTATACCTTTCGGGTTCCGGTACTCCTCAAAGAGGGTAAGGTGCTGCTCGAGGGCAAGTTTACCCTCGAGCGCCTGGAGAAGAAGCTAGCCCAGTAGCCGGAGGTAGGAATGGATCCTATCCTAATCGAAATCGGCCCCTTGCAGATTCGCTGGTACGGGCTTTTCTTGGTGCTGGCGATATTTGCCGCCTTTGAGATCGCGAAGCGCTTGCTGAAAAGCTGGGGTTTCGACCCCGACCGCTTCGAGCAGATTGCCTTTTGGGCGGTGATCTGGGGGGTGGTGGGGGCCCGGGTGGGCTACGTGCTCACCAGCCCCGGTGAGTTTAGCACCAACCCGGCCGCGGCCTTGTATATCTGGCAGGGGGGGTTGTCCTTCCACGGGGCCATTGTGGGGGGGTTGATTCCCTTCATCTACCACTACTACCGCTACAAAATACCCATCTGGGCCTATTTAGACGCGGTGGTGCCGGGAATTGCCCTGGGTGTGGCGGCTGGGCGGTTGGGCAACATTATGAACGGCTCCGATACCGTGGGACGCCTGACCAACTGGCCCATCGGGTTTACCTGGCCCGATTGGGCCAAGGGGTTTCCTGGGGTATGCCCCGGCATCCAGGACATCAGCCAGGTATACACCTGTGCACCGGAGACTATTGTGCGGGGGCCAGTGCATTTTACCCAGCTCTACGGGGTTTTAATCGGGGTGGCCCTATTGCTTCTGGCCCTCTACTGGTTGCGGCAGAACCGGGCCTACGGCTACGTGTTTTGGCAGTTCGTGCTGTGGTATAGCTTGCTGCGCTCGGTTTTCGAGGAGACCTTCCGCCTAAACCCCCTTTGGCTTAGGGTTTACCTGAATGAGGAGGCCGGCATTGGCCTGTTTACAGCAACGCAGATAGTTTCCGTTCCCCTGATCTTGCTGGCCTTGTACATGCTTGGGCGGTGGAAGGGAGGGCGGGAGAACCCCCCAGCTACACTGGCGGTGCCAGCGGGCCCGGCACCTAAGCCCGGTGTAGCCCGAAGAAGCAAGAAGCGGTAGCCGCGCCTTGCCTCGAGCCCCTCCCTCTTGGTATACCATTGAGCTCATGGATCAGCGAATTGTACAGCTGCGTAAGGACGTCGACCGCATCAACCGGGAACTGCTTCGCTTGCTTTCCGAACGGGGCCGGCTGGTGAGCGAGATCGGGCGCATCCAGACCGAGTTGGGGCTGCCCCACTACGACCCTAAACGCGAGGAGGAGATGCTAGCCTACCTTACTGCGGAAAACCCGGGCCCCTATCCGGCGGAGACCATCAAGCGGCTGTTCAAGGAGATTTTCAAGGCCTCGCTGGACTTAGAAGAACGGCAGGACAAGCAGAAATTCCTCTACTCGCGCCAGGTCAAGCCCGAGGATACCAGGGTTCGGGTGGGTGATGTGGTCTTTGGTCAGGGCAAGGTGCTGGTGGCCGGGCCCTGCTCGATTGAGTCGGAAGAGCAGATGCTTTCCACCGCTCGCTTTCTGGCCGAGCGTGGGGTGCGGGTATTGCGCGGAGGGGCCTATAAGCCCCGCACCTCCCCCTACGGCTTTCAAGGGATGGGGGAGCCGGCCTTGCGGCTGGGCCGCCAGGCCGCCGATGCCTATGGGATGGTCTTTGTAACCGAGGTTATGGATACCCGCGATGTGGAGCTGGTGGCCCAGTATGCCGACATCCTGCAGGTAGGCACCCGTAACGCCCAGAACTTCGCCCTGCTGCGCGAGGTGGGCCGGGCCAACAAACCGGTTTTGCTCAAGCGGGGGTTTGCCCAGACCATCGAGGAGTGGTTTTACAGCGCGGAGTATATCCTTTCGCAAGGGAACGCCGAGGTTATTTTGTGTGAGCGGGGTATTCGTACCTACGAGAAGTGGACCCGCAACACCCTCGACCTTTCCGCGGCGGTTTTGGCCAAGCAGCTAACCCACCTGCCGGTTATTGTGGACGTGACCCATGCCGCAGGGCGGCGCGACCTGCTGGCCCCGCTGGCCCGGGCGGCGCTAGCGGCGGGGCTGGATGGGGTGCATGTGGAGGTACACCCCAACCCCAAGGTGGCCCTTTCCGACAGCGAACAGCAGCTAGACTTTGCCCAGTTCGAGGCCTTCTTGAAGGCTATTGAAGATCTGATGCCCAAGGAAGCCTCGAGGGTTTGAGCCTACAGCCCCTTACGGTAGACCCCTTCACCTTGTACCCTGATAGGCGTGGGGCTTTTGGACAACCTGGTAGGCGCTTTCCTCAAACTGACCGACCCAACCCCCGACTACACTGGGCCACGCTGTTTGCTCGAGCGCAACAGCGTGGGGGGGTGCGACAAGTGCCAGCAGGCCTGCCCGCACCAGGCCATTAACCTGCAGAGCTTTACCGTTGAGATAGATGAGGTGAAGTGCACCAGCTGCGGGCTTTGCACCTCGGCCTGCCCGGGAATCGCCCTGGAGTTTCCCCTAGGGCCCATTCAGGAGAAGCTCTACCGGGGTCGGGGCCAGCTCCGTTGCGCCAAGGCTCCAGGCGCGGGGGACGAGGTTCACTGCCTGGGGCAGCTAACCCCGGGGGTGCTGGCCGAGGCGGCCTCGAGGTTTGGCCCCCTTACCCTGGCCCACGGGGACTGTGCCCACTGCAAGATTGGGGGGCCTTCCGTCCCAGAAAAAGTGCAGCAGGTGGCCCAGGAGGCCCGCCGCTACTTTCCCGGCCTCGAGGTGCACTTGCAGCAAGAGGCCCTGCGGGGCGCCGCAGTAGGCCGGCGGGAGTTTTTTGGGGCCATGTTTGGCGGGGCCAAGCGGGGAGCGGCGGAGCTGGTGCCCAACCTGCCTTTGCCCCAGGATGAACCCTCCGAAGACCGCCGGGCCGAGCTGCCTGCTGAGTTGCGGCTGCGCCGTTTGGCGGCTTACCGGGCCTCTGGGGTGCGCTGGCCCCGCATAAGGGTGGCCGAGGGCTGCACCCTTTGCCCAGTCTGTACCAACGTCTGTCCTACCAAGGCGGTGGAGCGCGAGCGCGAGGGGGAGGAGTACGTGTTGAAGCTGAGGGTATCGGCCTGCACCGGTTGTGGCGCCTGTGTGGAAAGCTGTCCGCCCCAGGTCATCTCGCTGGTTGAGGCGGGGCGGGCGGAGGTGCTGGGGGAACCCCTCGAGCTTTTCCGCGGCACCCCACCCTGGTACGACCTGTAGGGTCGGGCTAGCGCTTCTGGGCGAAAAAGCTACGCAGCAGCCGGGCCGACTCGCGTTCGAGCCAGCCTCCTTCCCAGGCAAAGGGGGGGTTCAGGCGGTGGATCGTAACCGCTCCGGCCTTGAGGTTTTCCACCGCGTAGACCACCCGCCGCACCTGGGCCTCGGCCAGGGCACCGAAGCACATAGGGCAGGGCTCGAGGGTTACGTAGACAGTGGCCCCCGGCAGCACCTTGCTTCGCTCGAGGGCTAAGGCCTGCTTTAGGGCGATGAATTCGGCGTGGGCGGTGGCGTCTTGGTTCTGCTCTACCTGGTTGTGGGCCTGGGCCAGCACCTCCCCATCCCAGACCACCACCGCACCAATGGGCACCTCGCCTTGCTTGAAGGCTTTTTGGGCTTGCGCCAGAGCACTGCGCATGTGCTCGAGGTCCTCTTCCTCGGGCCAGAGGTTCCATACCTCCTGCACCTGTTGTCCCACCGCTCGCACGGGCCAGACCTGCTTGAGCTCGGGAGGTACACCGTGCTCGGCTAGAAAATCTACCAGCCGCATCCGGCCCTGGGGCAGCTCGATCTGGTCGCCGGGCTGGGGCAGCCTGGAGCCGCGCCAGGGGGGGAAGGCCGTGGCCGTGGGCGGGATCAGAAACAGGGTACCGTCGCGGCGGCGGACCTGCCAGCCTTCGGGTAGGGTGAAGGCTTCGCCCTGTAGCGCCCGCTCGAGCTGGAGAATCCAGGCGGTCTCGGGCCGTAGCTGGATGTGCTCGAGCATCTGCCGCAAGGCCCGGCGGCGCAGCCCGCTGGGGGCCTGCAATAGCGGGGCTACCCGGTAGGCTGGACAGGGCCAGCGCCCATCGCGTAGCAGAATTTGCGCGGCTAGGGGGTCTAGGGCCTCGTCGTCGAGCTGGGAGATGGCGGCAAAGCGGGCCAGGGTGGTATTGACCTGAGGAAAGCGGGCCTTGAGCCGGGGAAAGACCTCCAGACGCAGGTAGTTGCGATCCATCGAGACATCGGCGTTACTCACATCCTCGAGCCAGTCCTGGCCTTTGTGCCGGAGGTAGGCCCGTAGGGTACTGCGGCTTATTTCCAGCAAGGGCCGCACCACCTTGCCCCGCTTGGGCCGTATGCCTAGCCCCCGCCCGGTGCCCTGTACAAGCTGCAACAATACCGTTTCGGCTTGGTCGTCCTCGGTGTGGGCGGTCAGTACAGCCTGGGCCCGATGTTTTTTGGCCACCTTGGCCAGGAAGACATAGCGTAGTTCCCGTGCGGTAGCCTCCAGGTTCTCACCTCGCTCCTGGGCGATCCGGGCTACCTCGATCCGATCCGACTCGAAGGCATACCCCAGCCGGCGGGCCAGGGCCTCTACCCAGCGGGCCTCCGCTGCCGACTCCGGGCGCAGCGCATGGTCGAGGTGGGCCACCACCACCTGGCGTGGGGTAGCGGTCAGGAGCAAGAGCAAGGCTACCGAATCCCCACCCCCTGAAACAGCAGCCACCAGGCTTCCTTCGGGCACCAGCCGGGTCAGGTGATGGGCAAAACGGGCCTCGAGCGCAGCGAAGTCCTGCGGGTCCACGGTCACTATGCTAACGGGTTTTGCCCCTACAATCGGCGGTGGAGAATGTATGCTTGAGCTTCCTGAACTGCGCTTCGACTTCAACGCCTACCCCTATCTAACCCCTGAGCTGCCTGGGGTGGAAGGGCGCATACGCCAGCAGCCCCGCGATTTTCAGGTCTACGAGGTGCCGGCCTACAGCCCAGCCGGCCAGGGCGAGCATTTGTTCGTGCACATCGAGAAGGAGGGGCTGACCACCCGGGCGGTGCTCGAGTTTCTGCGCGACCGGTTGGGCATAGGTGAGGCCCAGATAGGGGTAGCCGGCCTTAAGGACAAACACGCCCTTACCCGACAGTGGTTTAGCCTTCCAGCCCGCTACCAGTCCCGCTTGGAGGTGCTATATGAGCTTCCTGGGGTGCGGGTGCTCGAGGCGGCCTTGCACCCTCACAAGCTGCGGGTAGGCCACCTTTTGGGCAACCGCTTTCGTATCCTTCTACGCTGCCCCGAGGCGCCTCAGGTTTTAGCCCGAGCAGAGACCATCCTGCATCGGCTGGCCCAGCAGGGGGTGCCCAACTACTATGGGCCCCAGCGCTTTGGCCTCGGGGGGCAGAACCCGATTAGGGGCTATCGGCTGCTCAAGGAAGGCCGGCTGCACAGCCCACCTTGGCTGAAGAAGTTCCTTTCGGCCAGCCTGCAAAGCCTGCTGTTCAACCACTGGCTGGCGCTGCGCTTGGAGATGGGCCTGTTTGACCAGGTGATCGAGGGCGATGTGGCCAAGAAACACGACACCGGAGGGGAGTTCGTGGTACAAGATGCGGCGGCCGAGAACCCCCGGGCCCAGCGCTTTGAGATCAGCGCTACGGGTCCTTTGTTTGGCAAAAAGTACCGCGAGGCCCAGGGGCCAGCCCGGGTTTTGGAGGACCAGGTTTTGCAGGGCTATGGCCTTTCGCGCCAGGACTTTGCCGCCCGCCGGGGCGACCGCCGCCTGATCCGCTTTCCCTTGCGCGACTGGGGGGTAGAGGCCAGCCCGGAGGGCCTTTGGCTCAGCTTCTTCCTACCTAAAGGGGCCTATGCCACCGCGGTATTGCGGGAGGTGATGAAGCGCAACCCCGAGGAGGGTGGGCTCGAGGATGAAGCGCTAGAGGAGGCCGGGCCTTAGTCCCGCGGCCCAGGAAGGCCCAGGCCCAGCCAGCGGCTCGAAAGCCGCAGGGCGATGGCCACCAAAGCCCCCAGCACCACCGCTAAGGCCGAATAGAAGGGTAGGAAGGTGTAGACCAGGAAAACCACCGCGGCCCCGCCCGCTGCTGCCGAGGCGTAGAGGTCGCGGTTACGGTAGAAGATGCCGGGTATCTCCCCGGCCAGGACATCCCGCAGGACACCCCCACCCACCCCCGAGACCGTGCCCACAAAAACGCTGCCCCAGAAGCCCAGGCCAAAGGCCAAGGCCCGCTCGGCCCCCAAAGCGGCGAACAACCCCATGCCTATCGTGTCCAGGTAGTAGATGGGGCGCTCGAGCCGGCCTATGCGGCGGTGAAAGCGCCATACCCCCAGGGCCAGGACAAAGACCATCCACAGCACCGCCTCGTTGCGCAGCGAGGCCGCGGGTAGCGAGCCTACCAGCACATCCCGGACGGCCCCACCCCCCATGGCGGTGACCCCGGTGAGCACCACAATACCCACCAGGTCGAAGCGCTTTTGCACTGCTGCCAAGGCGCCTGAGGCCCCGAAGGCCAGAAGGCCAGCCCAGGACAAGAACTCGAGGAATTGCCCGTGCGGCATGGTTATTTGCTAATAGACTTTTCTGGGGTGGGCTCGAGGTGAACCACCACCCGGCACTGCACGTGGTCGGGAGCCAGCCCCTCGGAGGTCTTGAAGGTAAGGCCTACCCGTTTTTTGTCCAGCCCGGTGAGAAGGGCCAGATTTTCCTGTATGGCCGTGCGGTAGGGCCCCAGCTTGGGCCGATCCAACACCACCACCGCGGCAAGCTGGCTCAGCCGGTAACCGTTCTCCCGTACCTTTTGCAGCACCACCTCGAGGATCACCCGACTCTCCAGCCCCCTCCATTTGGGGTCGTGGTCGGGAAAGTAACTGCCAATGTCCCCTAGGGCAAAAGCCGAGAGCAGCGCATCGGCCAAAGCATGCAGGATAACGTCGCCATCGGAGTGGGCTATGGCGCCTCGCTCGCTTTCGACCCGAAGACCCCCCAGCCACAGCTCACGCCCCTCACCCAGGCGGTGGGCATCCTCACCATAGCCGATGAGCAGAGAGGAAAAAGGGTGGGTTGCTTTATCTGCCACGCTGTCATCCTAACGAGTCTTGCGGCGGCGTGCAAAAGCGGCTGCCCAGCCCACCCCATAGCCCTTGACCCTGTGGCCTAGGCCCTTCGAGAATGGGAAACATGGCAATCTACATGGTCTACGAAGATGCCCTGGCCTTAATGCAGCGCTGGACTTCCTCGGAAAGCCTGCGCAAGCACATGATGGCGGTGGAGGCGGCCATGCGGGCCTATGCCCGCCGGTTTGGTGAACCCGAGGAGAAATGGGCCATCACCGGTATTCTGCACGATTTCGACTACGAAAAAGCCCCTGAAACCCACCCCTTCAAAGGGGTAGAGATGCTGCGCGAGATGGGCTACCCCGAGGACGTGCTCGAGGCCATCCTGGGCCACGCCGATGTGCCCGAGTACCCCCGTCATACCCTGTTGGCCAAGGCGCTGTTCGCGGTAGATGAGCTGGTGGGGCTGATCACCGCGGCGGTCTACGTCCGGCCCGATAAGAGCATCCAGAGCCTCGAGCTCTCCAGCTTGAAGAAGAAGTTCAAGGACAAAGCCTTTGCTGCTCGGGTCGACCGTGAGGGCATTGTGCGCGGAGCCCAGGAACTGGGGGTAGACCTCGACGAGCACATGGCTTTCGTGCTCGAGGCCATGAAAGCCGACGCTCAGCGGCTCGGACTGGCATAAACCGCTGCCCGACTGGCTATGCAGTAGGCTGGAGGGGTGAAGCTGCTTCACCCTTTGGGCCCCTCGCGGTAGAGTATCCCCTACGGTGAAGCTATGTTTGAGCCTGGACTCCTCAAAGATAAGGTAGTGTTGGTAACGGGTGGCGGCACCGGCCTGGGCCGCTCGATGAGCACACGTTTCCTGGAACTGGGGGCCAAGGTGGCTATCACCAGCCGCCGGGCCGAGACCATCGCCCAGGCGGCCCAGGAGATGATGCAGCAGACCGGGGGGGAGGTGTTTGCCACCCCGGTAGACGTGCGCGACCCCGAGGCGGTGCGGGCCATGGTGGATGCGGTGGAGGCCCATTTTGGCCGGATTGATGTGCTGGTCAACAACGCTGCCGGTAACTTTATCTCGCCCACCGAGCGGCTATCCTACCGGGCCTTCGATGCGGTGCTGAATATCGTGTTGCACGGCACGGTCTACTGCACCCTCGAGGTCGGCAAGCGCTGGATTGCCAAAGGGCAGAAGGGCACCGTGCTCAATATTGCCACCACCTATGCCCAGACCGGCTCGGGGTATGTGGTGCCCTCGGCCACGGCCAAGGGGGGGGTAGTGGTGCTGACCCGTTCTCTGGCTGCGGAGTGGGGCAAGTACGGTATTCGTCTGAACGCCATTGCCCCCGGCCCTTTCCCCACTGAAGGGGCCTGGAGCCGCCTGATGCCCACCCCGGAGATTGCCCAAATGTTCGAGAAGAAAGTACCCCTGGGCCGGGTGGGCGAGCACATCGAACTAGCCAACCTAGCGGCTTACCTAATCTCCGACTACGCTGGCTTTATCACTGGGGATGTAATCACCATTGACGGGGGCGAGTCGGTTTGGAATGCGGGAGAGTTTAACGTTCTGGACGCGGTGACCAAGGAGCAGTGGGATGCCCTCGAGGTCATGCGCAAAAAAGGCTGACCTCTTTGGGTGGGCATGGCACAATAGAGAAGTGGACCTTATTCAACCGTACATCGGGCAGCTCACCTTCGGGGGGCTGGCTGGTTTTGCTGTGGGCTACGCCATAAAAACGGTAGGGCGCTGGGTGGCCATCATCCTGGGCTTGATCTTTGTGGTGGTGCAGGTGCTGGCCTCGATGGGCTACATCAACGTGGACTGGACCCGCATCCAGCGCGATGTGGAGCCGCTGCTGCAGCAGGAGCAGATCAAGTCGGCCTGGGATGGCCTGGTGCAGGTGCTCACCACCAACCTGCCTTTTGGCGGGGCTTTTGTGGCTGGGCTGCTGCTGGGCTTGCGCCGTGGCTGACTAGCCATAGCGCCAGCGCAGCTCGAGGGCCTCTTGGGCCAGCCTGGGGAGGTGCTCCAAGGGGATGCCCAGGTCGAAGCCACGCTCCTTCAGGTAGGGCAGTACCTGCTCGGTGGCCAGGTTGCCTACCAGCGCATCCCCAGCAAAAGGACAGCCACCAATCCCCCCCAAGGCGCCCTCCAACCAGCGAATCCCGGCGGCTAAAACGACCTCGACTTTCTCTAGGGTTTCCTCGGGCCGGCTGTGCAGGTGCACCCCCAGGTTTTCGAGCCCTTCCTGGGCCACGGCCCATAGGGTCTGGGCGATGGCCTCTTTTGAGGCTACCCCATAGGTATCGGCCAGCACAATACCAGAAACCCCTTCCAGCTCGCGCACCTGCCGTACGAAGGAAGCGGTGAGGCCCGGTTCCCAAGGTTCGCCGTAGGGGTTGCCAAAGGCCATGGAGAGGTAAACCACAAACCGCAGCCCCTGGGCTTCGGCGATGAGTTGTTCCAGCACCGGCCAGGATTCCTCAATGCCCAGATTGAGGTTTTTACGTTGGAAGGTCTCGCAGATGGAGAAGGGGTAGCCCAGGGTGGTTAGGTGGGGGGCCTGCAATGCTCGCACTAGGCCCCTCTGGTTGCCAATGATAGCCAGGTACTCCCGTCCTTCCGGCGGGGGCAAGGCCGCCAGCACCTCAGCGGCATCGGCGTGCTGGGGAACCCATTGGGGGGATACGAAACTGGTCAGGTCTAGGTTCTTGAACCCGGCCTCGAGCAGCTTACGCAGGAAGCCCACCTTTTCCTCGGTGGGGATGAATCCCTTTAGCCCTTGCCAGGCGTCGCGGGGACACTCCACCCACTTCACAGTACCTCACTATACCGGGCGATGCCCTCGGGCTGAACTACATACAGCTCGCCCCAGAGGGGATAGCCCAGCCGAAACACATCGCGAAGAAGCAGGCGGATTAGCTCGGGGTCGATGACGCCTGGGCGTAGCACGATGCGGGGAAAGCCAAGGGGGAAGCGCAGCGGATCGGAGAAGTCCAGATCGAGCGTAACCAGGACGTATTCATGCTGCGCGGCATAGGCATACAGCTGGGCATCGGAGCGCCCACTCAGCCCTACCTCCCGCACGCTCAGCGCCTCGTGGCCTTCTCCAATCAGCCACCACAGCACCCGCTGGGGAATGTTTTCGTCTAGCAGAATGCGCATTACTCCTCGTGCAGGGCAATCCACTCGTAGTTGGTGGCACGGGCCCCGTATAGTAAAGCGGCTTGGATGTCCTGGCGGGTCAGCTCGGGCCACTGCAGCAGAACCTCTTCGATGGACATCTGTGAGGCCAAAGCTTCCAGCACCATGTGCACTGCGATACGGGTTCCTTTGAGGCGGGGCCTGCCCCGCAGAACATCCGGGTGGGCGCTGATGCGGGAGAGGAGTTCGTGGCGAACCTTGGCACCCAGCTTCACGGCTAACCTCCTGGCAGCTAGTCCTATGTTTGAGCAAGTGAGCAGAGTTTTGTGGGCTGCATGCTTCATCATAACCTCTAAGTGCCAAATTTTCGCTTAGAAATAGCCTCAGTTAAGCTCGACTTTGACACCGTGATCCTTGAGAACCCTTGAAACACAAGGCTTTCTTGGGCACACGGGGGTCGCGTACCACTACACTACCCGGCGGGGGTCGTCTCGGGACGTGGCAGCGGCTGGACCCGCGCCGGCGGCCGCAGGCCCACGGCCTTGAAGGCCTCGTAGGCCTGCCCGACCAGCTCGGTGCGGGTGAGGCAGGCCTCGCCGTCCAGCTCCACGGCCACGGCGTGCAGCTGCGAGAGGTCGTGGAGCACG